>JAMPXD010000004.1 GCA_023701365.1 Geobacteraceae bacterium
CAGGGGGAAGGGTTCCACCGCTCCATGAGCGAGCTGATCAAGAGCGAGATCGCGGTGCCGGTCATAGCCGACGAGGAGGTGATCGCGGTGATCTGCCTCAACTCCCTGAAACCCGCCTGGTTCACCGAGGAGCACAAGCGGATACTCCAGATCATCGGCCGCCTGACCAGCCGGCACATCTCCGACATCCAGCGGATCGAGCGGCTCCAGGGAGAGGTGAACCGCCTGCAGAGCGACGTCAACTACAAGGACCCGCAGGTCTCCTCGTACCGGCTCGGCAACATCATCGGCAACAGCGACAAGGCGCGGGAGATCGTCGACTTCATCAACACCGTGTCGGCGCCGCTGTTCAACCGGATCGCCCTCTGGAGCAACAACGTCCTCCAGGAGGCGACCATCGGCCTCCCCTCGATCCTGGTGCTGGGACCGACCGGGGCGGGGAAGGAGTTCTTCTTCAACAACCTGTACAACAAGCTGAACGAGATGTACCGGGAAAGGATCAACCCGCACGGCGAGCTGCCGGTGAAAAAGACCAACATCGCCGCCTACAGCGGGGAGCTGACCTATTCCGAGCTGTTCGGCCACAAGAAGGGGGCGTTCACCGGTGCCTACAGCGACCGCAAGGGGATACTGGAAGAGGCCGGCGGCGGCATCGTCTTTCTCGACGAGATCGGCGATGCCGACCCGAAGACCCAGGTGCAGCTGCTGCGCTTCCTCGACAACGGCGGCTTTTTCCGGCTGGGGGACAACCAGGAGCGGTTCAGCCGGGTCCTGCTGGTGGCGGCGACCAACAAGAACCTGGCGGAGGAGATCAGCCGGCGCAACTTCAGGGAGGACCTGTATCACCGGCTCTCCGAGCTGTCGGTGCGGGTCCCCTCCCTCAACGAGCGGCGCGAGGACATCCCGGACCTGGCCACCCACTTCCTCGGCAAGCTGTACCGGACCTATCGCGGCGACGAACCGCGGGAGGCCGCGCCGCTCCTCACGGAAGAGGCGAAGCAGGTGCTGGTCGGCCACAACTACAAGGGGAGCATCCGGGAACTGCGGAGCATCCTGCTGCGGGCGCTCTTCTTCCGGAAGGGGAAGACCGTCACCGGCGACGATATCCGGCGGGCCATCCGCGACGGCGCCCAGGAATCCCCGCCCCAGGCGGCGACGCTGCTGAGCGAACAGCTGGCGGCGGAGATATTCAACAGGATCGAGACTGGCATGGATTTCTGGGATGCGGTCTACGAGCCCTATTCGCAGAACAGCATCCCGCGGGACGTGGTCCGGCTCGTGATCGACAAGGGGAGAAGCGCCGCCGGAGGCGGGATGCCCCAGATCGCCCGGCACCTGAAGGCGGTCAGCGGCGACATTAACGGCGACGAAGAGGAAAGGAAACGGTTCTTCAAATTCAAGAACTTCCTCTACAAGACGGTGAAGATCTGAGGATTCAAAGCAGCCACAGCTGCAACGCCTCCTGCACATGTTCGGGCACCCTGTCAGCCGACAGGGTGGCTTCCTGGACCTGGACCAGCATGTTGTGGTCCAGGTCGAACGTGGCGAGCCAGAGTCTGGCTTGATATTTAATCAGGTAAACTGCGTATTTCAGCCCGGTTGACTCGTCCCTGGTTGTCGCTACCAAAGTCCCTTTCATTCCCTCTCCAGTTATCGATCTCTAGCGTGCTTCGCCGACGAAGCCCGTCACGCGGTCAAGAATACAGTATAGCGTCATATCCTGCCGATGCCAGACACACTGGACACAAAAAAAGCGGCCCACCCTGGTGAAACCGCCTGCCCTTTCGTGCCCCTTTCTGTGCCTCAGAGGGTGAAATAGAATGCCGCCCCCTGGCCCGGCGCCCCCTCGGCCCAGACCCGGCCGCCGTGGCGCTGGATGATCCGCTGCACGGTGGCGAGGCCGATGCCGTGCCCGGCGAAGCCCCTCGCTCCCGGCAGGCGCTGGAAGGGGCTGAACAGCCTGTCGGAGTGGGCCATGTCGAAGCCCGGCCCGTTGTCCCGGACGAAAAAGGCGGGAGAGCCCCCGATCTCCATGGCGCCGAATTCGATGACCGCGGTTTCCTGCCGGCCGGTGTACTTCCAGGCATTGCCGAGCAGGTTTTCCAGGACGACCCTGAGGAGCTTCGCGTCCCCCTCCCCCTTTATCCCGTCCGCGACGGTAATTGTTACCTCCCGTTGCGGTTCGGTCATCTTCAGCTTGGCCGCCACTGTCTTTGCCATGCCGGTGAGATCGACCGGCTCCGGGGTCATCGCGCTGCGCGCCAGGTGGGAGAAGTTGAGCATGGTGGTGATCAGCTCGTCCATGTTCTCGGCCGCCTTGTAGATCTCCCGGACGAAGCCGCTGCCCTGGTCGCCCAGCCGGTCGCCGCACAAATCCAGCAACAATTGGCAGTAACCGTGAATCCCGGTGAGCGGGGAGCAGAGATCGTGGGATACCGAGAAATTGAACGCCTCCAGCTCCCGGTTGACCGCCTCCAGCTCGGTGGCATGGGAGGCGAGGTCGGAGTTGAGGAGGGCGATCTCCTCCTCCATCCGCTTGCGCCCGGTGATGTCCTGGATTAACCCTGCCAGGTAGACCGGGCTGCCGTCCGTATCATAGGACCAGTTGCCGGAGACCTGCCCCCATACCGTGCTGCCATCCTTGCGGAGGAAGCGTTTTTCGTAAGTATATGAGCTGACCTTCCCGTTTTGGGCCGCCTCGCGCTGCCCGCGGAAGATATCACGGTCGTCCGGGTGGGTGATCTCCTCCACAGTGAGTTGCAGGAGCTCCTCCTCACCGTAGCCGAGGAAGCGGCAGAAGGCGGGGTTCACCTCGATCAAGCTCCCGTCCGGGAAGCCGAGCACCATCCCTGCGGAGGTGTTCCGGAAAATCGCCTGATAGCGCTCCTCGACGAGGCGCAGGGCCAACGTGCCGTCGTTTACGGACATGAATTTGGTTACCTCCCGGAGCGGCTGGGATGTATCGGGGAAATTGTATACGGCATAATAAAACACTTTGCGGCAGGCCGCAAGTCTGTTAATCGGAAAAGACGGTCACGCCGATTACAGCGTCCGGCGGAGCGGCCGGCCGGTTCGTGCCAGCTTGTCCTGGTACATCCGCTGGTCAGCCGTCTTCAGGGCCTCAAGAAGCTCCTTGCCGTCCTCGGCTACGGCAATCCCCATGGACAGGTTGATGGAGGTGCTGTGGCTGTAGTTCCAGAGACGCAGCCCCTCCCTGATGCGGGCCAGCACCGCCTGGACCGTCTGCTCGTCGGTGTCTGGAAGGAGCACGGCGAATTCATCCCCCCCTATTCTCGCCACCACATCCCCGCAGCGGAGTGTCTCCCGGAGAAGAACCGCAGCCTGTCGCAGCAGCACATCCCCCGCAACATGCCCCAGTCTGTCGTTGATCGCCTTCAGGTCATCCACATCGACCATGATGATACTTAACGGGAAATGCCTGCTCCGTTCCAGCTTGACCAGTTCCTGCTCGAAATATGAGCGGTTATGGAGACCGGTCAGACTGTCATGGGAGCTCATGAATTTGAGTTTTTCCTCGGTCTGCTTCCGCTCGGTGATGTTGCGGACGACCTCGATCCCGGCAATAACCTTCCCCTCGGCATCCTTCAAGGGAGATACGGTGATTTCGAAGTGCATCGCGCGCTGGTCGATGGTGTAGCACCTCTCCACGGTGTGAATGCTTCCATCCAGAAAAGAGCCAATCATGTAGCAATCCTCGCAGACCGCATCCCGGTTGGCATAAGCCCGATAGCAGTATTCGCCGACATGGTCCCCCATCAGGTCCTTCTGGATCTGATTCTGGTACCTGATTTTGAAACCGGTATCCTGGATGCTGATGCCGTCGCCAATCGCGGCGATGATTGCCTCTGATTTCGATTTCTCCTCCTCGAGCCTCGCGATAGCGGTCTTGAGGGCCTCCTCCGTGCGCCTGCGGTCGGTGATGTCCCGCAGAAAAGCGAGCCGGGAGGTTCCCTCCCCCCAGCCGGTCTCCACCATCCTGATTTCCGCGGCCACGGTTTCACCGTCTTCCCGAGCAATGAGGAGTTCTCCATCGGCACCCTCACCCCAGAGGAGCTCACCCGGCTTCCCCAGCAATTCCGGGGCCGGACGGCCCAGGAGTTTTCCCGCCGCCTGGTTGGCAAACTTGACCACGCCGGCCCCGTCGAGTACGATCACGCCGTTGATGCTTTTATCAACGATCTCGGCAAAACGCGACCGGCATGGCGCCTGTTGCTGATCACAATGCATGAAATGATTTTCCGACATGGTCCGTCATCCAGTGAGACAGATTGTTTTGACTGTTTCGTCAATGGGGGCCAAGCTGAATATCACTCAGAGATTTTTTGTTGCCAGCATCCCGTCGATATGCTAACCTGCCCCTTGAGCCGGCAATTGCGTTTTATTAAATATAACTTATCATGTTTTACTGACATTGCAAAGCAGAGAATAAAGGTTATCCCATTTTGGTGGAAGCAATAAATATACCTGGCAATATTTCACCCGGAGTAATTTATCATGGTCGCCAATAATTATCACTCAGAGATATCTATTTCCCAGCGGATCAAACAGCACCGGTTGGCGAAGGGCTTGACCCAGAAGGCATTTGCGGATTCATTGGGGATAGTGCAGGGTTATTTGAGCGGGATAGAACGTGGCAAAAAATTTCCATCGCATACCTTGCTGATGGCGCTCTGCCATGTCCACGGGGTGAGTGAGGAATGGTTATTTGGCGGAAATGACGCAGAATTTGCGGAGAAGCCCCAGCCGAAAGACAATTTTCCGGCGACTGCAACGGCATTGATTCCACTTCTCAAGAGCATCCCGGCTGGCTTTCCGGAGCAGATCAACGAAGAGGCGATATCCGATTACATCTCTCTTCCGGATCTCCCCAAAGGGTGCTTCGCCATTATCGCGGATGGAGATTTCATGGCGCCGACCATCAGGGACGGGGACCTGGTGATCTTCAGCCCCGGCGGCGCCATCGGCAATCGAAGCATCGTCCTGATGAACAACAAATGGGGAGAGGTGATCATGCGCCGATACCGGATCAAGGGGAGTGAGGCCTATTTTTCTCCGGAAAACTCGGTGTACGCCCCGTTCAAGGCCGACACCGACACGAAGATATTCGGCACCGTGATCGACATCTGGAGAAAGGTTAAAATATAACGGGTTCGAGGTTCGAGGTTACTGACTTTAAACTCGCCGCCGCAGGTAGCTGAGGAACTCGTCGCGGGAGAGCTCCTTCTTCCTCACCAGGTGCTCGATCTGGCGGCTCATGGCGGTGCGCTCCCCGTCCTTCATCGTGTCCTTCATCATCACGAAAAACGGGATGTTTCTCGTCTGGGGGTAGAGGCGGAACCTCTCCAGCAGCTCGAAGGCGGCCATGTCCGACAGCATGAGTGAACAGAAAATCAGGTAGTTGCGGCCGGTGGTCGCCAGCGCCATCCCCTCCTTGCCGGTATAGGCGTTTACCACCTCGAAGCCGAGCGATTCAACGGCCCTGGCAACCGCCTCTTCACCCTTGCGGGAGATGATCAGGACCTGCAGGTCGTAATCCTCCGCATCTTCCGTGAGCCCCAGGACCGTCAGTTTCTCCGCCAGATAATCGGGATCGACCGGCAGGGTGATGAACCCCGCTGCCGGGAAGACCCCACCCACCTTCCCCTCTTCGCTGAGATGGAGGGGAAGCACGGGGATGTCGCGGGTGGCGGCGTTCTTCTTGATATCGAGGAGGATCCCCCAGCCGTCGGCGGAGAACGGGGAGAGATCGAGCAGGATGCCGAGAGGCTTCCCTCCGGCCAGGTCCTTGAGGGATGCCGCTCGAGCCCGGTACCCCCCCTCGGTCAGGTATTGGCAGAGGCTGCCGCACCGTTCCGGCCTGTTACCCAGCCCCATAATCCACAGTTCCCGGCCGCTCGTCGGTTCAGTCATGTCCACCCCCGGAAAATCACTGTTCACAGCCCTCTTTTCTCATAGATACCACATTTTCGGGACAACGCAAGGAAACTTTCGGGAATTGCCCCATGACCCGTTGATAATCGGGCCTTTATATGGTAGCGTTCGGTCAGGGACCAGGGACCAGGGACCAGGGACCAGGGACCAGGGACCAGGGACCAGTAGTCAGAAGATACAGGAGGGAGCGTACATGAAGAGCACGGTCTACTTCGCGGACATGCGGACAGGGCGCGAGGAGAACCTGTTTGCAAAGATCGGCAGGCTCATGCAGAGCTGCGCCATCGGGGAGACCATCGCCGGGGACGACCTGGTGGCGGTCAAGGTCCACTTCGGCGAGCGGGGGAACCACACCTTCGTCCGCCCCGTCTTCGTCCGGCGGATCGTCGAGGAGATCAAGAAATGCGGCGGCAAGCCCTTTCTCACCGATTCTTCCACCCTCTACCCGGGGGAGCGGAAGGAAGGGGTCTCGGCCCTGGTGAACGCCATCGAGAACGGCTTCGCCTATGCCGTGGTCAACGCGCCGCTCATCATGAGCGACGGCCTGCGGGGCCAGACCGCGGTTGACGTGGAGATCAGCGGGGAATTCCTCCGCAAGGTCTCCATCGGCGCGGAGATCGTCGAGGCCGACGCCCTGGTTGCGGTTTCCCACTTCAAATGCCATGACCTGACCGGCTTCGGCGGCGCCCTCAAGAACCTCGGGATGGGATGCTCAAGCCGGGCCGGCAAGCTGGTCCAGCACTCCACCGTGGCGCCGGCGGTGGCCCAGGAGTTCTGCGATGCCTGCGCCCTCTGCCTGAAGGCCTGCATCCACGACGCCATCGCCATCATCGAGGGGAAGGCCCGGATCGACCCGGCCAACTGCGTCGGCTGCGGCCGCTGCATCACCATCTGCCAGAAGAAGGCGATCGCCATCCAGTGGAACCAGGAGGCGCCGCTGGCGATGAAGAAGATGTGCGAATACGCCCTCGGCGTGGTCAAGGGGAAGGAGCGGAAGGCCCTCTACCTCAACTTCATCACCCAGGTGTCGCCCGCCTGCGACTGTTACGGCCATGCCGACGCCCCGATCGTGAACGACATCGGCATCTGCGCCGCCACCGACCCGGTGGCCATCGACCAGGCGTGCGCCGACCTGGTGAACGCCGCGCCCGGGAACCCGAACACTGCCCTGCAAAGCGGCTTCGAGCCGGGAGGGGACAAGTTCCGCGGGGTCCATCCGGAGATCGACTGGGAGGTGCAGCTGGAGCACGGGGAGCAGATCGGGCTGGGGAGGAGGCGGTACGAGCTGGTGAGGATTTGACGACGAGCGGAGCGGATGCATGCTGTTACCTGCTTCACCGTACCCAGATATATTCTTGATCTCCACCGACCTTATGACTATAATGGTCATATTAATAGAGTCATGGAGGCCTTATGAAAACCGCCGCCGTTTCCAAACTAAAGGCATCTCTCAGCGAATACCTGGGAAAGGTTAAAGCAGGCGAGGAGGTGATAGTGACCGACCGGGGGAAACCGGTTGCCCGGATCGTGCCGATCACCAGGGGCGAGGCGGAGACACCTCCCCACCTCCTGGACTTGGAACGAGCCGGGCTTGTCCGGATCGGCAGCGGAGAGATACCGTCCGAGTTCTGGCAGATGAGAAGGAAAAAGGACCGTAAAGGGGCCGTCCTTGCCGCGCTCCTTCAAGAAAGGGAGGAAGGGCGATGAAATTCTGGGACGCTTCCGCCGTTATCCCTCTTTGCGTCGACGAGCTCCATTCCAAGGCCATGCATGAGATCGCGCTGGCTGATGGCTCGCTGGCAGCGTGGTGGGGTACCGTTGTCGAGTGCCGGTCGGCATTCGCGCGCCTGCGGCGCGAGGGGGTTCTTTCCATTGACGAGGAGGATGAGCTCCGGTCGATGCTCGAGATGCTCTCGTCCGGCTGGACCGAGATCGAGCCGAGCGACGAGATCCGCGACATTGCCGGACGTCTCCTCCTCAACCACTCCCTCCGTGCTGCCGATTCGCTCCAACTGGCCGCCGCCATCATATGGTCGGCCAAATCGCCAACGGGACACCGGTTCGTCTGTCTCGACCAGCGGCTTCGAGAAGCGGCGAGAAAGGAAGGGTTCAAGGTACTGCCTGAGACTATGTAAAGAGCGGAGTTCTTAGCCGGTGGTTCGGTATGTCGCAAGTGCCGGCTTTTGTTACAATTTAGACTGGTTATGCAACTCAAGACAACAAATCAACTACGTTAGCCTTCTATCTGCGTTCATCTGTGTGCATCCGTGGTTAAATGCTTTATTCAGGATAAATCAAAAGCCCGCATCTGCGGGCTTTTTTAGTGAAGCAAACGAATACCTGCGCCTGCTTGTCAATGGCGGCACGGTAAGGGAAAATGACGAGAGCAGGCCATCTTGCGCAGAATAGTCAACAAAACAGCTGCGTTGCCGTTCCCGTTGCCGTTCAATAGATAAATAGACAAGAGCGTCCCGCTTTCCTCCACGTATGGGCGAGATTCAAGAGAATCGGGGATTAGTTCCGAACTGTCCCCTCGGCGATGCCTTGCCAACACGCTTCAGCCGACCCTCGCCGTCTGTTTTGTGGCTCTTCAGGGGCACATCGGCCGCAGCTTGTTCGACTCGGCCAGGGCGTAGCTCCATTTGGTCTCAGCGTTGTCGTTGACTTCGTAGTACGTCGAGCCGTTCGGCATCATGACGACGGAGATGCCGCCGTATCCCGACATGAACGGCGTCCAGAACGTGCAGGTGTAAGGGGCCCCCCACGGCGCTGCCCAGAAGGCGTTGTTGTAGTACAGGGTGGCGTCCGTGGCCGATGTCAGGTAGCCGTGATTGCTTGTCTTCTGCATGGAGTCGGCAAGCATCTCCGGATTCAGTATCTGCGTGTCGTCGTATGCGCCGCCGAAGTTGTTCAGGAAAAGCCCCAGCTTGGCGATGTCATCCTGGCTCCAGAACAGGCCGAAGCCACCGAACGGCTTGCCGGTGGAGCTGTTATCGGTGCGCAGGGTGGTCATGGCCCCGGCGCTCAGGTGCAGGGGCTTGAAAACCTCGTCGCGCACCATGTTGAAGATGTCCTTCCCGGTGTCGTTGGCGTAGTAGACTAGGAAATTGTTCATGGCGCGGGTCACGAGGAAGGTGTCGGAGGAATGATAGACCCACCGCTGTCCGGGCGGCAGATACTGGGTGAACTGGAAGGCGTAGTAGATGGTGGAATCGTAATTTTCCGCCAGGAAAAAATTCGTCATGTAATAGTTTTCGTCGGTCTCGAATTCGGAATAGTAGAAGCGGCCGGTCGCCATGTCGAGGGTGTTCCTGAAGGTCGTCACGTCCTGGTAGTTCCAGTTGCCCGGCCTGGACTGATATTCCGGAGGGTAGATAAAATCCACGATCCGGGAGTTGTAGACCAGGTCCTTGCCGTACTTCTGGCCCAGCCGCATCATGGCCATGCTGGCAAAGGCCGACTTGGCGGTGGAATAGGACGGCAGCCGCATGTTGTCGCAGAAGGGGTACAGGCCGTAGCGGGTGCCGCAGTCCGACACGTAATTGATGCCGTTGACGAGCAGGCCGTAGGCGGTCATGTGCTCCGCCTGATCCATCTTGCCGATGTTGGCCAACTGGACCCCGGAGCCGGGGAAGTCGTCCACCAGTGCCGCGATCGGTCTCGTGGGCAGGCGGTTTGCGATCTCGGCGGCATGATCGGCCTTTATCGCCGCCGCTCCGGCGACGCTGGCGGGGGTGTAGGACGCGCTCAGCTGCCCTGCCATGTCAAGCTTGAAGTACTTGCAGGTTTCCTGGGTTATCTCGTAACTCACCTTGGAAACGCTGCTGTTGTCGAACAGGAATGTCATCATGCCGTTGTGGGTGCAATTGGCGTTGCGCTCCACCAGGGCAAAGGGGAACGAGGCGCGGGAAAGACCCTGGTCGCCGGTCTCCCTCCAGACACGGCCCGGCCCGACGATGTAGTTCCAGTAGCTGTTTCCGGTGATGCTGAGCCCCTGGGTCGCGGGAATCAGGTAGCTGCCGTTCTGGACAAAGTCGAAGCTGAAGGCGGGAAGGACCTTGCGCTGGGCCGTGGAGGCGTAGGAGTAGTCGTCGGTGTGTACGATGAACACGGGGCTCTGGCCCGCTTCGGGGATGCTCAGGTGCCCTTCGAACACATGCGCCGGCATGGCGGCGTTGGCGGGAAGGGCAAATGCGCTGCCATCCACGAGGGCAGGGGTCACCCCGCCGGTCAGGTCCGCGTACGTGAGCAGCGAGCGGGCGACGCTTCCCGATCCGCTCAGTGCCCCGAGGGGCGCAGTGCCCGGGGTGGAGACAATCAGCCGGTTGGCGGTCAGCGTGCCACTGCCGACGGTCAGGGTTCCGCCCAGGGTGGTGTAGCCCGTGCCGGCAGTGAAGCCGCTGTCGAAGCCGCCGTTGCAGGTGATGTCGAGGGGGCGGTCGAGGCGCCAGTCGCCGTTGACCTTGACGGCCTGGGCCTGGGCCGTGGCCGGGGACCCGGCGGCCAGGGATTCGTAGAGGGCGGTAAAGGTGTTGTGGTAGGTCGGGCCCGTCGCCTTGGTGACGCGCACCGGCGGCAGGGTGGCGTGGGCCGGATGGACGTACATGAGGAGCCACAGGAGCAGGCATAATCTTCGGGACATTGTCGGACCTCCTTAAAGACATATCAAAGCGTTTATCGGCTTCAATGAGCCAGGAATGCCAGCACGTGGCATGCTTTTTCAAGCACTTAAACTATGTAGCTCATCTCTCGCAGTTCAAAAATTGTGACGCTAAACATGTATAACTAGCTGTAATTATTGGAGTTATTGTTCTTTTTGTACTATAGTAATTCCCGTTAAATCAATTACTTAAGGGCGCAAAAAGGATAAAACCATGGCAAAACTACAACAGTTTGAAACCGCTCTCCCGACTCCGATGATAGATAAAATCAAGAGCGGTTCCTTTGGGGCCTTCGGCATTGACAACTCGGTGTCCGATCTCCTTCTTCCTTCGTTGGCGAGGGTGCAAATAAAAGACGAAAGCCCTTGACCGTTCTGTCAAAGGCTTTCGTGGCGCCGTCTTGTTTTTCCCGTTACTTCAGATAGCCGAACTTCTTCATCCGGTACCTGAAGGCGTCGATCCCGAGATTGAGCTTCTTGGCCGCCTTCGACTGGTTCCCTTCGGAGACCTCCAGTGCCTGGCGGATCAGCTCCTTCTCCACCTCCTCGATGTCCACCCCTTCGGGGGGGAGCCTGAAGACCGTGGTTCCCGCAGGGGCCGACACCGGCACCCGCGCCGTGATCTCCAGCGGCAGGACGTCGGGGAGGAGGGTGTCCTCGTTGCCGAGGATGATGGCCCGCTCGATGACGTTCTTCATCTCGCGAATGTTGCCGGGCCAGTGGTATTCGGTAAGCAGTTGCTGCGCGGCACCGGAGATCCCCTTGACCCGCTTGTTGAACTCCTTGTTGAACGATTCGATGAAATGGTTCGCCAGCAGGATGATGTCGTCCTTCCGCTCCCTCAAGGGGGGGAGGAAGATCGGGATTACCTGCAGCCGGTAGTAGAGGTCGTTTCTGAAGCTTTTGTCCTCGACCGCCTTGAGCAGATCCTTGTTGGTTGCCGAAATGATCCGGACATCCACGGTGATGACCTTTGACCCGCCGACCCGCCTGAAGGTCCGGTCCTCCAGAAAACGGAGGAGCTTGGCCTGCATGCCGAGCTCCATGTCGCCGATCTCGTCGAGAAACACCGTGCCGCCATCGGCCAGCTCAAAGAGCCCCTTCTTGAGGGACTTGGCGTCGGTGAACGCCCCCTTTTCATAGCCGAACAGCTCGCTCTCCAGCAGGGTGGAGGGGACCGCGGCGCAGTTGATGGCGACAAAGGGCTTGTCGGCCCGGCTCGACTCGTAATGGATCCACTTGGCCACCAGCTCCTTGCCGGTCCCCGACTCCCCCTGGATCAGCACCGTGGAGGCCTCGCTCTTGGCCACCCGCGCCATCATCGCCAGGACATCCTGCATATGCTTCCCCTTGCCGACTATGGTGGGGGGGCCGGTTTTCTTGTGCTCGCTGCGCAGCCCCGCCACCTCGCGGCGCAGCTCGGAATTCTCCAGGGCCTTCTTGATGACGATCGCCATCTCGTCCAGGTTGAACGGCTTGTTGATGTAGTCGTACGCCCCCTTGCGCATGGCGTTGACGGCGGTTTCCAGACCGCCGTGGGCCGTCACCATGATGACGATGATCTCCTCATCGAACTCCTTGATCTTCTCCAGCACCTCCAGACCGGAAATCCCGGGCATATGTATGTCGAGCAGCACCAGCTCAGGCTGCTCCTCGCGCAGCAGTTTCAGGGCATCCTCTCCGTTGCCGGCGGTCAGCACCTCATAACCCTGCTTGGTGAGGTTCTGCTCAAGGGACCAGCGGATCAGATGCTCATCGTCCACGACCAGTATTTTTGCTTTTCTCATCAATGCTCCTTTATGCCTGCACGGCTTGGTCGGTCGCGTCCGGGCGGGGAGAGGCCATAGCCTCGCCGCAGGTCCTGAGCTCGACGGTGAAGAGAGTCCCCTTGCCGTCTTCGCTCTCGACGAAGATGTTCCCACCGTGCTGGGAGATCAGCTTGTAGCAGATGGCAAGGCCGAGTCCGGTACCCTGGGCCTTGGTGGTGAAGAACGGGGTGAAGATCTTCCCCAGGATCTCTTCCGGGATGCCGGGACCGGTATCGGCGATGTTGACCCTGACCCAGGTCTCTCCCCCGCTTTCCACCGGGGCGCTGGTAATGGTGAGGACCCCCCCTTCCCGCATTGCCTGGAGCGCGTTCAGGATCAGGTTGAGAAAGACCTGCTGGATCTGCTTGGGGTCCACGTAGACCGGGGGGAGGTTTTCCTGGAGCTCCAGCCGTTTTTCCACATTCTTCCCCCCCCGGTGCTGGGAGGCGAACATGATGGTCTTCTTCAGGATGGTGTTCACGTTGACGCAGGTCGGCTCCGGGAGGGATGGCTTGCCGAAGAAGAGGAGGTCGTTGACCGTCTTGTCGAGGCGCTTGATCTGTTCCAGGACCTCGCTGATGATTTCCGTGCGGGGATCGGAGGGGGGAAAGTCCTCCTTGATGATGGTCATTGCCGCGGCGATCCCGGTCAACGGGTTCTTGATCTCATGGGCGATGCCGGCCGCCATCTCCCCCACCGAGGCGAGGCGGTCGGCCCTTTCCATCTGCTGAAAGTGATACTGGTCCAGCTCCTTCTTGGCCGTGTCGAGCCGGTCCACCATCGAGTTGAAACTGACGATCAGCCGCCCCACTTCGTCCTTGCCGGTGGCGGTCATCCGTACCGAGAGGTCACCCTGCTCGACACTGGCCATGTTCTCCACGATCTGGCTGAGCGGTTTCCGGACGAACTTGAGCATGACCAGGGAGATTGCCGCCGACAGGAACAGGATGATCGCGATCGTGGAGACGATGAAGATGTTGGTCGCCTCCATCATCCGCTTTCTGGTCTCCAGCAGCGAGTAGTTGACGTTCAGCACCCCGATCACCTTGGTCTTGCTGCCATGGCAGGGGTAGCAGGGCTGGTCGTTGTAGATGGGCTTCAGCATCTTCAGCGTCTCGCCCTGCGGCCCGCCGGCGAAGATCCCCTCCTTCTGGTTGTTCACGTAGAGCTGATAGTCCTCGTTGTCGACCGGCTTGCCGACCTCGGCCGGCTGGGACGATTTCAGCACGACCCCGTGGGGATGGAAGATGCGCACCGCAATCAGCTTGTGGCTGCGCCCGACCATCTGCAGGATGGTCTGCACATCCTCGGTGTTGCCGATCCGCATCGAGTTGAAGATACTCCCCTCGATGGTGTTGAGGAGGATCTCGGTGCTCTCCCGGGCCGAATTAATGAGCTGGGCCTGCTCTTTCTTGAGGTTGAGAAAGGTGAAGGCACTGATGCCGACTGTCAGGAGGGTGATGGAGATGACGATTACGCGGGTTGTCAGGCTCTTGAATATCAACGATGCTCCATTGATAGCGGGTTGCGGTGAATGCGGCGTTGCCCGGAGAGGTCCGGTGGTGCGGCGGCAAGACGGGTGCTCGTCTCAGCCGCCGGGCGGCCTGGGAGCCGCCCCGGCAGGAGCGGGTGCGGCCTGCTGCCGGTAGACGAACTGCCAGTCGCTGTAGCTGTTCTTGTCGGCCAGTTCCTTCAGGTCTTCCGGGAAGTTCCCCTTCTTGAGGGGAGGGTCGGTGCTGGTGCTTTTCACCCCGATGATCCTCTGGTTCGCATCCCGAATCGGCTCAAAATCCTTGCCGGTGATCGGGTCCGGGTAGAGGCGCCGCAGATAGCGGACCTTATCCTGGCTTAACGGGTCTTGCAGGAGGTCCTTCAGCTCGTTGGGCGACCTGGCCTGCTGTGTTGAAGGCTGGCCGCCCTGGCCGGGGCGGGGCTTGTACCAGCGCGCGAGGGCGTCCCGGTACTGGCTCCCCCGGAACAGCAGCTCCGCCTCCCGCTCCCGCTTCATGAGCGTCTGCCAGCTCTGGGACGCGGCCCCCAGCATGATGCCGATGACGACCACCATGACCATGGCGGCGATCAGGGTGAAGCCGGCCGATGACTTAAGGATCTTCGTCACACCTCACTCCTCACACCTCACACCCGCTTGCGGGCCAGGACCTCCCGGGCCGCCTCCGCGAGGTCCTCCGGGGTGAGGCCGAAATATTTGAGGAGCTCTTCCGCCTTCCCCGACGTGCCGAACCGGTCGCGCACCCCCACCCTCCTGACCGGCACGGGATGCTCCTCGCCGAGGAGCTCGGCGACGGCGCCACCCAGGCCGCCGATGATCGAGTGTTCCTCGGCGGTGACGATGGCGCCGGTCTCCCGGGCCGCCTTCAGGATGATTTCCTGGTCAAGCGGCTTGATGGTGCCGATATGGACCACCCGGGCCGAGATCCCCTCCTTCGCGAGGAGCTCTGCGGCGGCCAGGGCCGGCGCGGTCATCAGCCCGGTGGTAACCAGGGTCAGGTCGGTGCCGGGGCGCAGCTCGCACCCCTTGCCGATCTCGAACCGGTGCTCGGGGGGGAAGATGGTCGGCACCTTGTTCCTCCCCAGCCGGACGTAGACCGGCCCCTTGCAGGCCGCGGCGGCCCTGATCGCGCCCCTGGTCTCGACGCCGTCGGCCGGGACGATCACGGTCATGTTCGGCACGGCCCGCATGATGGCAATATCCTCCACCGACTGGTGGGAGCCGCCATCCTCGCCGACGGTCACCCCGCCGTGGGTCGCGACGATCTTGACGTTGGCCTTGGGGTAGGCGACCGACTGGCGCACCTGCTCCCAGGCCCGGCCGACCGCGAAAATGGCGAAGGTGGAGACGAACGGGATCTTCCCCACGGCGGCCAGGCCGGCGGCCGTGCCGACCATGTTGGCCTCGGCGATCCCCATGTTGAAGAAACGCTCCGGGAACTTCTTGGCGAACACCCCGGTCTTGGTGGAGCCGGACAGGTCGGCGTCAAGCGCCACGATATCACCGTTTTCCGCCCCCAGCTCCGCAAGGGTCTCGCCGTAGGCGTCTCGGGTTGCGATCATGTTGCTGCTCATATCACTGAATTCCTTTCAATAGGTCGGATCGGTCGTATCTGACCGATCGGTCGGATATTATTCTAATCCTCCAGACACCCCAGGCACTCCAGCGCCCGCGGCAGCTCCTCGTCGCTCGGCGGCACCCCGTGGTAGGACGCCTTGTTCTCGAAGAAGGAGACCCCCTTCCCCTTGACGGTATGCGCCACGATCACGGTCGGCCGCCCCTTGACCTTTTCCGCCAGCTCCAGGGCGTCGATGATCGCCGCCATGTCGTGGCCGTTGATCTCCAGGGCATTCCAGCCAAAGGCGCGGAACTTGTCGGCAATCGGCGCGACGTTCATCACCTTGGCCACCTCGCCGTCGATCTGGAGCGCATTGGCGTCCACCATGGCGCAGAGGTTGTCGAGCCGGTAGTGCCCCCCGGCCATGGCCGCCTCCCATACCTGCCCCTCCTGCAGCTCGCCGTCGCCGAGGAGCGCATAGACCCGGTTCTCCTTGCCATCCAGCCGCAGGCCGAGCGCCATCCCTGCTGCCATGGAGAGCCCCTGGCCGAGGGAACCGGTCGGCACCTCCACCCCCGGCGTCGATTTGCTGTCAGGATGCCCCTGCAGGTGGCTCCCCAGACGGCGCAGCATCATCAGGTCCTCGGCGGGGAAGTAGCCCGCCTCGGCCAGGGCCACGTAGAGGGCCGGGGCCGCATGCCCCTTGCTGAGAACGAAGCGATCCCGCCCTTCCCAGGAGGGGTCGGCGGGGTCATGGCGCATCTTCTGGAAATAGAGGGCGGTAATCATGTCAATGGCCGACAGGGAGCCGCCGGTATGCCCAGACTGGGACTTGTGGAGCGTTTTCACGATGGAGACGCGTAGCTTTCTCGCCTTTTCTTCCAGTTCGACAATCCGTTCTTTCACCGGGAATCTTTCCTTTCAGTTTTCCGATATTGGTGTTTCAGAGATCCTCGCCCCTGACGAGGTAGTCGAGAATCACTTCGTCGAGGCTCTGACCGGACCGGGCAAGGTCGCGGGGAGGTTGCCGGGGAGAGGGGGGGGGATCGGGAGGGTGTGCGGCTGGCGGCTTGCTCTCTGCGGGACCCTGCACCGGAGATGGTGCGCTCCGGGGGGAACCGAAGGCCCGTTCGTCAAACTGACCGGCCTTGAGGCTGCGGAGCATATCCTTGTGCTGCTCCTTCATCAGCTCTTCCACCACCTGGTCGAGGTTCTCGATCTTGATTATGTCGGCATAGCTGGTCTTTTTCGAGGCGAGAATGGTGCCGCCGCGATAGAGGAGCGTGATGATATGGGGATTATTGAAACCGCTGTCCTCGGTCTGGATGTGGAAGACTTCCCCCCTGTACATCACGTTGTGATTGAACCCGACAACCATCGCCGCCGCCTGTCCGCCAAATGACGTAATAGATGCAAATTATCACACGAATCAAATAGTTGCAAGCAATAAAGCTGGTCGCTAGCCGCTAGTTGCTAGCTACTAGTTACTAGCTCATTTCCCCAGCAGCTTCCTGATCCGAGCGACCGCCTCCAGGGCGTCCTTGGCGTAGAGGTCGGCGCCGATCTCGTCGGCGTATTCCTGGGTCACCACCGCCCCCCCCACCATGGTGAAGGTCTTTATCCCCGCATCCCGCAGCTTCTTCAGGACGTTCTCCATCTCGGCCATGGTCGTGGTCATCAGCGCCGACAGGCCGACCGCGTCCACCTTTTGCTCGGTGGCGGCTGCCACGATCCGCTCGGCCGGGACGTTCTTCCCCAGGTCGAGCACCTCGAAACCGTGATTTTCCAGGAGGGTGCAGACGATGTTCTTGCCGATGTCGTGGATGTCCCCCTCCACCGTGGCCATCAGGATCCTGCCGCGGCTTTCGAAGGCGCCCCCCTTCAGCTCTTCCTTGAGCCGGGCAAAGGCGGCCTGCATGGTATCGGCGGAGCTCATCACCTGGGGGAGGAAGAACTGGTTGCACTCGAAGCGCCGCCCCACCTCCTCCAGCCCCGGCACCAGCCCTTCGTTGCTCACCTCCAGGGGGGAGAGCCCCTCCTGCAGGGCCTGTTCCACCAGGGGGACGATATTTTCCCGGTCGCCGCCGATGACGGCAGCGGCGAGGCGCTTCCTGATGTCGAGGGGGCCTTGCTGGACCGGCTCCGCGGCAGAGGGGGCCGACACACCCCGGTACGCCTCGATGTAGGCGGCGGCCTTGGGGTCCCTGTTCAGGAGCACCATGGCCGAGCGCCAGCTGTCCATCATCGCCTCTTCTTTCGGGTTGACGATCGCCGCGTCGAGCCCCGCCTCCATCGCCATGGCAAAAAAGGTGGAGGAGATCAGGGGGCGGCGGGGGAGACCGAAGGAGATGTTGCTCACCCCGAGCACCGTGTTCAGCCCGAGCCGCTCCTTGACCAGGCGGATCGCCTTCAGCGTCTCCCTGGCCCGCTTCTGCTCCGCGCTGACGGTCAGGGTGAGGCAGTCGAGAACGACGTTGTCCCGGGCGATCCCGGTCGCTTCCGCGGCGGCGACGATCCTTTCCGCGACAACGGCCCGCCCCTCGCCGGTTTCCGGTATCCCCCCCTCGTCCAGGGTGAGGCCGATCACCGCGGCCCCGTATTTCCTGATGAGTGGCAGGACCCGGGCAAGGCTCTTCTCCTCGCCCGACACCGAGTTGACCAGCACCTTGCCGTCGGCCGCCTTGAGGCCGCGCTCCAGGGCCGCGGGGCTGGAGGAGTCGAGCACCAGCGGGGCAGTCACCGCCCCGGCGACGCAGAAGACCGCCCGCTCCATGGCGGCCGGCTCGTCGATGCCGGGGGCGCCGACGTTCACGTCGAGGAGGTGCGCCCCGGCGGCCACCTGCTCCATCGCCTCGCGGCGGATATAGGAGACCTTCCCCTGCGCCAGCTCGGCGGCGAATCCCTTCTTGCCGGTCGGGTTGATCCGCTCGCCGATCAGCGCCACCGGATTGTCGCCGCCGATGGCCACCCAGGCGCTCCGGCTCGACAGGAAGGTCACCCCTCGCGGCGGGCCGGTCTCCCGGTATGACTGGTCTTTCCCGGCGAGCGCCTCCCGGATCGCCCCGATATGGGCCGGTGTGGTGCCGCAGCAGCCGCCGACGATCCGCACCCCGAGCTCCAGCAGCCGGTCGTGATAGGCGGTCATCTCCTCCGGGGTCCCGGGGAAGACGGTCCGACCCTCCTTGAGGATAGGGAGGCCGGCGTTGGCCTGGCAAATGAGCGGCAACCGGGTGACCCGCCGCATGGCGGAGAGTATCTGGTAGATGCCGTCCACCCCCAGGCCGCAGTTCGAGCCGACGATGTCTGCCCCTGCCGCCTCCAGGGTGATGGCGGCCGCCTCCGGCGGGGTGCCGAGCACGCTCCTGCCGTTGTCGTCGAAGGTGAGCATGGCGATCACCGGGATCTCGGCCGATATCTCGCGAATGGCCAGCAGGGCGGCCCGGATCTCCTTGATGTCGAGAAAGGTCTCCAGGGTGATGAGATCCGCACCCGCCTCGATGAGCGGCCGGGCCTGTTCCCGGAAGATCCCGGTCATCTCGTCAAAGGTGAGATCGCCGACCGGCTCGACGAACTTTCCGGTCGGGCCGATGGAAGCCGCCACATAGGCGTCGGTGCCGGCAACCGAGCGGGCGATGGCCACGGCGGCGGCATTGATCTCCTGCAACCGCCCTTCCAGGCCGTAGTGGCAGAGTTTCTCCCGGCTCCCGCCGAAGGTGTTGGTGACGATGATGTCGGCCCCGGCCTCCAGGTATTGCCGGTGCACCCCGGCAACCACCTCCGGCATGGTCAGGTTCAGCTCCTCCGGCGACTGCCCCGGCCTGAGCCCCTGCTCCTGGAGCATGGTTCCCATGGCGCCGTCCAGGACGAGCACCCGTTCCCGTATCGCCTGCAGGAATGGCTTTTTCATGAGAAAAACCCCTTAGAATTTATTGTTTCTTCTCCAGCGAAAAATCGGGCAAAAGCGGCGCGCTCAGGTCGAGATGGCCGATGGAGGCGACCTTCTCCCCCTCCAGGAGGAACTGCACCTTCTTGATCCGGGGAAAGTTGAAGGCGAGTGAATCGACCAGCGAATAGAGCGCCATCATCTCGCCATGGCTCCCGCCCGGGAGCCCCGCGGCGAATTCCCTGCCGAGATCGACCAGGGCGGTCTCCCCCTCCAGCCGCACCGAGCGGACTGTGGCCGCGGGGGGGAGGGTGGGGAAGAGCTCGCCGACCGGGCCGTTGATCAATTCCGCCACGACCTCTGCGGCGCACTCCGCCGGCTCCGCGCAAGCACCGATCTCGCGCGCCTCCCGCACCAGCCCCTGCGCGTCAGGGGAGGCGAAAAACAGGGTCACCAGGAGCGTCCCCGTTACTTCGGTCTGGGGGGGCGGGGCGGGCTTCAGCCGGCGCATCTCGTACTTGCGCAGGATGAGCGCGCCGAGGACCGCCGCCGATACCAGGAAGGCGACAAGAAGGAGCGCCGCTCTCCGGCGCGGGCTGCTGTTCCGTTTCACCCGTTACCCCTCGCCCGCTGCGTCGTCTTCCAGGCTTACCTGGTATACGTCTCCCAGTTGCCCGCCGAGGAAGCGGTTGCCGACCTTGATGAAGCCGGCCGGCACGTCGGTGACGAAATAATGATGGTTCCCCTGCTCCGCTGCGGGGCGGAGCATCCCCGACCCCAGGAGGATTTCCGCCACGGTGCGGGCGGTCTCCTCGGCGGAATCGACCAGGGTCACCCCCTCCCCCATCACCTCGGAGATGACCCCCTTCAGGAGGGGATAGTGGGTGCAGCCGAGCACCAGGGTGTCGACCCCCTCCTCCCTCAGTCCCCGCAGATACAGGCGGGCGGTCAGCCGGACCACCTCGTTGTCCACCCACCCCTCCTCCGCGAGGGGGACGAACAGGGGGCAGGCGCGGGTGATCACCTCGATCTCCGGGTTCATCCTCTTGATCGCCTTGGCATAGGCGCTACTCCTGATGGTCCCTTCAGTGCCGATCACCCCCACCTTGCCGGTTTCAGTCACCGCTGCGGCGCGTCGGGCGCCCGGCTCGATGACCCCGACGACCGGAATCGGCAACAGCTCCTTGAGCGAGTCGAGGGCGACGGCGGAGGCGGTATTGCACGCCACCACCAGCAGCTTGATGTCCCGGCTCAAGAGAAAGGAGGCGATCTGCCGGGCATAGCGGCTGACCGTTTCCGGCGATTTGGTCCCGTAGGGGACCCGCGCGGTATCCCCCAGGTAGATGGTATCTTCCTGGGGGAGGGCCCTGACGATCTCCTTCAGGACAGTAAGACCGCCAACCCCCGAATCGAATATGCCGATGGCTTTCCAGGCCACATTACACCTTCTTTCCTGCATTTAACTTGTCGCGATGGCAAAAAATTACTATAGTATTTTATGCCCCCGATGATGTCAAGGCATTTGCAGCCGGCATTATTTTGCCCCCTGATTGCATATTCGCGCTTTAATTCTTCGCCAATTTCTGCTATGTAGACCATTATGCCGCGTCATGAGGAGGGTGCATGGAAAAGGAACGGCTCATCGAAAAAACGCAGCAGGTCCTCTCCCCCTTTGAAACGGAAAACATCGTCAGGTTCGTCAAGGAGCTGAGCTTCAGGACCGTCATGGACAACCCATGGATGCTGGCCCTGCTGGTGCTGGTATTTTTCTTCGCGGTCATCAAGCGCTCCAAGTTCGTCCTCCTCTTCCTGTTCACCCTCCTCACCCTGATGGCCCTCGTCCAGTACACCCTGCCCCAGGCCGACGCGATGACCGCCTCCTCGCTGCTGCCGTTCGCCTTCGGCTGCCTCGGGGTCGGCGCGGTCCTCATCTATTTTGTCTTCATCAAGGCGGAGTAACACCTTGCACCGGGTCGGCTTCACCACAACCATTCCGCTGGAGGTCCTGGTCGCGGCCGGGAAAAAGCCGGTTGACCTGAACAACCTCTTCATCGGCGGGGGGAACGCCCCCCGCCTGGTGGAGGAGGCGGAGCTGGAGGGGTTCCCGCGCAACAGCTGCGGCTGGATCAAGGGGATCTTCGCCGCCGTCATGGAGAGCGGCATCCGGGAAATGGTGGCGGTCACCGAAGGGGACTGCAGCTATACCAAGGCCATGATGGAGCTCCTCTCCCTGGAGGGGATCACGGTGGTCCCCTTTGCCTACCCCCATGGCCGCGACCGGGAAACGCTCCGTTTCGAGATCGAGAAGCTGATGCGCCACTTCGGGGTCGGCTGGGAAGAGGTCTACCAGGCAAAGGCGCGGCTCGACCGGATCAGGCACAAGGTCCGCGAGATCGACCGGCTCACTTGGGAGGAAAACCTGGTCTCCGGCCGGGAGAACCACTATTTCCAGGTGGCGACCTCCGACATGAACGGCGACCCGGACCTGTTCGAGGCCGAGGTGGACGCCTTCCTCCAGGAGGCGCCCGGCCGCGCCCCCTTTCCCGAGCGGATCAGGCTCGCCTACCTCGGGGTCCCGCCGATCTTCGACGGCCTCTACCAGTTCCTGGAGTCGCAGGGGGGGCGGGTGGTCTTCAACGAGACCCAGCGGCAGTTCGCGATGCCGTACGGGATGGACGACCTGGTGGAACAGTACCTCGCCTACACTTACCCCTACGACATCTTTCACCGGCTCGCCGACATCATCCCGGAGACCGGCAAGAGAAGGGTGGACGGGGTCATCCACTACGTCCAGTCCTTCTGTTTCCGGCAGATCGAGGACATGATAGTCCGGAAGAAGCTCCCCCTGCCGATCCTGACCCTGGAAGGGGACAAGCCGTCACCGCTGGATGCCAGGACGAGGATCAGGATCGAGGGGTTTTTAGAAATGCTCGGGGAGAAATTGTAGGGGCGATTCATGAATCGCCCCTGCGCGGGGGTGTTTATTTTTCGTAGGGGCGAGGCATGCCTCGCCCTGGTGATGTCCTGAGACGAGGGCGACGCATGCGTCGCCCCTACACATTGGAAACGGACAAAATGCAGATTGGCATCGACCTCGGAAGCCGCAAGGCCAAGTTCGCGGCCCTCAGTGACGGCGAGATCGTCCGGCTCGCCGACTACGACACGGTCACCTTCTACAAGCGGTTCGGCAGCATCGTGGCGGACGCGCTCCGGCTCGATCTCGCCGCTACCGGCCTGTTCACCCCGGAGGAACTGGCGGACGCCGCCGTCGTGGTGACCGGCTACGGGCGCAACACCCTGAATCTGCACGGGGCCAGGATCGTCTCGGAAATCAGGGCCCACGTGGCCGGCGCCCTCCGCCAGACCGGACTCAGGGAGTTCACCCTCCTCGACCTGGGGGGGCAGGACACCAAGGTGGCGCTGGTCAGGGAGGGGAGGCTCGCCGACTTCGTCATGAACGACAAGTGCGCCGCCTCCAGCGGCCGCTACCTGGAAAACATGGCGGCGATCCTGGAGGTGAGCCTGGACGAGCTCTCCTCCCACTGGCGGGAGCCGGTCCAGCTCGACAGCACCTGCGGCATCTTCGGCGAATCGGAGCTGATCGGCCAGATCCTCCGGGGCCACCCGACAGACCGCCTCTGCGCCGGGGTGAACCAGACCCTGGTGAAAAGGGTCCTCCCGATGCTGCGGCGCTTCCCGTCCCGCCACCTGGTGGTGACCGGCGGGGTGGCGCGAAACGGCGCCCTGGTCAGGCTCCTGGAACAGGAGACCGGCCAGCCGGTCGTCGTCCCCCCCCACCCCCAGCACAACGGCGCCATCGGCTGCGCGACACTATAAAAGCAGGTAGAGGTACCTTTACCTGCTTCACCCTCGGAGGCACCATGAAAATAGGCAAGAAGGACTGGCTGTTCATCGCCCTGGTGGGGATCGTGCTGATCGTTTTCTTCGCCATCTCCGGCGAGGAGAAGACCAGCAAGGTCCCCTTGGACGACACCCATCGCCCCTATTACGACATGCTCAAGGCGGGCAAGGCGAAGAAGGAGGTGGACCCCCTCTGCAAGGAGTGCCACGACGGGGTGAAGATCCCCTTCCCGAAGGACCACCCGGAGCCGATCCGCTGCCTCTTCTGCCACAAGGTGGTAAAACAGTGAACAGTGAATGGTGAACGGAACAGTCCTGAACCTGACCCTGGAACTGGAGCGACTGATCGCCGACATCGTCCGGCAGGTGGAGGAATTCGGCCACATCGACCCGGAGCGGGTGATGGTCTGCGTCGCCACGACCCGCGGCGGCGGGGTGCACGGCACCTACGCGAAGATCCACCCGCTCCGCTTCGAAAACGGCAGCCGGACGACCTCGGTGCGGCGCGGCAGGAAGACTCTGCTCTGCGAAATGCCCGCCATCACCAGGGGGGGAGTGGAGATGCTCTACGTCATCTACTTCCTCACCCCCCGCTTTCTCGATCTCTCCCTGCGGGAGAAGCTGATCACCGTCTTTCACGAGCTCTACCACATCTCTCCTGAATGCAACGGCGACATCCGCCGCTTTCCCGGAAAAAACTACGCCCACGGCAGCTCGCGGCAGAGATTCAACGCCCTGATGGCGAAATTCGCGGACGGCTATCTGGCAAGAGACGAAAACCATGAGCGGCTGCGGTTCCTCGCGGGGGACATGGCGGCGATCCGTTCCCGCCACGGCGCCCTGGTGGCGAGGAAGATGGCGGCGCCGAAGATAAGGATCGTGACATAGGAAACCGATGACCATGACAGAGAGAGAAACCCTCCGCCGCAGCGCCGCGCTGCTGGCGCTCGTCACCATCTTCTACAACCTGGCCGAGGGGCTGGTGTCGGTCTGGTTCGGGCTGGCCGACGAAACGATCGCCCTGTTCGGCTTCGGCCTCGATTCCTTCGTGGAGGTGATCTCCGGGGTCGGGGTCTGGCATATGATCCGGAGGCAGCGGGAGAGCAACGGCACCGATCCGGACGTCTTCGAGCAGCGGGCGCTCCGGATCACCGGAGGCGCCTTCTACCTCCTGGCCGCGGGACTTGCCGCCACTGCCGCCATCAACCTCTATCAGCAGCACCGGCCGGAGACCACCCTGTGGGGAATCATCGTGGCGGCCGTCTCCATCGCCTCCATGTGGCTCCTCATCCATTACAAGGTAAAGGTCGGGACGCGCCTCGCCTCCCAGGCCATCCTGGCCGACGCCGCCTGCACCAGGGCCTGCCTCTACCTCTCCGTCATTCTCCTGGTCGCCAGCGCCGGTTACGAGCTGACCGGGATCGGCTGGCTCGACTCCCTCGGCACCCTCTTCATCGCCGGCTTTTCCGTGAAGGAGGGGCGGGAGGCCTTCGGCAAGGCCCGCGGCATCGCCTGCTGCTGCGCCGGGAAGTGCGGCGGTACCGCCTGAGGGACCTGCCGCCATGCTTCGTCTCCTTGGCAGATGATGGACAGGCGAAACAGTTGCGGCTATACTCTTGCAATCTATCCTCCGGAAGAGCCACTACCATGCAGAAGCGCCTGACATCGTTGCTCATCTGCCTCCTTCTCCTTGCCACCCTGGTGGCAGCATTCCATCACCATGACGATGGCGCCGACCATCCCGACTGCCCCATCTGCCTCGCAGGCCACCAGCAGTCCGAGGCGGGATGCGCCGCTCCGGGCTGCGGGATGCAAGGACAGCCTGGCGAAATTGCCTGTGCCTGGCCTGTTTTGGCGGCGTCCGCAAAAACCTTCCTCACCCCTTCCAATAACCGTGCTCCTCCCGTCTGATCTCCCGGTACAGATAGCCCTGCAATATTCCCTGCCCCGTTTAGCAGGAAGGGCAAAGGGATATACTTAACTATCTCACAATTCAATCTTGCAGTTTACCCGGGAGGAGCCATGAAACGATTACTCTCTCTTCTGGGCGTGGTGCTGTATTGCGCCTTCAGCGCATCCGCCTACGGTCAGGACGCCGCAGAGCGCCTCGATGCGCTGGAAAATGCGGTAAAGAGCCAAGCCAGAACGATCGAACAACAGCAGAAAACCATCGACTCGCCCTCCACCCGCCCCGACCTCTGGTCACGCCAGCTGGGGGGAAGCAGAGTGCGGCTGATGGATATCTCCATGGACGCCCTCTTTGCCGCCGGGGCTTCGAGCGAGGACGACGAATCCCTGCAAACCCTCCAGGGGGGCGGCCATGACCCGCGCAAGCGGGGCTTCACGGTGCAGAATATCGAGCTGTCACTGATGGGGGCCGTGGACCCTTATCTCAGCGGAGAATCTCACATCATCTTCTTCATCGACCCCCTGTCCGGCGAGACCCAGGTGGAGCTGGAGGAGATCTTTCTCACCACCCAGTCGCTCCCCTTCGGGCTGCAACTGGAAGCGGGGCATTTCTTCACCGAGTTCGGCAGGATCAACCCGAAGCACCCCCACCAGTGGCACTGGCAGGACCAGCCGGTCATCAACACCAGACTCTTCGGTCCGGACGGGATGCGGGGACCCGGTTTCCGGCTGGGATGGCTGACCCCGCTTCCCTGGTTCGCCGAGCTCCACCTCGGCGCCCAGAACGCCGGGGGTGAAACCATGGCGAGCTTCCTCGCCAGCGAGGAGTTCTTCGCGGAGCGCGCCATCGGCGGCAGACCGTTCGTCGACCGGGGGGTGAAGAACCTCAAGGACCTGGTCTACCTGGCCCGCCTCGACAACTCCTGGGATCTCACCGACGAACTGAGCGCCAAGCTCGGCTTTTCCGGGCTGTACGGCCCCAATGCCAGCGGAGCGGAGGCCGAGACCTTGATCTACGGCGCCGACCTTTTGCTGAAGTGGCGCCCGGAGAACAACGACAGGGGCTGGCCGTTCCTCACCTGGGAGTCGGAGATCATGAGGCGGGATTACCGGGCCGCCTCCTTCCGCGATGACTCCGATCCCGCCGACGTTGTTGACCTGGCGGCGGAAACTCTGAAGGACTGGGGCCTGTACAGCCAGCTGTTGTACGGTTTCCAGCCGGGGTGGGCCGCCGGGGTGCGCTACGAATACGCAGCCGGCAGCGGCGACAGCGTGGGGGGGAGGGACGCTGATCCGTTCCGCGACGACCGGCACCGCGTCTCGCCGCTTCTTGCCTGGCATCCGTCCGAGTTCTCGCGCCTGCGCCTCCAGTACAACTACGACCGGGCCGACCATCTCGAGGACAGGGAAGCGCACTCCGTCTGGCTGGGGGTCGAGTTCATGTATGGCGCCCATCCGGCGCACACATACTGAGCCTGTCTTAAAGGGAGGAAAATGACCATGCGCATATATGTGAAAATGTTGGCAATGATTCTACCGCTCTGGATGGCGCTTCTGCTCTCGGTGGCAGCTCCCGCAGCCCATGCGGCGGAGCAGGCCGGGCCTCTCCGGGTCTGCGCCACGCTCCCCGACCTGGGGAGCCTCGCGCGGGAAGTGGGGGGTGACCAGGTCACGGTCACCGTCTTTGCCAAGGGGCTGGAAAACCCCCATTTCGTCGAGGCGAAACCGAGCTTCGTCAAGGCCCTGAGCCGGGCCGACCTGTTCGTCCAGGGAGGACTGGAACTGGAGGCGGCCTGGGCGCCGGTCCTGCTGCAGAACGCCAGGAACGGCAGGGTGCTGCCGGGCAATCCGGGGTATCTGGACGCCTCGACGGTCATCGCGCCGCTGGAGGTGCCGACCGGGACCATTGACCGTTCCATGGGGGATGTCCATCCCGAAGGCAACCCCCACTATCTGCTCGATCCCATGAACGGCCTGAAGGTGGCCAGACTGATCCGGGACCGGCTGACGGAGCTGCGCCCCGCGAACAGGTCGTATTTCCACGAGCGCTACGAGACGTTCCGGCGGAAAACGACGGGAGCAATGGTGGGAGAAAAGCTCGCCGCAAAATATGAACTGGAAAAGCTCGCCCTCCTCTACGAGCAGGGGCGGCTCGGCGCATTTCTCAAGGAGCGGAAGGATGACGCGCTCCTGGGGGGGTGGCTGGGGAAGATGCTCCCCTATTATGGCACCAGTGTGGTGGCCGACCATAACATGTGGCCCTATTTCGCCCGGCGCTTCGGGATCTCGGTAAAGGGGTTCCTGGAGCCCAAGCCGGGAGTTTCACCGACCACCAGCCATCTCGGCAGTCTCGTTGCCGGGATGCGCAGCGAAGGCATCCGGATCGTCATCGCCACCCCCTATTTCGACGCCAAGGCGCTGAAGTTCGTCGCCGACAAGGGCGGCGCCCGGATCGTCAACCTGGCCCATCAGGCCGGCGCCCGGCAGGGGGCCGACGATTATCTCGGGGTGGTTGACTACAACGTGCGGGCGCTTGCTGCAGCGCTTGCCGGAGCGCGCTGAATGTTATTCAGGTCTGCAATTTAGCGTCATCAATTGAATTGCCATCATAATACCTTTAAACCTAGAAAAAGCATTTGCACACGGATAAAATCTGATTTGTACGGATTCTCACGGATTTAAGCCTTTGTGACCATTAACCCAAAAGGTTGTGGTATTAAAGCAGGATATGTCTTTGATTTATCGGTATTAATCCGCTTTTTCCGTGTTAATCCGTGTCCAATTGCCGTTTTTAGGTTAAGCAGGAGTGCAGATGGAAAACGACATCGTCTTAAGCAGCAAGGGGTTGTCGGCCGGCTATGGCGACCGGGCCGTCCTCAGGGACGTCAGCATCGAGATCCGGCGCGGGGAGTTCTGGTTCCTCCTCGGCCCCAACGGGGTCGGCAAGACCACCTTCCTGAAGACCGTCCTGGCTGAACTGCGCCCCGTGACAGGGGAAATCTCCCTGCACGGGGAATTTGCCGGACGCGACGCCATCGGCTTTGTCCCGCAACGCTGCGACATCAATCCGACACTCCCAACGACGGTCCGGGAGTTCGTCCTCCTCGGCCTCGTGGGTGTCAGGGCCGGCGCTGCCGAGCGGGATGAACGGCTTTCCTGGGCGCTGGACAAGGTCGCCCTCGGCGGGATGGCGGATAAGGACTACTGGTCCCTGTCGGGCGGCCAGAGGCAGCGGGCCCTGGTGGCGCGGGCGCTCGCCCGCAGACCGCGGCTCCTCATCGTGGACGAGCCGACCAGCGGCCTTGACCTCTCCGCCGGCTATGCCTTCCTGAAATCGCTGGTGCTGCTGAACCGGGCGGAACGCCTTACCGTGCTTTTCGTTACCCATGATCTGGCCGTGGCGGCGCGCTACGCCAGCCACATCGCCCTGTTCCTCGATGGCCGGGTCGAGGCCGGCCCTGCCGCCGGGATGTTGAACGGCGAAAGCCTCGGCCGGGCCTACGGGATTCCCGTCGAGGTGTGCCGGGAGACCTCGGGGATCGTCCATATCAGTCTTGCCATGAACGGGGAGGGGAGATGATCGCCGACTTTTTCGCTTCCTGGGAACTGTTTCACCATGCCTATCTGGTCGGCTGGCTCCTTGCCTTTGTCCTTTCAGTCACCGGCGTGATCGTCGTGGCCAGAAACCAGATATTCATCGGCGCGGCCGTATCACAGGCTTCAACCCTCGGGATCGCCCTTGCCCTGTGGCTTGGCGGCATGTTTGCCGGTCACGGATTGCACTGGCTTGCCTCCGCCCCCTTCCTCTCCGGCATGGCGGTCATTTTCTCCGTGATGGGCGCCCTGATTACCGCGGGTGGCGACAAGGCGGGCAGGGAGAGCCGGGAAGCCGTTACCGGCTGGGTGTTCCTCTTCTCGGCAAGCGCCTCGATCCTGGTCGTTGCCCGCAGCCCCCACGGCGTGGAAGAGATCCACAAGATAGTGGCATCCAGCATCATCGGCGCCACCTTTGCCGACTTCGTCCTCTTCCTCGCGGCAGCGGTCGCGGCCGCGGGCCTTGCCGCGGTCACGCACAGGCGGCTGCTGCTGTTGATCATGGACCCCGCCATGGCGGCGGCCGTGGGGATGAGGACCAGGCTGTGGGGGGGCGCCGTCTCCGTCTGGCTCGGCCTGGTGGTCGGGCTCTCCATCCGCTCCTCCGGGATGCTCTACACCTTCGGCTGCCTGGTGCTCCCGGCGCTCGTCGCCAAGAACCTCTGCCGCGAGGTCCGGCCCATGTTCCTCGTCTCTCCCCTGGTCGGGGTGGGAGCGGGGGTGGCCGGTTTTGTCCTAGCCAACCATTACGATTACCCTCCCGGGCAGCTGACGGTGGTGCTGCTCTGCCTAGCCCTGTCGGCGGCGTGGCTCCGGCGGAGAGTGCGGACAAGTTAAATAAATGCGTTCAGTAAGATTACGATCAGTACGCCGGGCTTGCCATCAATGCCTGTGCCGGTGATGGATGTCGGGCCAGTGCACGTGTGAATGGGTTAGCGGTTCGTGGACGTGGAAATGATCGTGCGCCCCTTTGTCCCGTCCATCGTCGTGTTCATGGCGGTGATGCTCGTCGTGCTCATGCGGATGGGAATGGGCGAGCCGTTCGTGCCGGTGGAGGTGCCGGTGCATTTCGCCGTAGAGGAAGAACATCCCGGATAGCATGACCAGCGCCGCCAGCCAGTACCCGCCGGGGGGGCGCTCGCCGAGGACGATCACCGAGAGGAGGGTGCCGATGAAAGGCCCGGAAGCGAACCAGGTGCTGGTCCTCGCCGAGCCGATTTCCCGCAGGGCGTGGATGAAGAGGACCAGGCTCGCCCCGAAGCTGAGCGCGCCGATCATGAGCGTTGCCGTGACCTGGAGCGGCGTGACCGGGCCACTGAACAGGATCAGGGAGAGGAGGACGTTGAATACCCCGGCGCTCAGCCCCTTCACGCAGGCCAGCAGCGAGGCCGGCAGCGACTCCAGCTCGCGGGTCAGGTTGTTGTCGATCCCCCAGAGGAGGCAGGCAACGAGCACGGAGAGCCCGGGGATCGACAGCCGCACCCCGGCGCTGCCGGTGAGCACGATGACCAGCGAGGCGCCGACGATGAGGACCTTGCCGATCCAGACCCGATAGCCGACATGCTCGTGAAAGATCAGCCAGGCGAGCAGGGTGGTCGCGACGGTTTCGAAATTGAGCAGCAGCGACACCTCGGTCGCGGTGCCGGAGCGGATGCCGAACGCCAGGAACAGAGGAGCGGCCACGCCGCCGGACACGATCGCGCCGGCCAAATATCCCCACTGCCGCCGCGACAGGGAACTCAGGATCACGTAAAACCGGGGCGTTTGCCGCAGGACTACCCCTGCCAGCCCCAGCCCCGAACCGAGATAGAGCAGCCCGGCGAGGAGTGCTGCCGGCATCTGGCCGACGATGGCCTTGCAGGCGACCGGTGCCATGCCGAACAGGATTGCGGAGAGAATCGCCGCGTGCAGACCCTTTTTTTCCATTTCATGAAATTAGCAGATTTTATTCAGATTTTCCAGGGCAACAATCAAGCAGTCGTGACTCCTCCCTCACCTTGGTGACACGCTCCCCCCCGCCTTGTCGATCATGCAGCCGTTCTCCAGGGAAAGCCGGTTCATGATGGCCCCGTCAAGACAAAACTCCATGCAGAGGCCACACCCGGTGCATCTCCTTGCGTCGAATGTTGGCCTCTGCTCCGGTTGCGATGTACCTTCGGGCTCGGCCAGGGCGGCCGTGGGGCAGGCTCGGACGCAGCCCATGCAGCCGCTGCATGCGCCGGAGAAGGTGACTTGCCGGTCGAAAGTCCGGGTCAGGGAGCGGGCCAGCTCCGGCGGCAGTGACTCCGCCGCGGAGTTGACCAGTCGTCGCCGCGCCGGCAAAGACTTGTCCAGGTAGGTAAGGGGGGATCGCTGCTCCTCCGCTCCGGAAATAACCGAGGCTATCCCCTGCAAGGCCAGCCTGCGAAAGGAGTTGAAAAAGCCGCGTCTGTCAAGGGTCTCCGGCCCGAAATCGATCCGTGCCGGATCATCAACCAGGACGATCCGCCCGACGCCAGGCAGCGGCAATCCGTGCAGCAGTTCCAGGCGGCGGGCCAGCCCCTCGCGCATGGCGGAGGAAGGGCAGGCGGAGCATGGGGAGATATCCACCTGGATTGCCCCATCGCCCCGCAGGGCCAGGACCGCCAGATGCTCGACCGAGAGCATGCCGTGGCAGGGAATGCGGTGATGGGCGCCGCCGCCCTGCCGCTCGCATCCCAGGACAAAGGTCGCCGCGGAACGCCCGGCAAGGTTACCGAGGAGCCGGTCGAAATCCGCTCCAGCCTCCAGCGCGCCGGAAGGACAGGCGCTGGTGCAGCTGAGACAGCCGGCGCATCTGCCGTCATCCACGGCAAGGCCGTTTTCCAGGCTGATGGCGCCGGCCGGGCAGACGGCGCGGCAGCGGTCGCAGGAGCTCTCCGAAAAACGCATCCGGAGACAGCGTGACGGGTCGCGAACAGGGGCAGCGGCCGTTGCCGCCAGTTTTTCCAGGATGTGGCCGGTTACCAATCCGCCCCCTGTCGTGCCTCATCGCCGCCGGGAAGCCGGAGGTCGGCGGCAATCACCCCCTCCAGGCAATCGGCCAGGGCGGAGTAAAAAGCGGTTTTCGAGCCGTTGCGGATCTCTTCGCAGAAGGTAGCGCTCCAGCTGGAGAGGAAGGTCGCAAGAAACTCCCGCCGCCGCCACACCCATGCGGCCACTTCGGCATAATCGCCGGCAGCAGCCGCAGCGATGGCGCGCTGGACCAGGTATGACATGAATTCCAGCTCCACCGCGATATGGTCCGGCACCTCGGCGAACTCCTCGTCCAGCGCCAGCCCCGATGCCAGATAGAAGGAGTGCACCGCCATGGTGGTCTCCCCCATGACCCGCTTTTCCGGCTCCAGATGGACGGAACCGTAGGGAGGGGCCAGCAGCCTGGCCGGACCGACGAAAAGCGCAGCATAGTCGACGGTCAGCGTCTCCACCCCCTCGGCGGCGAACGAGCGCGCCATGGCGGGGGCCTTGTCCGCCTCCGCCGGGGCCACTCCCCGGAGAGCGGCCTCCAGATTGGCAAACAGTTCCTCCTCCGCCCATTCCGGCGCCGGCTGGTAGAAGCAGGCGGCGAGGAGCCGGTAGGCCACCTCCAGATCATGATTGAACTTCATGTTGCTCAGGGTCTTCATCTTGTCTCAGCACCTCGCTCGGGTAATGGGGGAATCGGCATGTTTGCCGTAATCCGCCGGAAAAAACGGGGATGGGACTTTCATCCCATCCCCGCACTCTACCACACTCCGTCTGCATCTGTCGATGCAGCTAGATTTTCTTCTCACCCCTGAAGCTTCTGATGTACGCCACATTCGGCCTGGTCTTCTTCTCCACCTTGAGGCGCATCGCCTTGTGCGCCTTCAGCAGCTTGGCGGGCTCGCTCGCGGCGTCGTTCAGGTCGCCGAAGATGCGGGCCTTGGCGGGACAGGCGACCACGCAGTTGGGAAGCTCGCCCTTCTTCACCCGGTGCTCGCAGAAGATGCATTTCTCGGTGAGCCCCTTGTTCCGGACGCTCCGGTAATCGGGGTGATCGTAGTGATGATGATGCGGCGGCAGGCCTCCCGCCTTCCCGGCGGTCTCGGCCCCCGACGTGGTGCAGCCGGGGATCAGCTCCGTGGTGTCCCGGTAAAAGGGATGGACCCCTTCCCTGGCGTCGCTGGCGCTGATGACGCTGTAGGCGGCCCCGTCCCTGGTCACATCGGTCGAGCTGTAGGGGCAGGCCTTCTGGCAGCGGCGGCAGCCAAGGCAGCGGTCGTCGTTGTGCATGGTGATCCCGTCGGCGGTCTTGAACATCGCCTTCGGGTTCACCGGGCAGGCCTTGACGCAGGGGGCGTCCGAACAGTGATTGCACAGCACCGGGATGGCGGTGTAGCTCACCTTGGGGAATTTCCCCTCTTCCCGGTAGATGAAGTCGGCCCAGTTGAAGGTCTGGCCGTTGGCGCGGTTCTGGGTGTTGTTCTCGGTCTTGCAGGCCAGGGCGCAGGCGCCGCAGCCGACACACCTCTGCAGGTCTATGACCATTCCGTATTGCTTTGGCATTTATATCCCTCCGTCCTAGATTTTTTCGATCTTCACGCCGGTGAAGCCGCCGTTACGCGCGGTGGAGCCGCTGAGACGATCGTAGTCGTCCGGCATAAGTTCGTTATTGTTGCCGCCGCGCGGCAGGGCCTTGGCATAGTCCTTGGCCGCCACCTTGCCGTAGGCCCAGTGACCCTGGCCGAAGCACTTGGCTACGGTACCGGGGCGCACCCCCTCCCAGAGCTTGGCCTTGGCCACGATGGAGCCGGTGGTCGAAGTCAGGCGCACGGTGTCGCCGGTCTTGATCCCCAGCTTCTTGCCGTCGGCAGGGTTGATCTTCACCACGTCGTCCCAGGCGTCATCACCCACGTCGACTTTCTTGAACTCCTGGTACCAGGTGGTGTTGGCGGAGCGCCCCTCGCGGTTGAGGCGCGATTTATAATCAATGAAGGTGAATGGATATTCCTTTTCGCTGCCATGGCGCTTGGGCGACTCGTAATGCGGGACGAAAGCGAGCTCGCCCTGTGCCTCATAACCGCTGACCTTGAGCACATCGTCGATAGTGGTCTTGTGTTTATCAGCGTGCATCTTGAGCGCTTTTTTCAGGGTTTCGCTGTAAAACTCGAATTTCTTGGTCTCGGTCTTGAAATGGCCCTCGAATTTCTTGGTCTCGGGATTCTCTTTGCCCCAGTTTTTCTTGTATTTGTAGGTCTCTGAGTTGTAGATCCCCTTCTTGCGGAACTCGGCCCAACCGGAAATCTGGTCCCCCTTCATCTTCTCCTTGCCGTTCCAGACTTTCTGGCTGGTGATTTTTGCGGCAATTTCCTCAAACTCGGCGGCGTTGGTCGGCGTCTTTCCGGTCTCAGGGTCCTTGAATTCGGTAGCGAAGTAGTCGATGAGGTTAGCGAAGCCCCTGGCCTTTAATTTTTCGGCCAGCAGCCAGACGAACTCGGTCTCCTCGGACTTGACCTTCCAGAGCGGCTTTGCCACCGACTGCTGGATCGACATGTGGCCGTGCAGGTTTGCCATATTGGTTATGATGGAAAGCTTCTCCGTAGGGGCAAAGGTGGCCGGCAGGACGATGTCGGCGAACTGGCTCATCTCCGAGGCGTTGGTTGTCAGGTGGACGAAGAAGGGGACCTTGGCCATGGCCTTGTCCCAGCGCTCGGCGCCGGTGCAGGAGAAGTTGAAATTGCACCAGCTACCAATGAAGACCTTGACTGCGTCTGGGTTCTTCAGCATGCCATTGGCAACGTTGTTGGTGACCACGCCTACTTTCAGGCTCTCCTTGACCGTACCGTCTTTTTCCTTAACTTTATCGATGCCCCCCAGAATTGCCGGCATATCCTTGGCACCGCGGCCGTCGAGCTTTTTCTCCTTGCCGGATTTCTTGGCGATCTCGTCCACGTAATTGTCGAAACCAGGGAATTTTTCCGTCGGGGCGCTGGAACTCTGGAACACCCCTCCCTCGGTTTCGATGGAGCCAAGGATGCCGTTAAGGGCGTATACCGCCATGGAGGCATAGGTGCCGCGTGGATTCATGGCCACACCTGGACCCATCCATACTGCGCAGGCGGAACCAGCTTTACCCATCGAACGGGCGGTTTTGATGATTTGGTCTTCGGGAATCAAGGTTTTCTTGGCGGCCCAGGCCGGGGTCTTGTCTTTCAGTTCCAGGTTCCACCATTTGACTACGCCATGGGTCTGTTTCTCCACAAAGGCAGCCTCGTCAACGCTTGCACCAGCCTTGAAGAGATTTTTGCCATCCTTGAAGTCGCCGACGAACTCCTTGCTCCACATCCCTTCCGTCAGAAGGACATGAGCTATTGCGGCGGCCAGGGCACCGTCCTCTCCCGGCTTTATCGGCAGCCAATCGTGGGCCTTGGCTACGGTAGTGCTCATACGTGGATCGACGGCGATGACCGTGCCGCGGTCCAGGATATCGCTGAATTTGGCGATGGCGTTGGGTACCTGGCGGTTGGAAGAGAGGGGGTCGCAGCCCCAGACCACCAGACATTTGGTCTTGGCCAAATCATAATCACGGTAGCCGAAGAATCCCTGGGTATAGCCAGACCCCATCTTCTCAGCTTCGGCGCAGATGGCGCTGTGAGAGTAACTGTGGGGGGAGCCGAAGATTTTGGCGACTGTACCGTAGGCGATGTCGGTGGAGGTTGGGGAATAACGCCCCCGCATGTACATGAACTTGTGCGGCTCATTGGCCTTGCGCAGCTCCATCATCCTGTCGGCGATGGTGTCGAGCGCCTCGTCCCAGGTGATCGGCACGAACTTGGGGTCAATACCGCGCCCCTTGGCGGGGTTGGTCCGCTTCATCGGCACCTTGACCCGGTCGGGGTCGTAGGTCTGCTGGATCATCATGTGGCCGCGGGGACAGACGTAGCCGCCGTTCGCCTTGGAAAGCTGGTTGCCGCGCACCTTGGTGATTCTGCCGTCCTGCACCAGGAACTCGGTGGGACACCAGGCGGTACACCCCTGGCAGGTCGACGGGACCCACTCGCCGGCGCTCCCCGCGGCTGCCTTTTCGGCGCCGCTCTGGGCGAAGGCGTTCAGCTTCGGCAGGCCAACCGTTGCCACCGCCCCGGTCGCAGCGGTAATCTTGAGAAAATCTCTCCGTTTGATTTTCATTCCTTTCCTCCCTGGCGTCTTATTTCTTATGACAGTTTGAACAGTTCTCTTTTACGCTGAACGCCTTCTTGCCGTCGTGGCAGGCGCCGCACGATTTCCCCTTCTGCATCTCCTTCATGGAAACCTTCTTGTGCTGCCTGCTGCTGGTGTATAGGTCAGCGTGGCAGGCCCGGCAGTCAAGGCTCGCCCCCTCCACGTGCGCCTCGTGGCTGAATGCCACGTCGCCCCCCTTGTTCTTCATGGTGACGTCGCCGCCGCCGACCACTGCCAGCGCAGGTGACGCAGCCGCAAGAAAAACTGCTGCTGCCAATACGTTCATTCGCATATACCCTCCCTTTCGTTTAGTAAGGCTATACCATCCCTGGGCAACTGTTAAATCCTACCAAGGAAAGACGCGGCGTCAAATGAGCCCGAAACCGTTACCGCCGGGTAGCAGTATCCAGCGAAAGAACCGGACCCGGCGGGCTAATCCGGCTTCTTCAGCTTCCCCCAGAGGCCCTTTCGGGAGAGGCCGAGAATCCGCGCGGACAGCGATTTGTTCCCCTTTGCGCCCTGGACCACTTTCTCGATGTAGCGCTGCTCGAACTCCGCCAGGGCGTCTTTCAGCGGCTTGCCTACGGTATACTCTTCAAATTGCTTGCCAAGGTAGGGATTGGCCAGGGTCATTTCAGGGGGGAGATGGGAATCGAGGATCGTTTTCCCCGCATGGAAGATGGTGATTCTTTCGATGATGTTCTTCAACTCACGGACGTTGCCCGGATACTGGTAGCGTGAGAACGTCTCCAGGGCCTCCCGGGAGAAGCGGATCTTGCACGCCCCGGACCTGCTGTTGAATTTCTTGAGGAAGCAGGCGACGAGCAGCGGGATGTCCTCCCGGCGCTCCCGAAGGGGGGGGACCACGACAGGGACGACGTTGATCCGGTAGAAAAGGTCTTCCCGGAAGAGCTTATCCTCGACCATCTGCTCCAGGTCGCGGCTGGTCGCACAGACGAGGCGGAAGTCGAGCGGCCGCGGGGTCGTGCCGCCGACGCGGCGGATTTTCCTTTCCTCCAGGACGCGCAGCAGTTTCCCCTGCATCGGCAGCGGCAACTCCCCGATCTCGTCGAGGAAGAGGGTCCCGCCGCCTGCGGCCTCCAGGTGCCCGTTTCTCGTCCTCTTGGCATCGGTGTAGGCGCCTCTTTCAACCCCGAAGAACTCGCTCTCCATGAGCGGCTCGGGAATCGCCGCGCAGTTGACCGATACAAACGGCCCCCCCCGCCGTGGGCTCAAGGCATGCAGCGCCTCGGCAAGGAGCTCCTTACCGGTTCCGGTTTCCCCGAGAAGGAGCACCGTCGACGCCGCGGGGGCCACCGCATGGATCTTCTTCTTGGTCTCCCTGATGGCGGGGCTGCGGCCGATGACCCTTTCCAACCCCCTTTCGTCGCCAGCCGAAACGGCGACCTGCTTTTCCAGGAGCGAAAATTCCAGGAGGCGCTCCAGCTTCAGGAACAGGACGTCAACCGGAAACGGCTTGGTCACGAAGTCGAACGCCCCCTTCTTCATCGCCTCCACGGCGGTTTCGATGGTAGCGTTCGCCGTCATCACCAGCGCCATGCATTGAGGCTCCCGGGCCAGGACCTGCTGCAGCACCTGGAGGCCGTCCGCATCGGGGAGCCTCACATCCTGCAGCAGGATATCGAAGCTCTCCTCCGCCACCGCCTCCAGGGCGGCGACACCGGTCGCCACCAGGCGCGGCGCGTATCCTTTCCGCTCCAGGGCTTCTTCGAGGGATTCTCCCAGGAGCGGGTCGTCCTCCACGATCAGAATCTTTGCGTTTTTCACTTCTTCCCCTTCTCCTGCAGCGGGATACGGACGATGAGGGCAGTGCCCCCGTCACGGCTGTCGAGCACGAGCGAACCCTCGTGCATTTCCACGATGCTCTTGCTGATGGCCAACCCCATCCCGCTCCCCTTGCCGGGAGCCTTTGTCGTGTAGAAGATCTCGAAGATCTTCCGGCGCTCTTCCTCCGGAATTCCCGGCCCCTGATCATGGACGGCGATGCAGTAGAAGCCGTCGCCGGGAAAGGCCCGGATCGTGACCGTGGCCCCGGGAGGGGAGGCATCCGCCGCATTGAAGAGCAGGTTCAGGATGACCTGGTGCAGCTTTCCCTTGTCGATGTTCAGGATGATCGGCGGCGAACAGTCGTCGGCGGTGACAAGCACCACGTTTCTCTTTTGCAGCGCCAGCTTGGCAAAGACCGCCGCTTCATGAAAAAAGAGGTCGCTCGGCACCCCCTGCAACGAAATGTCTCCGGCCCGGCTGAAATCCGAGAGGTCGCGGACAATGGTCTCGATCCGCGCCAGTCCCTTCCTGAGAAGATCGGTGTACTTCAGCAGCTCGGCCGGATTGGACTCCAGGTTATGGATGCAGGTGGTCATCCCGGAGAGGGGGTTGTTCACCTCGTGCGCCACCCCGGCCACGAGTTTCCCCACGGTTACCAGCTTCTCCGTCTGGACAATGTGCGCCAGCGCCATCCGGCGCTCTTCTTCGCTGCGGTTCAGCCTCCGGAGCATCTCCAGGAAACTCTCCTGCAGCAGGCCGATCTCGTCGCTCCTCTCCCGGGGGATATCGGCCCGGAGCGTCTCCGGGTCGATAGCTCCCATGATGACGGCAAGCCTCTGCAGGGGACGGGCGAGGTTGGCCCCAACCACATAGAAGATGGCCGTGCCGAAGATAAAGAGGATGACCGAGAATGTGACGATCCGCTGCGAGAGCTCGTGGAGTTGTACCGCAAGGGGGGCGGTCGAAACACCGACCCGCAGCGCCCCCCAGGTCTTTCCGTAGATGCGCAGGGGAACCGCCATCTCGAGAACCGCCCGGTCGGCTCCTGTTCCGGGCGAGATTTCGCTGCGGTAGTTCCCGGAGGAGAGAACCGCTACGGTCAGCGGGTCGTCGTAGATCTTTCCGTATTCGGTGTAGCGGTTGTGCGCCAGGACCCTTCCGTGGTCGTCGCTGACGAAGGCGTAGGTCGGCTGGAATTCGGCGCTCCCCATGATTTCTTCGACAAAGTTGTCGAGGAGCCCCCCCTCGACTATCACCCCCATCTCCTCGTAAAGAAGCGCGTTGATGATCGGGGTGGCCAGCGAGGTCATCATCGCCTTCCCTTCCCCCTCCAGCCGTTCGAAGAGGAGGCGCTTCTCGTTCTGCCAGACCCAGGTTCCCCACAGGGCGGAAGAAATCGCCACGATCAGCGCCGCCAGGAGGGCAAAACGGGTCTTGATGCTGAAGCGCACCGGTCTCATCGGTGGCACCCCGTGCCGCAGCCGCTCGGGATCCCCCGGATCAGGCGGAAGATGTCCTTGTAATCGGCGATTTCGGCCGGGGCAAAGCCGTTTTTGAACTCGTCATCCCAGTTCTTCATGATCTCCCGGTGCCCCGGATTGTTGCGGTCGAGCCTGAGCAGGGCGTCGGAGAGCGCCCGCACCACCTGCTTCGGCGCCGTTTTCGTGACCACGATGGGAACGGAGGGGATGGCGCCGGACCATGCCAGGACGCGCAGGCCGTAGGAGCGGTATTTCTCGGCCACCACGTCCTTCACCGCTCCCGCGTCGTACTGCCCCTTGAGGATCGCCTTGGCTACGGCATCATGATGCTTGAGGTTCGTGAACGATTTCAGCTCCTGCAAGCGGATGCCGCTGTTCCAGAGTAGATAGCGGGGGATGAGGTTCCCTGAGGTTGAATGGGGTGAGCCGAACGCCATGGTCCTGCCGCGCAGATCGGCAAGGGAGCTGAGCGGGGAGTCTTCCCGGACGATGATCGCGCTCCGGTAATAAGGCTTTCCCTCCCGGTTCAGCGGCTTGAGAATGGGGACCGCTGCGCACTGCACGTTTGCCTCGGCAAAGGTGACGTCCCCGAGGGAACTCACCTGGGTCACCCCATCCGTGAGAAACCGCACCGCCTCCGGGTAGTCGCGGCTGATCTTCAGCTCGAATTTATAGGGGGTGTTCGCGGTCAGGTAGTCCATGATCGGCTGGTAGCGCTTGTACATGATGATCGGGTTGTAGCGGGGGATGACCCCGAAGCGGACGACCGGCTTGTCGGCTGAAAGTGACTGTGATTGCGGCAGGAAAATGAACCCGAGGAGGGTGACGAGAAGGAAAATTATTCTGCGCTGCATATGGGGTTGCCTTTCCATGAGCACTTCCGGTTGGAAAAACGGGTTGACTATATCCGTTTATGCGGATATAGTTTCTCCATGAAAACTACCTCCCGTTTGTTCAAAGCCCTGGCGGACGAGACCCGCCTGCGCATCCTTTCCCTCCTCATGGAAGGGGAACTCTGCGTCTGCAACCTGATGGAGGTCCTGCGGCTCCCCCAGTCGACCGTATCGCGCCATCTTGCCTATCTGAAGAACGCCGGCTGGGTGGATGACCGGCGCGAAGGTGTCTGGATGTACTACTCCATAAACCGCAAGGGGAGCGATTTCCATGACGGCATGTTCCATTTCTTGAAGCGGCACCTGGCTTCACTGCCCGTCTCCGCCGCGGACCGGAAAAGCCTGGCGGCCTTTGAGGAAAACAACAAGTGCGCCTGATATGCCGCGCCTGCTCCATCCGCACATGCGGATACTATAGCAAAGGAAGGGCAAAGTGAAGAAAAAAGTGCTGTTCCTCTGCACCCACAACTCCTGCCGTTCCCAGATGGCGGAGGGGATCGTCAACCACTACCTGGGCGACCGGCTGCAGGCCTTCTCCGCCGGGACCGAGGCGACCTCCGTCAATCCGCGGGCGATCGCGGTGATGCAGGAAATCGGCATCGACATCTCCGGCCACCGCTCCAAGACCCTGGACGAGTTCAAGGAGGAGAGCTTCGATTACGTCATCACCCTCTGCGGCGACGCCAAGGAGAAGTGCCCCCTCTTCTTCGGCGGGGTGGAGCGGATGCACCTCGGCTTTCACGATCCATCCGGGGCCTCCGGCACCGATCAGGAAATCATGGCGGAATTCCGCAGGGTCCGGGACGAGATCAGGCACAGGCTGCTGGAGTTTTTCAGGAACGCGTAGGGGCGCATGGCATGCGCCCCAAGGGCGGACGCCGTCCGCCCCTACATAAACACATTTAACATCGACAGGAGGCGTATCTGCCATGTCTGAAGGCATCTCAAGAAAACTCTCTTTCCTCGACCGCTGGCTCACCTTCTGGATCTTCGCCGCCATGGCGCTGGGGGTCGGCCTCGGCTGGTTCATCCCCGGCGTCGAGGGGTTCATCAACCGCTTCCAGGTGGGGACCACCAACATCCCCATCGCCGTTGGCCTGATCCTGATGATGTACCCCCCCTTCGCCAAGGTCAAGTACGAGGAGATGCCCGAGGTGTTCCGCAACAAGAAGATCCTGGGGCTTTCGCTGGTGCAGAACTGGCTGATCGGGCCGGTGCTGATGTTCATTCTGGCCATCATCTTTCTCCCCGACAAGCCGGAGTACCTTGTGGGGCTGATCATGATAGGGCTGGCCCGCTGCATCGCCATGGTGATCGTCTGGAACGAGCTGGCCAAGGGGAACACCGAGTACGCCGCCGGCCTGGTCGCCTTCAACAGCATCTTCCAGGTCCTGTTCTACAGCGTCTACGCCTGGTTCTTCATCACGGTGCTGCCGCCGCTGTTCGGCCTCTCCGGGAGCGTGGTCGATGTCAGCATCCGCCAGATCGCCGAAAGCGTCTTCATCTACCTCGGCATCCCCTGCATCGCCGGGGCGCTCACCCGGCTGATCGGCGTGAAGGCCATGGGGGTGGAGCGCTACCACCGGGAGGTGGTGCCGCGGATCGGCCCGATCACCCTGATCGCGCTGCTGTTCACCATCGTCGTCATGTTCAGCCTCAAGGGGAACCTGATCGTCCAGCTCCCCCTGGACGTGGTCCGGATCGCCATCCCGATGCTGATCTACTTCATCGTCATGTTCCTGGTCTCGTTCTGGATGGGAAAACGGCTGGGGGCCGACTATTCCAAGACCACGACGCTCGCCTTCACCGCCGCCAGCAACAACTTCGAGCTCGCCATCGCCGTGGCGGTGGCGGTGTTCGGCCTCAACTCCGGGGCCGCCTTCGCCGCGGTAATCGGCCCGCTGGTGGAGGTGCCGGTGATGATCGGCCTGGTGAACGTGGCGTTCTGGTTCCAGCGCCGCTACTTCGTGGCCGCCGCGTAGCGACTGGCTGGCCACGGAACAGGCAGGCTGACAGCGTTGAAAATGAAATTAGTCTTGCATACCGTTATGCGTTTTTGGTATAAGCAAGAAACCCAGGGACAGAGAGGAAGATCCATCCCAGGGAAAACGAGCACAAGGATCAACAGGAGCTGACATCAGCGCTGCCATGCCGGAAAATCTTGACCATGACATAACCGGCGTGATCCTGGTCGGCGGCAAGAGCCGCCGGATGGGACGGGACAAGGCGTTTCTGGAAGTTGCCGGCAAGACGCTCTTCGAGAGGGTGCTGGAGCTGTTCCGGGAGAGTTTCGCCCGGGTCGTGCTGGTGGGGGACCGTGCGGAGCGTTTTAGCGGCTACGGCCTCCCGGTTGTGCCGGACGTTTACCCCGGCAGCTCGCTGGGTGGGCTCTATACCGGGCTCCGGCACGCGGCGACGGAGTACGTCTTCGTTTCCTCCTGTGACCTCCCCTTCCCGAGCGCGGCGGTGCTCCGCCACCTCTGCTCCCTGAGGAACGGTTTCGACGCGGTGGTGCCATGCACGACGCACGGATATGAGCCGCTCTTCGCGCTCTACGCGAAAAGCTGTCTCGGGCCGATCAGGGAGCTCCTGGAAAGCGGTGACTGCTGCGCCTACGCGTATTACCCGCAGGTCCGGGTCAGGTATGTAAACCAACAGGAACTTGCCCAATTCGACCGGGACGGCAGGGCTTTTCTGAACGTCAACACCCCGGAGGATTTTGCAGAAATAGGAGGAGAGCCATGGCGGTAAAGGTGATTTCATTCGTGGCAAAGTCGGGCACCGGCAAGACGACCCTGCTGGAAAAGGTCATCGCCCGCCTGAAGGAGCGGGGCTACCGGGTGGGGGTGGTCAAGCACGACGCTCACCGCTTCGACATCGACCACCCGGGGAAGGACAGCCACCGGCTGACCGCCGCCGGGGCCGATACCATGCTGATCTCCTCGCCGGAGAAGCTGGCCATGGTGAAGCAGCACGCCTCCCCTCCCCCCGTCGAGGAGCTGCTGGCGACCTACTTCGCGGACGTGGATATCGTCCTGACCGAGGGGTTCAAGAAGAGCGCCATGCCGAAGCTCGAGCTGCACCGCCGGGAAAGGAGCGCGACGCTTCTCTGCCGGGGGGAGGCGCACGACCCGACCCTGGTGGCGGTGGCCAGCGACGAGCCGCTGGAACTGGACGTGCCGGTGCTCGACCTGAACGACGCCGGAGAAGTCGCCGACTTCATCGAGGCGAGGTTCCTGAAATGAGCGACCCCGGCTCCGCCCTCCAGGTCCGCTCCAAGATCTGGCTGGAGATCGACGGCGAGCCGGTGTTCGGCCAGGGACGGGACGAGCTGCTGCGGCTGATCCAGAAGAACGGCTCGATCAATGCCGCGGCAAAAGAGATGAAGATTCCGTACCGCAAGGCGTGGACCTACATCGACGCCATGGAGAAGCGGCTCGGCTTCCCCCTGGTGAACCGCCTCAAAGGGGGAGCCGGCGGCGGCGAATCGTCCCTCACCCCGGAGGCGGAGACGCTCCTGGAGAAATTCGACCTGCTGCAGCTGGGTTTCAATGACATGGTGAACCGCAAGTTCATCGAACTCGACTTCTGAACAAGATGAGGAAGGAGGAAGCGCACCCATGGTCAGCATCGAAGAAGCGCAACGGACCATCCTGGGACAGATCACCCCGCTGGAGACGGAGAAGGTATCCGTGTTCCAGGGGCTGAACCGGGTAACTCCGGAGGACCACATCGCCCCGTGGGACATCCCGGCGGCCGACAACTCCGCCATGGACGGCTATGCCTTCTCCCATGCCGCGCTCAGCGGCGGCCGGCTCCGGGTGACCGGCTTCCTCCCGGCGGGAGAGGCGCGCACCGTCCCGGTGCCGGCCGGCGAGGCGATCAGGATCATGACCGGGGCGCCGGTCCCGCCCGGCTGCGACACGGTGGTCCCCATCGAGGATGTCGCGGAGGAGGGCGAATGGATCAGCCTCCCCGCGGCGGTCACAGCGGGCGCGCACGTGCGCAACCGAGGTGAGGACATCCGCCGCGGCAACGTGGTGATCCCCGCCGGCTCACTCCTCAGGCCCCAGGAGATCGGCATGCTGTCGGCCATGGGGAGCACGTCGCTGGCCGTTTACCGGCGCGCCCGGGTTGCGATCCTCTCCACCGGCGACGAGCTCCTGGAGCCCGGCTCGACACCGGCGCCGGGGAAGATCATCAACAGCAACAGCTACAGCCTGGCCGCCCAGGTGCTGGATGCCGGCGGGGACCCGGTGCTCCTGGGGATCGCCCCGGACACCCTGGCCGCCACCTGCGGCAAGATCCAGGCCGGCCTGAACGCCGATATCCTGGTCATCACCGGCGGCGTCTCGGTGGGGGACCGGGACTTCGTCAAGGCGGCGATCGAAGAGCTCGGCGGCAGCGTCACCTTCTGGAAGGTCAACATGAAACCGGGGAAGCCCCTGGCGTTCGCCATGCTGGAGGGAAAACCGGTCTTCGCCCTGCCGGGCAACCCGGTGGCCGCCATGGTGTCGTTCGAGCTGTTCGTCCGCCCCTCGCTCCTCAAGGCGATGGGGCACAAGCGGGTTTTCCGGCCGCTGGTCAGGGCGGCCTTGCAGGAGCCGGCGGCCAACGATGGGAAAAGGCCCCACTTGGTCCGGGGGATCGTCTCGGTGCAAGATGACAGCTATAAGGTATCGACCACAGGGGATCAGAGTTCCGGACGGCTCTCGTCGCTGATCCAGGGGAACGGCCTGATCCGCCTGGCGCCCGGGGCGGTGCATGCCGCGGGGGACGAGGTGGAGGTCCTGCTGCTGGACCGGGGCTTCGAGATGGGAGAGGCTTGACAAATCGCCCTCTATCCCACGGCAGAACTCGCGACTACCAGGCGCCGACGGAAGCGGAGAGCAGCAGGACCACCAGCCCCGATCCAAAATTCAGCCAGACAAGATTGAGAGACAGCTTCTGCAGTCTCGCCTTCGCTCCATCCGATTGGGTCTTGGCAATACGGGGCGCCAGTACCTTGCCCCGGAAGAAGTGCACCCCCGCCATGACCAGGAACAAAAGGCACTTGAGCAGCATTGCCGTTCCACTTCCCCCTTTCAAGGCCTCACCGGATATAGTGCCGTTAATCGCCATGAGGGATATGCCGGTAAGGAGCAGGAAAAATATGGACAGGTTTGCCATGGGAGTAAACCTCTTGCCGACCTCCCCGATCAACTTACCGGCGTCTCCGCCAAGAATCTGCTTCGCGGATGGTATGGCAACCAGCAGAATGAAAGCGATCCCCCCCAGCCAAACCATTGTTGCGGTCAGATGAACCAAAATGAACGTAACCGAAAGAAGCTCCCTCATTAGTGACCCTCCTTGAAGATTCGAGAATCGGGAGGCGGGAAAACCCGCCTCCCGGGCTGTCCTGCCTACTTCTTGACCGGCGGCGTGCAGCCGCAGCCGCACTTGCCCTGGGGCTTCTGCACTTCCTGCTTCTCGTTCGTCTCTTCCTTGTTTTCGGCCATCGTTTATCACCTCCTCTCAATATAAGTTAGTGCAAATATACTTATATATATGGCAAAGAAAAAAGGCCATGGGTTATTGGCACTTCTTCTCTCCGCCGCCGCAGCCGCAGGTACAGACCCGGTTGAGCCGCTGCCTGCATCTTTCCAGGGTCTCGCGGTTCAGGGAGTAGTAGATCCAGTACCCCTGCCTTTCGTCCCTGACCAGCCCCGCCGACTTCAGCACCCGCAGATGCTGGGAAACCGCCGACTGCGTCACCCCCAGGACCTCTGCCATGGCGTTGACGCTCATCGGCTCCTTCTTGAGAAGCTCGATGATCTCGATCCGCTTGTCCACGGAAAGGATCTTGAAAAGTTCCGCTGCTTCCTTCATCCCCATAACCTTTTAAGTGCTTGCTTATAAACTTATTTACAGTAATTCGGCTCAACTGTCAAGGGATAATTTCCAGAAGTGAGCAAAAAAGGATTGCAATACATTCCAATAAACCTTAGAATGTGCGATCATGAAAACACGAAAAAGCAAGGACCTCTTATTCGAACAGGTGGCCCGGGTGGGGAAGGCGGTTGCCAGCCCGAAGCGGCTGGAACTGCTCGACCTCCTCTCTCAAGGCGAGAAGGCGGTGGAAACGCTGGCGAGCGACGCAGCCATCGATGTCAAGCTGGTCAGCGCGCATCTGAAGGTGCTCAAGGAGGCGCGGCTGGTCGAGGCGCGACGTGAAGGGCGTTTTATCATCTACCGTCTGAGCGGCAGCGACATCGTCAGCCTCTGGCTCAACCTCAGGTCCGTGGCGGAGAAACACCTCGCGGAACTGCGGCTGGCCCTGGACCTGATGTCAGCGGCCCCGGAACGGCTGACCGCCGAATCCAGGGCGAGCCTGCTGGAGAAGGCGCGGCAGGGAGAGGTCATCGTTATCGACGTCCGCCCCGAGGTGGAATACCTCGCAGGCCATCTCCCCTTCGCCCGCTCCATGCCGCTTGCCGAGATCGAGCGGCGGCTGGCCGAACTCCCCCCCGGCAAGGAAATCGTCGCCTACTGCCGGGGCCCCTTCTGCCTCATGTCCGAAGAGGCGGCCGGGCTGTTGCGCGAGAAGGGATTCCGGGCGCGGAAGATTACCGACGGGGTCGCCGAATGGGCGGCAGAAGGGCTGCCCATCGAGGCATACGGTACTCGTATCCGTCATGCACGCCAACAATAAAATAGGCACCCTCCAACCTGTGGCCGAGATCGCTTCCATCGTGAAAGCACACGGGGCGTTGCTGACGACCGAAGAAGAGATCGACAGGGCGGCGAAGGCGCTGGCGGCGGCCTTCGCGAGTGCCCGTGAATCCAAAAAAGAGCTGTGAAAGAAGGGAAAATACCAAAGAAGGAGAAGTTACCATGAAGTTTACGCCGTTGAAGTTTCAGATACCCCTGGCAGCGGGGGGAATCGCCCTGATGGCCTTCAATTATCTCCAGTTTGCAGTGCCCCATGGGAAGGGGTTGATAAAACTGTCGGACCTGCCATTGGCCGCAATGTCTACGGGCCAAACCGGCCTGTATCTCCTCCTGATCATGATCATGCTGGCATTCAGCGTAATAAATCTGGGCTCCACGGCTGTTTATCTGAAACAACTCATCCAATGGGTTGCCAACAAGACCGAATACCGGGATTTCATCAATAGTCCGCCAACAAAGAACATAGCCGTCTTTGTGCCCGTCGCTTCCCTGTCCATGACCGCGAATGTGGTTCTGGCTCCCCTGGCCTTTTTTATCCCGCAGTTATCGTCCAATCTGCAGGCGCTGATGTTGCCCGGCCTGATATTTTTCGGGATTCTCTGGCTGATAATTTTCCGGCTCGAATTCAGGGTTCTCAAAACCTGGCTGAGCCATCCCCTTGATGTGACCCAACTGAACTTCATCTGGCTGCTCGACGTTTTTGCCTTCGGTCTGGTGAGCCTGACCGGGACCGGCATTGCCGCCCTTGCCGGCAGCGAGGAGATCGCATCGACAGCGGCCTTCGCGTCGTTGTTTACCCTGAGTCTCGGTTGTTTCCTGCTCGTCACCAAGCTCGCCTATCTGATCTACCTCCAGATAAAGGCCCACGAGTTGCCGGGAAAGGCGATTCTGCCGGCGTTTTTTCTGGTGATCCCCATCACCTGTCTGTACGGATACAGTTTCTACAGGATCACGCTCTATGTGCAGAAGTATTTTTCCTTTGACATGAGGATGCTATCGTTCTTCTTCATCAATTTTTCTTATGTCATTACGGTCGGCTGGGGGATCTTTTGCCTCTATCTGCTCAGCAATTACTTTAAAAGGGATTTTCTGAAGAGCGACTTTTATCCGACCCAGTGGGGTCTGGTTTGAGCGCTGGTCGGCTCCCAAGTTTTGGGAGCGAATGTTTACGGGAATTATTATCCCAGTCAGTTGCTGTCGGCTGTGAACTATGCGAGTACGGTACTTGCGGCGATTATCTATATCTTTGTCTTCTCCAAATTCTATCAGGCGGCAAGGAAAGACAGGTTGCCCAGGCAAGTGGCGCCGGTTGTTGAGACAGGCGTATAGGCAATGAACCGACCATGGAAGGAGACGGTTCATCCGTTGAGGGTTCTATCACGGCTGGAAAAACTGTATATTTCGATATACTTCAGGACACTGACGGGCCGGGCACATCAAGGCCCGCTACGCCCCTCGAGAGATCGAGTTGGAGGACTTCTGCCGGATGAGGAATGATCTGGAGTAGGCGCCGATGCGGGAAACTCTCATCGCCGGAGCAACCATCGGGGGTTTTGCCGGCCTCCTCTTTCTGCTGGAGCGGCTTCTCCCCCTGCGGCGGGCACGGCGCCCCCTGGCCGGCCGCCTCGTTGTCAACCTTTCCTACGCCGCCCTCACCTACGCCGCCGTCGCCCTCATCGTGCGCCCCGTTGCCGAGGCGATGCTCGGCTGGACCGGTCGGGAGTCCTTTGGCCTGCTCCATCTGCCGGTGGTCCCCGGCGCGGCCCGGCCGGTCCTCGCATTTTTGCTGATGGACCTCACCTTCTACTGGTGGCACCGGGCCAACCACCAAATCCCCCTGCTCTGGCGCTTCCACAACGTCCACCACATCGACCCCGACCTTGACGTCACCACCGCCTTTCGCTTCCACTTCGGCGAGATCGCCTTCTCTTCCGCCTTCCGGGCGGCACAGATCGGCCTGATCGGACCTTCCCTCTGGGCCTATGCCCTCTACGAGATCGTTTTCCAGGCCAACACCCTTTTCCACCACAGCAACGTGCGGCTCCCGATCCGCTGCGAGCGTCTGCTCAACCGCGTTCTCGTCACCCCGCGCATGCACGGCATCCACCATTCTCAGGTTCGAGAGGAGACCAACTCCAACTATTCCTCGGTTTTTTCCTGGTGGGACCGACTGAACCGGACCCTGAAACTCAACATCCCCCAAGCCGGAATCGTCATCGGCATACCGGCTTACGCACGGGCGGAGGACAACCGTCTCTTGAGCACGCTTGCCATGCCTTTTCTTGAACAACGCCCCTTCTGGCGCCGTGAGGATGGGACAACGGCGGCCAGGGAGCCGGCTGTGACGCGGGGGAATTCCTCCTGCCTGGCGGAGTGAAGGAGCCCTCAGCCGATCCCTTTTCCGGGCCTTCCCGCTGGAGGGGATTTGGAATCCTAAGCCTGATCGGAGAAGCGGAGCGCTTTAGAGGGACATTTCTCGACACAGGCAAAGCACTTGAGGCAATCCGGGTCGCTGATCACGCCGCTCTGGGAGGCGTCGATATGGAACGGACAGTTTCCCGCACAGACTTGGCAGGAGGTGCATGATGCCGCGTCGTTGACCAGATGCGGTTTCTTGCTCTTGAAGGCAGCGGCGAGCTTGGCGAATGTTGCGCCGGGACAGAAGACGCACCATGCCCGCGGCTCGTACGCGATGCCAAGCACCATGGCAACGATGGTGCTGACGACAAGAAGCCGCGTCAGGGTGATCCCCAATGCGGAAACAGCGGGATGCGCCTGGTAGAGATTGAAGAAATTCAATCCCATCATGAACATGAAAACTACAACTACGAATGCGAGGAAATAACCCCTTTTGAAAAGGGGAGGAAAGGTTTTCCGCAGGCTAAACCTTGTCAGGAAATATTCCAGGAAGCTTCCTCTGGGACACATCCAGTTGCACCAGTACCGGCCGAGCAAGGGCGCGCTGATCATCCCCATCGCGAGGCAGATAAAAAGGAAGTAGCCGAAATTGGCGGAAATGAATAGGCTGGCGGCGATGATCGCCGCGAAAAACGCAGCCATGATGAGGACAAGGCTCTCTCTGTTGCTGTTCAGGGTTTCAAGCTTGATTGCCAATTCTTTCATGTACTCCTCTGACAATCTCCCGGGCAGATGTTAGACCGAATCCGAATAATACTTGCAGGCCGGCCCATTGCAAAGCTTGTTTTTCGCCGTGAAGGGGCAGGATATCCGTTTTTGCGGGGCTTCCAGGGTAACCCCCATCACCCTGTTGAAGTAGTTGGTTGCCAGCTCCAGCACGCTGTAGACGCTCCTCTTGCAGCATCGGTTCCCGGAGTTGTTGGCGATGTTCAGCATCGCCTCGCCGGTCAGGGCGTGGGCCTGGGCGCGACCTGCTGCGTGCTCGGCGTTGATGGTGTTTCCGTTTATGAGGCTTACCGCGATGCCGCAGGCGATGGCGGCGGCATCCGCCCCGAACCCGGCGCAGAAGCCGCCGGGGATGCCATTCCCCTTCTTGATCGCCTCGTCCAGCTTTTCGGGAGAAACTTCCCCCCCGGCGTTTCGGTAGGCGGCAACGAGGACGGCGGCCACCAGAGCGTGATGGACATGCCCGGCCACCGGGAATCCGGGATGGCCCATGATCTCCTGGGCCATGTTCAACGGGCTTTTCGAGGCGGTGTTGAGGCAGTAGGCTCTGATGACCTCCTGGAGCTCAAGCACCGCGCAGTGCTGACAGATAGCATTGTCCGACGGATTGTGACAGATGATGCAGTTCATGCTTCCTCCAAACGAATTATTTCTGCGAGTGGGCAACGGCATTTTTTCGCTCTCCACTGGCTATTCGGCGAACTTCTTCCTCACCGCCTCCTCGCGGGAGATCCGCTCGAAGAGGATCTCCCGGAGGATGTCGAACGCCTCAAGCATCTTCGGGGTGGCGAGGGAGTAGAAGACCACGTTCCCCTCTTTCCGGGAGTTCAGCATCCCCACCCCCTTCATCATGTTGAGATGCTGGGAGAGGTTTCCGATGGGAATGGCGAGCCGTTCGGCAAGCTCGCCGACGCTCATCTCCCTGTCCCGCAGGGTGGCGATGATCTCCAGCCTCTTCGGGTTGGAGAGGGCCTTGCAGAGCTTGGCATGGAGCTCGAAGATCAGTTTTTCGGATTCAGGTGACATGGCAATATAGTATTATAGAAAAATCTATAATTCAATAATTTTCTGGCCCGGCTCGGAAGTTAACATATTGACGTGAAAGACCAATTGGAGTATGAGTATATAATCATACACTGTACGTACAAACAGAGGTAGATCATGAGTGAACTAGCCGCATTTCGCGCCGACATCCTCAAGGCCCTGGCCCAGCCGACCCGACTGAAGATCATCGAATTACTCCGTGACGGCGAGCGCTGCGTCTGCGAGATATTCCCCGCCATCAGCGAAGAGCAGTCCAACACCTCGCGGCACCTGAACATGATGCTGGCGGCCGGAGTTCTTTCCCGGCGCAAGGAAGGGCTGAAGATCTTTTACGCCATCAAGCATCCCGAGATTCTGGAGATCGTCGACATTGTCACCCTTATTGTCAAGCAGGAAACCGCCGGCCGGCATGAACTCTTGAAGGCGGTCTGACGCTGCTGGGCCTGCAACGAACGTAAATTTTTCTACTTGACTGCATGACTAAACAATCATGCATTCATGGAGTCTGTCATGTTCAAATCGTTCGCAGACTACCTCGTGTTCGACCTCTTCGGGCTCACACCCGGGACTCGCGGCGCTGGTGATCGACGGTCAGGTGAAGTTCTCCGGCAAAGTGGCGTCCGTGGCGGAGATCATGGGGATGTTGTAGCTATCCTCTTTACTCCGACTTTGCATTAATGCAATCGAAAGGATATCCCATGAAACGTCTTTTTTCCGCAGTGCCCCCCATGCTCATGCTCATGTTCATGCTCATGGTCGCCGACGCCGCACACGCCGAGCTTCCCTCCGCCACGGAGGCGACCGTCCGCCAGGCGCTCTCCAGCGGGAAAGCGGCGGTGATCGACCTGGGGGCGCGCACCTGCATCCCCTGCAAGAAAATGGCGCCTATCCTCGAATCGCTGGCCAAAGAATACCGCGGTCGGGCCGGCGTCCTGTTCATTGATGTGCACGAGGACAAGGCCGCGGCAGGCAAGTTCCGGGTGCAGATGATCCCGACCCAGGTTTTCTTCGACGCCCAGGGGAAAGAGAGCAAGCGCCACATCGGCTTCATGGACAGGGCGGAGATCATCAGGGAGCTGCAGGCCCTGGGCGTCAGATGAGCTTCCTCGACAACATCGAGCAAATCATCGCCGCCTGGCCGATCGTCGCCTTCGGCGCGGTCTTCCTGGCCGGGGTCCTCTCCTCCGCCTCCCCCTGCGTCCTGGCGACCATCCCGCTGGTGGTCGGCTTCGTCGGGGGCTATGCGGACGGCGACCGGTGGAAGGCGTTTCGCTACTCCCTGGCGTTCATCCTCGGCCTGTCGCTCACCTTCACCGCCTTCGGCGCGGCGGCTGGGCTCTTGGGGACCATGTTCGGCACCTTGGGCGGCCCATGGTACCTGGCTGCCGGGGCCGTGGCGCTCCTCATGGGGGGGCAGATGATGGGGCTGTACCAGATCGCGCTCCCCATCAAACGCGATTACCGCCCCAAGCGGGGTGGGATCATCGGCTCGTTCCTGCTCGGGCTCTTCTTCGGGGTGGTCTCCTCCCCCTGTGCCACGCCGGTGCTGGTGGTGATCCTGACGCTCGTGGCCGGCAAGGGGGAGGTGCTCTACGGCGTCGCGCTCCTTTTCTGCTACGCCGTCGGCCACTGCCTCCTCATGCTCTTCGCCGGCACCTTCACCGGCTTCGTGGAGGCGTTCGTCAAGGCCCGGGGGGTGGTGAACTTTTCCACGTGGGCGAAACGGCTGAGCGGGGCAGTGGTCGCCCTGGCGGGAGGGTGGTTCATCTCCCGGGGATTCTGATCCGGGGGGACATATTGGTTTCCCGGAGATGGCGGTTGCGGCAAGCTGACCGCTTTTTTCTGGCATTTATTAATTCACTAATATATATATGACAATGCTTATCGGCTATTCACTGGAGAAGGAGCAGCAGAGGAAGTTCCTCGATCTGATCGAGAATGCCATGTCGAAAGGAAGTCAACCCGGATGTCCGCCCCTCGTGCAGAATCAGTAACCAGCCGCCCCCTCCCCCTCGCCCCCTCCCGCCAGGGGAGGGGGAAAGATTTTTGCAAGAGCCTCCGCAATATTACAGAGGCCGTCAAGGTTTTAGTTTTACTGGCGCTCCTTGCGGCAGGCGAGGCATACGCCGCGGAGCCCCTCACCCTCGACGAGGCGGTCGCGACCGCCCTGAAAAACCATCCCCAGGCGGTCGAGGCGAGGGAGAGCCTCCATGGGGCCGAGGCGAGGACCGGCCAGGCGCTGGCCAACTACTATCCGCAGATATCCATCGCCGCAGACTGGAGCAAAGGGCGTTCCTTCCTCACCCCGCTGGAAAGCATCAAGAGCACCGAGGTGCATACCGATGCCCTCTATCTGAAGCAGACCATCTACGATTTCGGCCGGACCGCGGGGGCGGTGGCGGCGGCGCGGGGGAATCGCGCGGCCGCCGCCGAGGCGCTGGCCATAACCCGCCAGGACATCTCCTTCCGGGTAAGGAGCGCCTACTATCTATTGCTGGCCGCCGGGAAACAGGTCATTGCCGTCAGGGAAACCGTACGGCTCAAGGAAGAGGTTTACCGGCAGGCGCAGGAGTTCTTCAACCAGGGGATCAGGCCGAAGGTGGATGTTAGCCGCGCCGAGGCCAACCTGTTCGCCGCCCGGACCGCCCTGATCCGGGCCGAGAACAACCGGGAGATCGCCCGGGTCGAGCTTGCCAATGCCATCGGGGTTCCGTCTCTGGAGGAGCGCGCCCTTGTCGAACCCGCCGCTGGCCAAGCTCCTCTGCCGGAACGGGGCCTGGTCAGGGAGGAGGCCCTTGCCGGCAGGGCCGAGCTGAAACGGCTCGATGCCCTGAAGGGGGGGGCGGCGGCCACCCTGAAAACCGCCCGGAGCGGTCATCTCCCAATCCTGTCGGGAACGGCGAGCATCGGCTATGCTGACCGGGACTTCCCGCCGGACGGCAACGTCTGGGGGATTGGCCTGAACCTGACGGTGCCGCTCTTCTCCGGCTTTGCCACGGTAGAGCAGGAAAGGGAGGCGGTGGCGGGGCTGCGGGCCGTTGAGGCCCGGCAGAACGACCAGCGGCTGCAGATCGTCAGGGATGTCGAATCCGCCTGGCTCGGGGTCAAAGAGGCGGTCGCCCGGATGGCCTCGACCGAGAAGGAAGTGGCTGCCGCCGGGGAAAACCGGGCACTGGCCATGGGGCGCTACCAGGAGGGGGTCGGTAACATCATCGAGGTCACCGATGCCCAATCCCTGGCCATTGACGCGGAAACGGCCCATATCCAGGCGGTCTATGACTACCATACCGCACTGGCCCGGCTCGACCGGGCGGTGGGGAAAGAGTGAGGAGCAAGGCATGGAACTGATGAAAACCGTGGCAAGAAGGAAAAAATACCTGATCTGGCCCCTGGCCCTTCTGGCCGCTGTCGTCCTGCTCAAGCTGACGGTCCTTGCCCCGCCGAAGGTCAAGGTCGTAACAGTCGAAAGGCGCGACCTGACCGCCCAGGTCTACGGCAACGGGACGGTCGAGGCCAAGGTGGTGGTGGGAGTCTCCAGCAAGATCACCGGCAGGATCGTTGAGCTGCTCGCTGACCAGGGGGATACCGTAAAGCGGGGCCAGCTCCTGGCCAGGCTGGAAAACGACGACTTCATCCAGCAGCAGCGGCAATCCGAGGCGGGGCTCAATAAAGCCGCGGCAAACCTGGACGTGGAACAGGCCGATCTCCGGAAGGCCAAGGCAAACCTGGTACTGGCAGAGAAAAATGCCCAGCGGTTCAAGACCCTGGCGGAGAAAAATCTGGTCTCGAAGCTTGAGGCCGAGCAGTATGACACCGCCTGCCAGGTTTCCAGGGAGGAGGTCGCCCGCTGCCAGGCAGCGATTGACGCGGTGCGGATGGAGGAGCGGGCCAACCGCGCCAATCTCGGTTTTGCCCGGAGCAAGGTCGCCGACACCCTCATCCACGCTCCCCAGGATGGGGTCATCATCACGCGGGACCTGGAGAAGGGGGGCACGGTGACGCCGGGGATGCCGATCTTCACCCTGGCCGACCCCCGGACCGTCTGGGTCAAGGCCAATGTCGACGAATCGCAGCTGAAAGGGGTATCTATCGGCAAGAAGGCCCTGATTACCCTTCGTTCCGCGCCCGACGAGCAGCTTCCCGGCCAGGTGGCCCGCCTCGGCCGCGAGAGCGACCGGGTCACCGAAGAGCTGGAGGTGGATGTGGCCTTCACCCCGCCACTCAGGAACTTCCGGCTGGGGGAGCAGTCCGACGTCCACATCGTCACGACGATGAAGAAAGATGCCCCGTCACTCCCCGCCGCCGCCTTTGTCACCAGGGATAAAAAGCGTGGGGTGTGGGTCGTGGCCAATGGCAAGCTCACATTCAAGCCGGTTGTCGTTGGAATCGAGGATCGCCGCAACCTCACGGAAATCGCCGCCGGGCTTGACGGTGGCGAACGGGTCGCCCTGGGGCCAGCGCCGGAGATGGCAAAATTCAGGGACGGCATGAAGGTCAGGGTTGCGCGATGAATCTCGCTCTCCGGGACATACGCTATCACCGGGGGAGGTTCATCCTCACCTCCATCGGCCTGGGGCTCCTGCTCGGGGTGGTGATGAGCATGGGGGGGATCTACCGTGGGCTGTTCGCCGATGCCCTGGCAGTGCTCAACTTCACCAGGGCGGACATCTGGGTGGTGCAGCAGGATACCAACGGCCCGTTCGCCGAGAACTCACGCATTCCGGAGGAGACCAAGTACCGTATTAGCGCGGTGCCCGGCGTTGCGGAGGCCTCCCCGCTTTCCTTCCAGACCATCCAGATCGAGAGAATGGGGAAACCTTTCCGTTTCTATTTGATAGGCCATGACCTGAACGGCTTCGGTGGTCCGCCGCTGATCATCGCCGGGCGGAACATCCGCCAGAAGCATTACGAAATGGTGGTTGCCAAGGCGATGCGGATGGAGATCGGCGAGAAGATCCATCTGGGGCTCCACGACTATACGGTGGTCGGAATTACCGGCAAGGTAGTTTCAGCCAGTGGTGACCCGGCGGCCTATGTGAGCCTGGCCGATGCCCAGGAGATCCAGTTCAAGAAGGACAACGACGCCATCAGGAACGACCGGGTGCGGATCGGGGCGAATCTGGCCGGTATTCCGTCACTCTCTCCGGCCCAGGCGAAATTCCTGCGGCAGAACATCGCCGGCATCACTGAATCGACCCACACGGTGAACACCGTTGTGGCGCGGCTGGCGCCGGGGGCGGATCTCAAGGAGGTTCAGGAGCGGATCAGCCGCTGGAACCACTTCCGGCCGATCTCTTCAGAGGAGCAGACCAAGATCCTGACCAAGGGGATGATCGAGAAGGCCAGGAAGCAGCTCGGCCTTTTCCGCATCATCCTGCTGGTGATCTCGGCGGTCATCATCTCCCTCATCATCTACACCACGACCCTCGACAAGATCAGGACCATCGCCACCCTGAAACTGATCGGCTCGCAGAACCGGGTGATCGTCGGCATGATCCTCCAGCAGTCGCTCCTGATGGGGGTTATCGCCTACGGCATCGGCTATCTCCTGATCTCACTGACGTATGAAAAATTTCCCCGCCGGATCGTCCTGGAACCTTCAGACCTGCAGGCGCTCTTCGTCATCGTCATCGCCATCTGCACGATTTCGAGCTTCGTGGGGATACGGAAGGCGCTAAAGGTCGAACCGGCGGAGGCCTTGGGTGGATAAACAGACAAGTTTCGGCATTATAACCCAAACAAAGGCAAAATTCCTTGCACGCGGATAAAATCTGATAAATTCTGATCAAGACAGATTTAAAGGCTGTTGTTTTTACCTTTAAGGTTGTTTTTAATCCGATTTTATCCGATTCGATCAGAAGTTATCCGCGTGAAACGCTTTTCAGTTTTTACCTTTGTTTTGGTTATAGTTACGAAAAATTTACCGTTTCCGGAAAGAGTAATAAAGGAATAAATGTACGCGATCGAAGTGGAAAGACTGACCAAGATATACGGCAAGGGGGAGACGGCGGTTACGGCCATCTCGGATGCCACCTTCCAGGTGAGGCCGGGCGAGCTGGTCGCCATTCTCGGCCCTTCGGGGTCGGGGAAAACCACGCTCCTCACCGCCATCGGCCTGATCAACGAGCCGACCCACGGCAAGGTGGTCATCGACGGCGCAGCCGTCGCCGACGAAGGGTGGCTGCCGGGACTGGACCTGAAGCGGCTGCGCCGGGAAAAGCTCGGCTTCATCTTCCAGGCGCACAACCTGATCCCCTTCCTGACCGCCCTGGAGAACGTGATGATCGCCCTGGAGATCAACCGCCTGACCAGGAGAGAGGCAACAGAGCGGGCCACGGAGCTCCTCGCCTCGCTCAATCTCGGACACCGGCTGCACAGCTATCCCACCGCCCTTTCCGGCGGTGAGTCGCAACGGGTGGCCATTGCCCGGGCACTGGCGAACCGGCCCAAGGTGATCCTGGCCGACGAGCCGACCGCGGCGCTGGACACCGAAAACGGCAGGAACGTCATGGCGCTCCTGAAGAAGCTGGCGGTGGAAAACCACTCGGCCATCCTGGTCGTCACCCATGACCGCCGGATGGTGGAGGGGTTCGACAGGATATTCCGGGTCAGTGACGGCCGGATCGTCGGCGAAGATGGAAATGGAATCAGCAGGGATTTCACGTGAGCATGAGGGGGAAAGGGATGCAAATGATCAGGAAAATCAGCGGCGCCTTCACCGGCGGGGCCATCGGCGGCTTCATCGACAGTTTCAACATCTGGTCCATGGGCAAGGTCGGCATCACCGACCTGCTGGGGGTGGGGATGAAGCCGGAGTTCACCGCGCCATGGCTGTACCAGCGCATGGTCTGGAGCGGCATCTGGATGTTGCTCCTGCTCCTGCCGCTCTGGCGGCAGCGGACCATCCTGCGCGGCTGCCTGTTCAGCCTGCTGCCCTCGGCAATGATGCTGCTGCTGGTCCTCCCCGGCATGGGGAAGGGGCTGTTCGGCCTCGGTTTCGGCGTTCTCACCCCGGTGGTGGTCATCGGCCTCAACTTCATTTACGGGATTGTCGCTTCCTGCTGGTACAGATGGTCAACCCGATAAGCCCGCACCTTCTCCGCAGGGGTGCTTCCCGTCATGGATAAGAAAAGGCCGCCCCCGGGGGCGGCCTCTCTTTTTTGCTGCAGCTTCAATCTCCGGCTGCTACAGGTTTTCCACGTTGTGGCAGCTGCCGCAGGCGTTGGTGTACGGGATCGGCATCGCCTTGCCCGGCTCGGCCCCTTTCACCGCCTTGTTGTCCTTGCGCGGGACGTCGAAGATGTGCGAGGTGATGTCGTTCATCCAGTAGTTCTTGCCGTCTTTCCTGGCAAGCCCCTTGCCGAGTCCCGCCCCGGTCTGCATCGTCTTCGTCATGTGGCAGTCGATGCAATAGATCTTCATGCCGTGCTCCGCCCCCACCATCTCCTTGGTGTGGGACTTGATGCTGACATCCTTGTGGCATGAGGCGCAGAGGGAGTTCTTGGCGTCCCGCACCTCCATCTTCAGCTGGTGCACAACCGCGCTCTTGCCGTGGGGATCGTGGCAGTCGTGGCAGGTCATGATCATCTTGCCGTTCATGTATTTCTTCGAACGGATCAGGTCGGTCCCCTGCTGGTGGTGCGACTTGGAGTGGACGTCATCCCCCCAGAAGTCCTTCTGGGCCGCATCCTCACGGGTGGTGTGATTGATCAGGTATTCGTTGCGGCTGGTCCCGGGGATCAGCATCCGGTTGTCCTTGCTGACCGGCTGGTCGTTCTTCATGTAGCCCTGCGGCCTGCTGTGGCACTGGTTGCAGATGACCGTGGCCCGTTCGGCGGCGAGCTTTTCCGGGCTGACGATGGTGGCCGACTTCTTCGCCTTCACCGACTTGACATGCTCGGAGCCCGGCCCGTGGCAGACCTCGCAGCCGACGTTCAGCTCGTTGGGGGTGCCGTCCCCGTCGATGTCCGCCTCGCCGTTCGGGTCGTTGACCGCGCCGGCGACGAAGTCACCCGCGACGGTCGGGGTGAGGCTGTAGCCGGTGAAGTGGCAGGATGCGCACTCGTTCTCGAACGACTTCTTCTTCGGCGGGTCGGAGAGTTTCTTGCTCTCCTCGTTGAAGAGCCAGTCGGCGTGGTAGTCGCGCCACGGCTTCCTGGCCCTGTCGCCATACTCCTCCTTGCCGGTCGGGTTATACTGGACGAACGGGAAGAGGGAGTCCCCCACCCGGTACAGGTAGCGCTGCTTGTAGAGGCCGCCGCCATAGGTCATCTCCACGGTGTAGGTGCGGGGGGTATCCGCCGGGTCCTTGACGTTCTCGGTCTTGAACTTGAGCTTGCCGTCGCTGTCCTTGAAGAAGGCCGCGGTGAAGCTCACCGAGGCGGGATCGGCGGGCATCTTCTCGGAAATCTGGTACTTGTCGAAGCCCCGCCCCTTGTCGTAGCCGTAGAAGTAGAACTTGGTTCCCGCCAGCAGTCGCTTGACCCCGCCGTCGAAGTCGGGGAAGCGGCTGTAGTCCTGAAGCCCGCTGGTCTTGCCGACGACCCTGATGCCGAGCTTGTGCAGGGTCTTCTTCACCGAGGCGTAGCCGCTGTGGCAGGTGAGACACTTGGAGCTCCCCACGAAGGTGGCGTTGTCCGGGATCTTTCCGGAAACGAGGATGGTGAGCGGCTTCTTGCCGAGCTCGGCCGCGCTCATCGCCTTGTTGGAGAGGTCACCGCCGGGGAGATGCTCCTTGTCCGAGGGTTCCACGTAGATGAAATACTTGCCGTCCGCCACCTTCGGAATGGCGAAGTTCCCCTTCTTGTCGGTCATCCCCTTCTGGTATTTGTCACGGTTGCCGGCAAGGCTGTCCTCCATCGGCTCATCGTTGGGGGTGTCCCTCTTGATCTCGATGGACGGCGACTTCCTCAGCTTCTCCACGTCGGCGGCGGGGATGAGGTAGACCGTGGCCTGGACGATCGGCTGCTGCGAGCCGTCACGCACCACCCCTTTCACCGCACCTCCCCCCTTCTTCGCCTCGGCGAGCGGGGCAAACAAAAGGAGACCGCAGGCCGCTGCGAGCGCGAGACGCGCAATACCGGACAGCTTCTTCTTTTCGTGGTTCATCTTTCCCTCCTTGTTGATGATTTCATGGCGCAACGCGGCAAGGCGCTGGCGCCTGTCCCGCTACCGGCCCCCTTGAGCCGTTGGCGCCGCCATGGCATATAGTTTATAAGTATACGGCAGGTCAAGGCAATGTCAAACGCGGCGGAGTGCTAAACCCTCTCCTGACGGCGTCAAATCAATACGGGTGACGAAATAATCTGTAGGGATGCCCCTTGCGGGCATCCTGGCTTGCTTCCCCGCCCGGGAAAAAGGAAGGCGGCCCGTCAGGCCGCCCCTTTTCATGCGATCTCCCGCGTTTCCCCGTCAGTTGAAGAAAACCCTGATCCCGAAAGTGGTGCTGACGCCGGAAGGGTCGAAATTGCCGCCGCCGGCGAGATTGATATCCACTTCCGGCGCGAGCACCGCCCTCACTTCGGCAGTGGCTGCCATCTGCTTCATGAAGAAATAGTCGACCCCGCCGCACAGGTGAATGCCGACCATGTCGTCCACCCTGGCCCTGAACCCGCCCGGCCTTTCATAGTCGGTGAGGAGGATGTCGAGGCCGGCGCCGGCGTAGGGGACCAGTTGCTGCGGCTGGGCCATGAAGCGGTACTGGGCGCCGATGGCGATGTTGGTTATGCCGAAGTCACCTTCATCACGGCCCGACACCCGCTCGGCGGAGAAATCCATCCGGGTTATCTCCAGTTCCGCGGCGAGGTTCCTGGTGATGCCGAAGATCAAGCCGCCGCCGCCGATCAGGCCGACATTGGTTTCCAGTTTCAGGTCGTTGAGATCGCTGTCCGCCGGGATCAGGAAACCGACCCGGCCGGTTACCCCCAGTCTCCCCTGGATGCTGTCCGCCATGGCGGTCCCGGCCGCCATGACCAGCAGTGCGGCCAGACAGAGCGAAAAGATCTTTCTTGTCATGCGTTCCTCCCTTTCTGAAGCGTCAGTTTACCTGCATAAAAAGATATCCGGCAATCCGTCCGTTGCCAGGTTCCGGGGCGAGTGCTCAGATCAGCTCCAGGGTCGCCTGCACCGCCTTATCGATCCCGTCGGCCGCCTCGGAGATCCGCTGGGCCAGCATGTAGGCCGGGGTGGAGACGATCTTCCGCTCCCGGTCCACCACGAATTCGGTCACCGGGCAGGCGACATGCTCGCTCCCGGTCGCGGCAATGGCCGCGGCGGTGCCGGCATCGGTGCCGATGGTCAGCCTGGGCGCGTACTCCTTCCCCAGGGTGGCCGCCACCAGGGCCGGGGCGATGCAGATGGCGCAGATCGGCTTTTTCGCCGCCGCCATGTCCCGCAGCAACCGGGCCACCTCGGGATGGATCGCGGCCCCGGCCCCCTTCTCCGCGAAATTGCAGAGGTTCTTGGCCGCCCCGTAGCCGCCGGGGAAGATCACCGCGTCCAGCTCGTCCGCCTGCACCTCGCTGATGTTCCTGATCCTGCCGCGGGCGATCCTGGCCGACTCGGTCAGCACGTTGCGCCTGGCCCCGGTCGGCTCGCCGCTCAGGTGGTTCACCTCGGCAAATTCCATGTCCGGCGCCATGCAGACGGCCTCTGCGCCGCTCCGGTCAACGGCCAGCAGGGTGAAGACCGCCTCGTGGATCTCGCTCCCGTCATAGACGCCGCAGCCTGACAGGACAACCCCAACCTTCTTCTTCATACGCTCCTCCTCTGATCGGTGAAATGACACGCGGGTGTGCGCGGTTAATCTGCTTCGGCTAGTGGATATATACCACAATCCCGGGCGGTTGCCATGCCAAAATTTATCTCCCCGGCAGCCGGAACGGCCTAGCGGGCGGCCCCGGCCAGGGCCGTGCTCAGCTCGGCGAACGCGTTGGTGCCCACCTTCAGCTCGACCGGCTTGCCGTTGTCCTGATAGCCGATGGTGACGATCCCGCCGAGTAGCTCGTGCTCCATCTCGGCGAACAGGACGGCGGCAGGGTTGAGGAGCAGGTTGCCGGACCGGACGAAGCCCCGCGTCAGGAGGTCGGCGGCGAACGCCTCCTGCTCCTCCCTGGTCACCTTCTTGAAGAGCTGCTTGCGGACCGCCGCGCCGTCGAACCAGACGTCGATCAGCCGGCTGCTGTCGGTGACCAGCGGGTTTTCCGCCGGAGTGGTGAGCTGGGCGGCGATCACCCGCCCGGTGTTGATGTAGCGCATGGGGCACCTCCTGAATGTAGTCGGCCTATTCATACCATATCTGACCGCCCCTTGCAAACACGGCGGTTCATGCTAAGTTTGCGGTAAAGATGGATTACCGGGAGAAAGAGATGAAGCAGCCGATCTGGGCGCCGTCGCCGCAGCGGGTGGCCAGCGCCAACATGACCCGCTTCATGGCGTTCGTCAGCGACAGGCACGGCACCGCCTTCACCAGCTACGAGGAGCTGTACCGCTGGTCGGTCGCCGACATCCCCGCCTTCTGGGCCGCCCTCTGGGAGTTCTGCGGGGTGATCGCCTCCCGGCCCTACGACCGGGTGGTGGACGATCCGAGCCGGATGCCGGGCGCCCGCTGGTTTCCCGGTGCCCGGCTCAACTTCGCCGAGAACCTGCTCCGCTTCCGGGACGACCGGCCCGCCATCATCTTCAGGGGGGAAGGGGGAAAAACCGCAAGGCTCAGCTACGCCGGGCTGTCCGGCAGGGTCGCCCGACTCGCCCGGGCCCTGCGCCAGGAGGGGATCGGGCCGGGGGACCGGGTGGCGGGGTTCATGCCGAACCTCCCCGAGACGGTGATCGCCATGCTCGCCGCGGTGAGCCTCGGCGCGGTCTGGTCCTCCTGCTCCCCCGAGTTCGGCCTCCGGGGGGTGATCGACCGGTTCGGCCAGATCGAGCCGCGGCTGCTGTTCAGCGCCGACGGCTACCTTTACAACGGCAGGCGCTACGACTCCCTGGAGCGGCTCCGGGGGATCGCCGAGAATATCCCGTCCGTGGAGCGGGTGGTGGTGGTCCCCTACCTGGACGACACCCCGGAGATCGGCGCCATCCGCAGCGCCGTTCTGTGGGACGACTTCATCGGGACCGACCTGGAATCCGTCCCCGCGGCCCCGCTCGACTTCGCCCAGCTCCCCGCCGACCACCCCCTCTACATCATGTACTCCTCCGGCACCACCGGCCCCCCCAAGTGCATGGTCCAGGGCGCCGCCGGCATCCTGGTGCAGCACCTCAAGGAGCTGGTGCTCCACACCGACCTGAGGCGGGACGACACCATCTTCTACCTCACCACCTGCGGCTGGATGATGTGGAACTGGCTGGTCAGCTCCCTGGCGATCGGGGCGACCCTGGTCCTCTACGACGGCCACCCCTTCCATCCCGACCACGGCGCGCTCTGGCGGCTCGCCGCGGCGGAGGGGATCACCGTCTTCGGTGCAAGCGCCCGCTATCTCGCCTCCCTGGAAAAGGGGGGCGCCAGGCCGGGGCGGGAGCACGACCTCGCCAGGCTGCGGACCATCCTCTCCACCGGCTCGCCGCTCGCCGCGGAGGGCTTCCGCTACGTCTACCGGGAGGTTAAGCAGGACCTCCAGCTCGCCTCCATCTCCGGCGGGACCGACCTGAACGGCTGCTTCGCCCTGGGGAACCCGACCGGCCCGGTCTACCCCGGCGAGCTCCAGTGCCGGGGACTCGGAATGCGGGTCGAGGTCTTCAACGCCGCCGGGGAGCCGGTCGTCGGGGAGCCGGGGGAGTTGGTCTGCACCGCCCCCTTCCCCTCCATGCCCCTCCGTTTCTGGAACGACCCGGACGGGAGCAGGTACCGCAAGGCCTACTTCGAGGCGTTTCCCGGGGTCTGGGCCCATGGTGACTGGTGCGAGCTCACCGAAACCGGCGGGATCATCATCTACGGCCGCTCCGACGCGACCCTCAACCCCGGCGGGGTGCGGATCGGCACGGCCGAGCTGTACCGGCTGACCGAGACCCTCCCGGAAATCGCCGACAGCCTGGCGGTGGGGCAGAGGTGGCAGGGGGACGAGCGGGTGATCCTGTTCGTGAAGATGGCGCAGGGGATCGAGCTGACGGAGGAGCTGCGGGAGCGGATCTGCCGGGCGATCAGGGAGAACGTCTCGCCGCGCCACGTCCCGGCGCGGATCATCGCCGTCGCCGACATCCCCTACACGATCAACATGAAGAAGGTGGAGCTGGCGGTAAGGCAGGTCATCCACGGCGAGCCGGTCAGGAACCGGGATGCCCTGGCCAACCCGGAGGCGCTCGAGCTGTACCGGGACCTGCCGGAGCTGGGGAGCTGAGGATTCAGGTTAACGCCTGCCCCTCCCGGTCATCTTGTCGTACCACCCCCAGGGGTTCTTCCGCCTTATCCAGACCGGGACGACGAACAGCATGACCACGAGCACGAGCCCCAGGCAGATCTGCAGCAGTATGTTGCCGGAGAACAGGCTCTTGCCGTAGTAGTTGAGCAGGATGGTGCCGGGGGTCATCCCCACCAGCGTGCTCAGGGCAAAGGAGCTCAGCGACATCCTGGTGAGTCCGGCGCCGTAGCTGACCAGGGCGAAGGAGAAGACCGGCTCGAGGCGGGCGAACAGGACCACATAGGCGAGATGGCGCCGGGCGATCCGGTCGCTGAAGGCGATGTCCCGGTGCAGCAGCCGGGCGATCGCCTCCCTGCCGAGGACCCGGGCCAGGAGAAAGCAGGCGATCGCCCCCGCCTCGGAGCCAGCCAGCGAGTATATGGTCCCCCAGAAGGGGCCGAAGATCAATCCTGCCGCGATGTCCAGCGGCGCCTGGGGGACGACGGTCACCACGATCGCCACGGTCCTGAGGAGGATGAAGGCAATCGGCGCCAGGACCCCCGCCCTCTTGAGGAAGTCCTCGATCCACGCAGGATCGAGCCACTCCGGCGGCACCGCCCGCCAGGCACTGACGCCGAGGACGAGCAGGAGAAGGACCAGAACGGCCGCCTTGACCCAGGGCGAGGTTTTTTTGCCGGTTTTGGCCATGGTGTTGTCCGGACTCCCCCTTCTCCAGCCGGTTGAGCGACCCCGGCCTGCGCTGATTAAAGCGTACACCAATATCTTGCCGGGCGCAATACAGCCGATGCCCCGCCTGCCGGGAACAAGCGGCGCTCCAAAAAAAAAGCCCCCTTTCCAGGGGGCTTGGTCGTTCCATGGTCCGCCTGCATTTCCCGGCGGGCTCACTTGATTTCCTTGATCTCGGTCCCTTCGTAGCCGTAGCGGGGCTCGCCGTTCACCTTGCGGGTCCTGGTGTCGATCACCTCCAGCTTGCCGTTCTTCTCGACCAAGGGAACCACTATCATGATTGTTGCAAAGGGATGGTGGAGAACAGCTTACTCGATGCCGAACTCTTTCAGCTTGCGCCGCAGGGTCAGGCGATTGATTCCGAGGAGGTCGGCGGTCTGGCTCTTGTTCCCGCCGGTCTGCCGGTAGACCCGGAGGATGTGCTCCCGCTCCACCTCGGCGAGAGTGAACGCACCCCCGCCGGCGGTTTCCGCGGCTC
>JAMPXD010000077.1 GCA_023701365.1 Geobacteraceae bacterium
CCTTTCCGCCCTTTCCATCGCCGAGTATTTCCGTGATGAGGAAGGACAGGACGTGCTCCTCTTCATCGACAACATCTTCCGTTTCACCCAGGCAGGTTCCGAGGTTTCCGCGCTGCTCGGCCGGATTCCTTCCGCGGTCGGTTACCAGCCGACCCTGGCCACCGAGATGGGCGAGCTCCAGGAGCGGATCACCTCCACCACCAAGGGTTCCATCACCTCGGTCCAGGCTATCTACGTCCCTGCCGACGACCTGACCGACCCGGCGCCGGCCACTGCCTTCGCCCACTTGGATGCAACGACGGTTCTTTCCCGGCAGATCGCCGAGCTCGGCATCTACCCTGCCGTTGACCCGCTCGACTCCACCTCGCGGATCCTCGATCCCCAGGTCATCGGCGAAGAGCACTACGCCATTGCCCGTCAGGTCCAGTACGTGCTCCAGAAGTACAAGGACCTCCAGGACATCATCGCCATTCTCGGGATGGACGAGCTCTCCGAGGAGGACAAGCTGGTGGTCGCCCGCGCCCGGAAGATCCAGAGATTCCTTTCCCAGCCGTTCTTCGTTGCCGAGGCCTTCACCGGCTCCCCCGGCAAATACGTCGAGCTCAAGGACACCATCAAGGGGTTCCAGGAGATCGTGGCCGGCAAGCACGACGACGTCCCCGAGCAGGCCTTCTATCTGGTCGGCACCATCGAGGAAGCGTTGGAAAAAGCGAAGACTCTGGCGGTTTAAAAGTCAGGCAAAGGGCGAAGGGCAAAAGGCTAAAGGTAAAATCCTTCCTTTCGCCCTTAGTCCTTAGCCTTTAGCCCAAAAGGATTTTTTATGGCAGAAAAACTGAAACTAGAACTGGTCACTCCTTACAAGAAAGTGCTGACCGAAGAGGTGGACGAGATCACCGCCACCGGTTCTCTGGGTGAATTCGGCGTCCTGCCGGGGCATGCCCCGTTTCTCACCTCCCTGAAGGTAGGGGAGTTATCCTATAAGGCGGACAGCAGGGTTTTTCACCTGGCGGTCAACTGGGGCTATTTCGAGGTTGAGAACGACAAGGTGACCGTGCTGGTCGAGACCGCCGAGCGGGCCGACGAGATCGATCTGGAGCGGGCCAGGGCCGCGCTGGGACGGGCCGAGGAGGCCCTCAAGAAGCTGACCCCGGAAGATCACAATTTCCGGGTCTACGAGTCCGCCCTGGAAAGGGCTGCCATCAGGATGCAGGTGGCTGCCAAGGCGGCGCGGAAGTAGTTCCGAAAATCTTCGCAAAACTTAACGAAAAGAGCGGCCAAGGCCGCTCTTTTTTTTACTGCTTGCCGGCACTGACTGGGCATGTGACTCAAACCTGGGGGGAAACAATGAAAAAGCCGCTCATTGCCGTCACCATGGGGGACCCGACCGGAATCGGACCGGAGATCATCGCCCGTGCCCTGGCCCGGCCGGAGATCGCGGAGTGCTGCCGGGTGCTGGTGCTGGGGGACCGGGGGGCGATGGAGCGGGGAATCCGGATTGCCGGCGTCCCCCTGTGTCTGGAGCCGGCCGGGGAGGAGGCCCTCCCCGAGGAACCGGCTGCCGGCTGCGTCTACCTGCGTCCCCTCTCTGAGCTCGCAGCTGCAGACATGGTGTTCGGCAAGCCGACCGCTGCCAGCGGCGCTGCGATGTTCCGCTACATCACCGAGGCGGCCCGCCTCTGCCTGAAGGGGGAGGCGGCAGCCATGGCGACCGCACCGATCAGCAAGGAGGCACTGAACCGTGCCGGCCACAAGTATCCCGGGCACACCGAACTTCTGGCGGAGCTGACCGGCACTCCCGAGTTCGTGATGATGCTGGCCGGCGACCGGCTCAGGGTCACCCTGGTGACCATCCACGAGGCGCTCAGCAGCGTCCCCCGGCTGGTGACCCGAGAAAAGGTCCTGGCCACCATCAGGATCACCCACCGGGACGTGGGCCGCTATTTCCGGAAGAGCCCCCGGATTGCGGTGCTGGCCCTCAATCCACACTGCGGTGAGGGGGGGCTGTTCGGCGACGAGGAGGAACTGGTCATCAGGCCGGCGGTCGCGGCGGCGCGGCGGGAAGGGATCGACGCGGTCGGCCCCTTGTCGGCCGACACCCTGTTCCATTTTGCCGCTCAAGGTGAATACGACGCGGTGGTCTGCATGTACCACGACCAGGGGCTCATTCCCCTGAAGCTCCTCCACTTCGACGACGGGGTGAATGTCACCCTGGGACTGCCGATCATCCGCACCTCGGTCGATCACGGCACCGCCTACAACCTGGCCGGGACCGGCAAGGCCTCTGATGCCAGCATGGCCGCAGCGATCAGGATGGCGGCGGAAATGGCAATACTGAAGGCTAAGGGCTAAGGGCACGGGGAGGCAAGGCTTTTTTACCTTAAGCCTTTTGCCCTTCGCCCTTTGCCACTCAAATGCGGAGTTCACTTGAAACTAAACGTCAAAAGGACACTGATAATCGTTGTTGGCATAGTTATCCTGTACGCTGCCTACATCGCTATTTCCATCCTTACCCTCCCCTCAGTTTCCGAGCTGGCCAACCGCAGACACAACAGGGTCATCCAGGTGAAGGACTGGAAGGGGAACTACCACCCCTTTACGGTCGGGCCGCGGAACCGGTACTGGACCCCCTCGGCAAGCATCCCCCCGGAGATGAAGTGGGCGGTCATCGTCGCGGAGGACGCCGGCTTCTACAAGCACGAGGGGATCGATGTCAAGGCGATCAAGAACGCCATTAGACACGACCTGGAGAAGAAGAGCTTTGCCCGGGGCGCCTCCACCATCACCCAGCAGGTGGCTAAAAACCTCTATCTCACCCGGGAAAAGACCATCACCCGCAAGGTCAAGGAGATCATCCTCGCCAAGCGGATGGAAGAGGAGCTGACCAAGGGGAGAATCATCGAGCTCTATCTGAACGTGGTTGAGCTGGGGCCGATGGTATACGGGATCGGCCACGGGGCGCAGTATTACTTCGGTAAACCGGCGGCAGCGCTCACCCCGAGGGAATGCGCCTTCCTGGCCGCCATGCTCCCCGGGCCGCGGGTGGCGTACAACCCGTACAAGAATCTCGCCAGGGTGCTGAAGCGCTCCGACAGGATCCTCCGCCTGTTGCGGGGCAAGGGGGTGCTCTCCGAGGAGGAGTACCGCCAGGCCCTGGCGGAGGCGCCGAATGTCGGCGGGATGCAGAAACGGGTGGATGACAGCATCAGCAAAGAAGCGGTACTGGCAAACCTGAGCAGCGCGACGGTGCCGCAGCTGGCCCCTCCGGAAAAGGGAGGGGAGGCGGCGCCACCGGCGGCCGAGCCGGTACCCGCGGCCCCGGCGGGAGGTGAGCCCACCGTAGAGAAGGGGGAGGGGAACAGGGGCGACTCCCCCGGCGGGGAACAGAAAAGGTAATCTTCAATGAAATCCCTGCACCGGCCCCCATCCAGCAAAGACCCCCCTCTTGGTTCATCGTGCTTCTCTTTCCCACGAAAAAACATCGCATTTTGCGGCGACGGGGAGACGTTCGCCGAATTTCTCCGGAACGGCGAGCTATTTATATTTGCTTTTTTCAGCGGCAAGTGCTATTTATGCGTCAATCTAAAAAGGCGTTTTAGTTTGTCCGGCATTGTCCCGAACGAACCGCGCACTTGCGTGCCGGGTCCCTGCCCATGCCATCAAAACAGCCGTGACCGGCTGTATCTGGCTTAATGTCAAGCTCCATGTATACGACGTTCTGCCGGGGCTAAAACATGGAAAAACCAGCTTCGAGGGGAGTGACCAGTGGCAGGGACCGGTCCGAAAACAGAATCAATCCTTGCCGTCTCAATCATCGCTGCCTGCATCGTGCTGGCCGCGATTCTTTTTTCTCCCGTTAAGTCATTTATCCTTGTCGGCCTCCTGGCGATTATCCTCTGTGCAATCCTGATTCTGGCGCTTGTCATGAATCGGATCATTGCCCCTCTGCGGCTGTTCGCCCGGCATGTGGAGGAGCTGCCGCACAAGAAGGGGGAGGATAGGTTCCTGCGCATCAAGGCGGGGGGGCATATCGGAGCGCTGGTCAACTCCTTCAACAGAATGGTGGAGGAGCTGGACGATCAGAAAACGGCGTTACTGGAAAGCGAAGAGCTCTACCGGACCCTGGTCGATTTCACCTCGGATTTCATTTTCTGGCGCAGCGCCGACGGCACAGCGCTGCTCTATGTTTCGCCCCAGTGCGCCCAGTATACCGGCTACGGCGATGCCGAGTTCTACCTGCGCCCCGGACTTCTTGACGAGATAGTCCATCCCGCTGACCGCGACAGATGGCAGCAGCACATCACCGTTGCCTGCAGCGGAAACTGCGCGGAGCCGCTTGAGCTCCGCTTCGTCACCAAGACGGGCGCCACCCGCTGGGTGAATCATCTCTGCCGGCCGGTTTTCGACGAGCTCGGCAAGCTGCTGGGGGTACGCGGCAGTTTCTCCGACATAAGCGACCGCAAGAAGGTGGAAGAGGCGCAACTGCAGCAGCTGCATCTGCTGCAGACCCTGATCGACGCCATTCCCGGGCCGGTATTCTACAAGGACCCCCGCGGGGTATATCTCGGCTGCAACAGGGCCTTTGAAGCGTATACCGGCCGCGCCAAGGAAGAGATTGTCGGCAAGACGGTTTTCGAGGCGTTTCCGGAAGAGCTGGCGAACGTCTATTATGAAGCCGACAGCGCCCTGTTCCGGCGGCCGGGGGTGCAGTGCTATGAAACCAACGTGCTCTTTGCCGATGGCACCCTGCGGGACGTGATGTTCTACAAGGCGACCTTTTCCAACATCGACGGCAGCCTCGGTGGTCTGGTGGGGACCCTGCTCGACATCACCGAAAGGAAAAAATCCGAGGACGCCCTCAGGGCCAGCGAAGAGAAGTTCCGCCTCTTTTTCGAGGAGTCACGGGACGCGATCTTCGTCACGGACCAGGAGTACCGGCTGATCAACGTGAACCAGTCGGTGGTGGATCTGTTCGGCCATGCACGGGAGGAGATAATAGGGAGCAATATCTGCGAGACCTTCTGTGACTCCATGTGCCGGCACACCCTCATGGAGGAGCTGCTGGAAAAGGGGTATGTGCGCGAGGTCGAGGTCGGCCTGCGGAAAAAGGACGGCTCCCTGCTGGTCTGCCTCCTCTCCGCTTCCCTGCGCAAGTCCGAGAGCGGGGAGATCCTCGGCTTCCAGGGGATCTTCCACGACATCACCAAGCGCAAGCAGGCGGAGGAGGAGCTGATCCGGCAGAACGAGTATCTGGCGGCGCTCAATGAAACCACCAAAGGGCTCATCAGCAGACTGGACCTGAAGAGCCTCCTCAATGCGATCATCAGCAGGGCCGGCTCCCTGATGAAGACGAACCACAGCTACATCTACCTCCTGAACCGGACCAGGGACCGGATGGAACGGGAGTCAAGCACGGGAGTCTTCACCGACTTCTTCGATTACCTGATCAAGAAGGGATACGGCCTGGTCGGCAAGGTCTGGCAGACCGGCCTGCCGCTGGCGGTGGACGACTATCAGGGGTGGTCGGGGCGGCTGCCGGACCCGGCCCGCGAAGTCCTCCGGGCCATGGTCGGGATACCGCTCAAGTCGGGTGCGGAGGTGGTGGGGGTGATTGGCCTGGCCCACATCGAGGAGGGGAGACCGTTCGGGGCCGCGGAGCTCGATATCCTGACCAGGTTTGCCGAGCTCGCCTCTCTCGCCCTGGACAATGCCCAGCTCTACGGCGAGGCCCGGGAAGAGCTGCAGGAACGCAAGCGTGCCGAGGAGCAACTCCGCAAGCTTTCCCATGCGGTGGAGCAGAGTCCGGTTTCGGTGGTCATCACCGATCCGGCCGGCAACATAGAGTATGTCAATCCCAAGTTCACCGAGACCACCGGCTATGCCTCCGAGGAGGTGATCGGGAAAAACCCCCGGATACTCAAGTCGGCGGAGAGCCCGGCCGCGGAGTATGCCCATCTCTGGCAGACCATCACCGCCGGCCATGAGTGGCGCGGTGAGTTCCACAACAAGAAGAAGAGCGGCGAGCTTTATTGGGAGCTGGCGTCGATCTCGCCGATCAGGAACGGGGAAGGGGCCATCACCCATTTCATCGCCGTCAAGGAAGACATCACGGAGCGGAAAAAACTGGAGAACCAGCTCAGGCACTCCCAGAAGATGGACGCAGTGGGCAAGCTCGCCGGCGGGATCGCCCACGACTTCAACAACATCATGACGGCGATCATCGGCTACGCCAGCATCCTGGACATGAAGCTCGACCAGGCGGGACCGTTGGGGAACAGTGTCAAGCAGATACTGTTCTCGGCCAAGAGGGCCGCCACCCTCACCGAGGGCCTGCTCGCCTTCAGCAGAAAGCAGGTCAGCAATCCGCGACCGGTCAAGCTGAATGACATCGTCCGCAGGGTGGAAAAAATTCTCGAGCGGCTGATCGGTGAGGATATCGAGCTTAATACCGCTCTTTCTGTGGCGGACCCGGTCGTCATGGCTGATCCCCTCCAGATAGAGCAGGTGCTGATGAATCTCGCCACCAATGCCCGGGATGCCATGCCGGAGGGGGGGAGATTGAGCATCGCCACCGACCAGATCACGCTGGACGAGCGCTTTGTCATGAGTCACGGCATGGGGCGGGCGGGCACCTACGCCAAGCTGACGGTAGCCGATACGGGTGGGGGGATGGCTCAGGAAACCGTCAAGAGGGTCTTCGACCCGTTCTTCACCACCAAGGAGGTTGGCAAGGGGACCGGACTCGGCCTCTCCATCGTGTACGGGATCATCGAGAAGCACAACGGCTCCATCAGCTGCTACAGCGAACCGGGAATGGGGGCGATCTTCACCATGTTCATCCCGGCGATTCGGGCGAAGGTGGTTGAAGCGGCGCCGGAAGCGGCTCTCCAGCTTGTCGGCGGCACCGAAACGATCCTGATGGCGGAAGACGATGGCGTGGTGAGAAAGTTCGCCCGGGAGCTCCTCGAGGAATACGGCTATAAGTTCATAGCGGCCGTTGACGGCGAGGACGCGGTGCTGAAGTTCAGGGAAAACCGGGATGCGGTGCAACTGCTCATTCTGGACCTGATCATGCCGAGGAAGAACGGCAGGGAGGCCTACGAGGAGATTCGGCAGCTGAATCCCGGCGTCAAGGTCATCTTCAGCAGCGGCTATGAGGCGGACATCATCCAGCGGAAGGGAAAGCTGGAGGCCGGCCTGAATTACCTGGCAAAACCGGTGACGCCGGAGAAATTCCTGTCCAAGATCAGGGAGGTGCTCGATTCATGATCAGCGAGTGTAAGGGGACCATCATGGTTGTCGATGACGACCCCAATGTCCTGGAGAGCGTTTCCAACCTCCTCGCCGCGGTGGGCTTTACGGTGCACGGGTTCAGTTGCGGCGTCGAGGCGATGGAGCGGTTTCATGCCTGGCCGGTCGACGTGGTGTTGACCGACATCAATATGGGGAGCATCAGCGGGATCGAGCTGCTCGAACGAATCCGGGCCTTCGACCGGGTCACCCCGGTGATCCTGATGACCGCCTATGCCGAGCTGGACATGGCCGTGTCAGCCATAAAGAAAGGGGCGTTCGATTTCATCATCAAGCCGTATGACCCCGCCTGCCTGGTCTATGCCCTGGAAAAGGGGGTCAATTACCGGCGGCTGATCCAGATCGAGAAGAACTACCGCAACGAGCTTGAGCTGATGGTGGAGAAGAGGACCCATGAGCTCGCCGCCGCCCTGAGCATGCTGCAGAGCATGAGCCTGGAGATCATCGAGCGGCTCACCGCTGCCGCCGAATCGCGGGATGAGGACACCGGGATGCATATCGCCCGGATCGGCCTCTATGCGCGGAAGCTTGCCGGCACCCTCGGCCTGCCGGGGGAGTTCGTGGAAACCATTGCGGTTGCCGCCACCATGCACGACATCGGCAAGATCGGGATCACCGACCGGATCCTGCAAAAGCCGGGGGCACTCACCGAAGAGGAGTCGGCGATCATCAAGACCCATACCATGATCGGGGAGAAGATCCTCCGCGGCTCATCCCACGCCATGCTCCAGATGGCCGCCTCGATCGCCCTCAGCCACCACGAGCGCTGGGACGGCAGCGGCTATCCGTTCGGCCTGCGGGGGGAGGAGATCCCGCTGGAGGGGAGGGTCGTGATGCTGGTGGACCAGTACGATTCGCTGCGGAGCAAGCGGGTATACAAGGCGGCCTTCGATCATGACACGGCCTGCGCCATCATTACCAAGGGGGACGGCCGCACCATGCCGGAGCACTTTGATCCGGAGATCCTGAACGCGTTCATCAAGACGGCTCCGCTCTTCGATGAGATTTTCAGGGGGCACCAGCGAGCGGCTGCCCAGAACGACTCCGACGATTCCCCGCTGAAATCCTTGATGGGCATCTATGCGGCGGCCTCGTAGGGGCTGGGCAGGTGCTGAGCCTAAGCGGCCAGTTGGCTGAAGAAATGAGCAAAAAAACAGAAAAGCCCGCGGATGCGGGCTTTTCTGTTTTCAGCGGCAATAATGGCGGTGCTGAAAGGTCAGACCCGGAACTCCTCGATCCGCCCGTCATCAAAATCGTTCTCCACCTGAATGAGCCGCTCTTCCCCGTCGGTGGTCACCTTGACGGCACACTCTCCTCCCTGCTCACCCTTGGTGTAGCGGAGCAGGATCTTCGCCGCCGTGGTGAGGAGCCCCTCCTCCTGGTGGCCGGTTACCACTCCGACCGGGCTCCCCCCCCCGATCCAGCGGATTGTGGCCTCTCCCGGCTGGACGGCGAGGCTGAGCACCTCGTTCTCCGCCTCGTTGCGGCCGATCAGGACCTTGGTCCGCGGGCCGACCCGGAAGTGGCGCCCCATCTTGAGGAGGCGGAAGTCGCGGAGATTCAGCTCGTCCGCGTGGTCGAAGACGTCTCTGATCTTGGAGACGAAGGAGAGCTCGGTTAAGAGGCAGCCCCCGGCCGGGCAGGGGTAGTTCTTGACGTCCAGCTCGGTGGCCAGTTCCATCTGCTCTCTTCTCGAGCGCCCCTGGATTGCCAGTAGCTTTTCTCTATCGACCCACCCCTCCTGTTCGGGGATGGTGGATTTGAAGTGCTTGGCGGAGAGGGGGCGCAGCAACAGCCCCTCCAGGCCGCTCTCCCGCTCGATCACCCGCAGGGTGTCGCGTCGCTGGCTCATGGGGCGCTGGCCGAGCACCTCGCCGGTGATGACGAAGTCGGCGCCGCTCTCCGCCATGTACTCTTTGGCCTTTCTCAGGAGGAAGATGCGGCAGTCGACGCAGGGGTTCATCCCCTTGCCGTAGCCGTGCCGGGGGTTCCGGACGATCTCCAGGTATTCGACCCCCTTGTTCATCACCTTGATCGGGATGCCAAATTCCTCGGCGACCCGGATCGCCTCGGATTTGCAGCCGGCGTTCTTGCTGGTGCAGGTGCAGAAGGGGGAGGTGAAGTTGAGGGCCTCGACCGCGATCCCCTGGTCAAGCATCACCTTGACTGCCAGGGTGGAGTCGAGTCCTCCGGAAAGGAGGGCGAGCGCTTTTCTTTTCATGGTTTCTCCTGGGGGGCCATGCCAGACGTCGGCTTTTCGGGTCAGGCACGGAACCGGAAATAAGCATCAGGCTAGCATAACGGGCTAAGAAAAGTAAAGGGGCTAAAATTGCTCCCGATCTCCCCTTTTCCGCAAAGCGGCAACTAAAACCACTGACAAAAGAAAAGGGGTTACGCTCAGTGGCGCAACCCCTTAATCTTTTGGTCGGGATGACTAGATTCGAACTAGCGACCCCCTGCTCCCGAAGCAGGTGCGCTACCAGGCTGCGCTACATCCCGACTAGGGATTTATAGCCTTTCCCGGTCGATTTGTCAACAGGATAACTGCCGATCTGAATAAAAAACCGTTGTCAACTCACCCGTGAAGTGTTACAAAATAAGTTTGACTCTGCCAGGAAAACGGAGATTTCATGGTTTTCCTGTGACTGCGGGAATACCTGGACAGACTAGCACTGATGGGGGAACTCCACCGGATCTGGGTCGAGGTGGAGCCGGTGCTGGAGATCGCCATAGCCGAGGCGATACGGGTGGAGCGATGGCGGCAGCAATAAACGGTTTCCAACAGGGCTGCCAAGGGACGGGAAGGATGCAGGTGGAGCAGAAAGCTGCAGAAGGGGTTTCCATGGCACATCGGGGCGGGATGACAACGGGGTTGCTCTCCAGGATCAGGATTTTCCTGGAGATGATCAAGTTCTCCCACACGATCTTCGCCCTTCCCTTTGCCCTCACCGGGGCGCTCCTGGCGGCCCGCGGCATTCCCACCGGCCGGCAGCTGTTCTGGATCGTCATGGCCATGGTGGGGGCACGGACCGCCGCCATGGGGCTGAACCGCCTGATCGACGCCGAGATCGACGCCGAAAACCCGCGCACGCGGGGGCGGGCCATCCCGGCCGGGCTGATCGGCAGGGGGATGGTGCTCGTCTTCATCATCCTCTCCACCCTCCTCATGCTCTACGCCGCGGCACGGCTGAACCCTCTCTGCCTCAAGCTCGCCCCGCTGGCCATCTTCTTCCTGGTGCTCTACTCCTACTGCAAGCGCTTCACCTCGCTCGCCCACCTGGTGCTCGGCCTTTGCCTCGCCGCCGCACCGGTCGGCGCCTGGATCGCCATCCGCGGGGAGGTGGAGCTGGCGGCGGTGCTCCTCGGCCTGGCGGTCCTCTTCTGGGTGGCCGGTTTCGACATCCTCTACGCCCTCCAGGACCTGGAGTTCGACCGGGGGAGGGGGCTCCACTCCATCCCGGTTCGCCTCGGGGTGAACGGCTCCCTCTGGACCGCCCGGCTCTTCTCCCTGGCAATGGTCGGGCTGCTCGCCGCGGTCTGGGCGCTTCTGCCGGTGGGAGGTTTTTTCCTGACAGGCCTTGCGGCTGCCGCGGCACTGCTCTGCTATGAGCACTGGCTCCTGCGCGCGGGGGATCTGACCAGGCTCGACATGGCCTTTTTCACCATGAACGGCTACCTCAGCGTGATCATCTGCGTCGCCACCCTCGCCGATGTCCTGGCGGGAAGGGGGGGAGCATGAGGGAGCGCCATATCGTCGTCGCCATTACCGGGGCTTCCGGGGCAATCTACGGGGTGAGGCTCTGCCGGGAGCTGCTCGGCGCCGGGGTGCGCCTCTCCCTGCTGGTGAGCTCTGCCGGCCGGCAGGTCCTCCGCGAGGAGTGCGGTCTCGACTGGCGGGGGGACGAGGAGGCAATGGCGGCAGAGCTCCGGGAGTATTTCCGGGCAGCTCCGGAAAACCTCGCCTACTACGGCGAAAACAACCTCCTGGCCCCCATAGCGAGCGGCTCCAGCGCCCCCGATGCGATGGCGGTCGTCCCCTGCAGCATGGGGACCCTCGCCCGGATCGCCGCCGGCAGTTCGGGGAACCTGCTGGAGCGGTGCGCCGACGTGATGCTCAAGGAGCGGCGCACCCTGCTGCTGGTCCCGCGGGAGACCCCGGTGAACGTGATCCATCTGGAGAACATGCTGAGGCTAGCCCGGCTGGGGGTGCGGATGGTCCCCGCCATGCCCGCCTTCTACCATCATCCCCGGTCGATAGACGACCTGGTCGGCTTCATTGTGGGGAAGGTGCTCGATCAGCTGGGGATCGAGAACGATCTTTTTGCACGATGGAGAGAGGAAACGTAGGGGCAGGGCAAGCCCTGCCCAAGGGCGAGGCTTGCCTCGCCCCTACCAAGAAAGACATGATGATTTCACTTTCATCCATAGCGGAAAAAGTTCGAACCGGCCAGCGGATCAGCGACGCGGAGGCGCTCTTCCTCTTCGAGAGCCGCGACCTCCTGGAGATCGGCGAACTGGCAGCCTTCGCCAACGAAAGGAAGAACGGCGCGCGGGTCTTCTTCAATGTCAACCGCCACATCAACCACACCAACATCTGCGTGAACCGCTGCGGATTCTGCGCCTTCTCCAGGACCGCCGACCAGCCGGGGGCCTACGTCTACGACCTGCGGGAGATCGAGGAGCGGGCGCGGCAGGCCCTTGCCCAGGGAGCGACCGAGATCCACATGGTCGGCGGGCTCCATCCCGACCTGCCGTTCGGGTTCTACCTGGAGATGCTGCGGACCGTGAAGGGGGTCTCCCCGGCACTGCACGTCAAGGCCTTCACCGCCGTGGAGATCGACTACCTGGCAAAGCTCGCCGGCCTGTCGCTGGCCGAGACCCTCCATGAGCTGAAACAGGCGGGGCTCGGCTCCCTCCCCGGCGGCGGCGCCGAGATCCTGGCCGCCGAGGTCCGGCAGCAGCTCTGCCCTGAGAAGATCTCCGGGGAAAGGTGGCTGGCGGTGATGGAGGAGGTCCACCGGGCCGGGCTGAAATCGAACGCCACCATGCTGTACGGCCATATCGAGTCGTACCGGCACCGGGTCGACCATATGCGGCTGCTCCGGGAGCTGCAGAATGAGACCGGCGGATTCCAGGTCTTCATCCCCCTCGCCTTCCAGCCGGAAAACACCCCCCTGAAGCTCGGCCGGCGGCCGGGATACGGCGGCGGGGTGGACGACCTGAAGACCCTGGCGATCTCCCGGATCTATCTGGACAACTTCGCCCATATCAAGGCCTACTGGGTGATGCTCGGGGAGAAGATCGCCCAGGTCTCTCTCGCCTTCGGGGTGAACGACCTGGACGGCACCGTGGTGGAGGAGCGGATCGGCCACGACGCCGGCGCCTCCTCACCCCAGGCGATGGGCCGGGAAGAGATCGTCACAATGATCAGCAAGGCGGGGCGAATTCCGGTGGAGCGGGATACGCTGTACAACGAGTTAAGGGTGTACTGAAAAAGCGAAGGCGGATTTGCCACAGAGGCCACAGAGGTCACAGAGAAAAATACTCTTATACAGCTAAACCGAGATGACCGGAATTTGGTTCCCGTTTATGGTGCTTTTTGCACCTCGATAACTTCCATTTTTTGGGTTTCTCTGAGTCCTCTGTGACCTCTGTGGCAAAGGCCTTGATTTTTAGGATCAAAGTTGAAGTCAATAACATCGAAAATCGACAATGGCGATCTGATCGACCGCGCTGAGGCTCTCCGGCTCCTTACCGAAGCGGACCTCCTCGCTGTGGGGCGGCTGGCAAACGATATCCGGCGGCGGCTCCATCCGGAGGGCGTCGTCACCTTCGTGGTGGACAGGAACGTCAACTACACAAATGTCTGCGAGTCGCGGTGCAAATTCTGCGCATTTTATCGTGAGAAGGATGCACCAGACGCCTATCTCCTCGGTGAGGAGGAGATTTGCCGGAAGATCCAGGAGCTGGTGGGGCAGGGGGGCACCCAGCTCCTGATGCAGGGGGGGCTTCATCCGGCGCTCGGCATCGACTGGTTCGAGCGCCTGTTCCGGGAGATCAGGCGCCGTTTCCCGACCATCCAGAACCACTCCCTGTCTCCGGCGGAGGTCACCCAGATCGCCCAGGTCTCCGGACTTGCCATATCCGAAACAGTGCGGCGGCTGAAGGAGGCGGGACTCGACTCCATTCCGGGGGGGGGCGCCGAGATCCTGGTGGACAGCGTGCGGCAGGAGATTTCTCCGCAGAAGATCGGCTGGGAGGGGTGGGCACTGGTGATGCGGGAGGCGGCCCGGCTCGGGATGCCGACCACCGCGACCATGATGTTCGGCAGCCGGGAGCGGCCGGAGGACCTCGTCGAACACCTGTTCCGGGTCAGGGAGCTCCAGGAGGGGGGGGGGAGCTTCACCGCCTTCATTCCCTGGACCTTCCAGCCGGGGAACACCGAGCTCGGGGGGAAGAGCGCTACCGGAGTCGAGTACCTCAAGGTTCTCGCCCTTTCCCGGATCGTCCTCGACAACATTGCCAACATCCAGGCGAGCTGGGTGACCCAGGGGGCCAAGATGGCACAGGTGGCCCTCTTCTTTGGCGCCAATGACCTGGGGGGGACCATGCTGGAGGAGAATGTGGTGGCAGCGGCAGGCTGCACCTTCCGCATCTCCCAGGAAGAGATGGTGGAGCTGATCAGGGGGGCGGGGTTTCGTGCCGCCCAGCGGACCACGCTCTACCGGATTGTGAGGGAGTTCTGAACGCGTTTAGGAAAAAACCGGAAATTATCACGACCTCAGCGGCGCTGGGGCGGCTGGTGGGACGGATCAGCGGTGAACCGCTGCTGGCGTGCGACCTGGAGGCGGACTCACTGCACCATTACCAGGAGAGGGTCTGCCTGATCCAGCTCTCCACCCCCCGGGAGTCGGTGCTGATCGATCCCCTGGCGGTGCCGGACCTTGGGGCGCTTGCCCCGGTGCTGGCCGATCCCGCGGTCCGCAAGGTCTTCCACGGTGCGGACTACGATATCCGCTCGCTTCACCGGGATTTCGGCATCGAGGTGCACAACCTGTTCGACACCATGGTCGCCTGCCAGTTTCTTGGCGAGAAGGAGGTGGGGCTTGCCGCGGTCCTGAAAAAACGGTTCGGGGTGGAGCTGGACAAGCGCTACCAGAAGGCCGACTGGAGCAGACGGCCCCTGGCGCCGGAGATGATCCAATATGCGGTCGAGGACACCGGTCTCCTGATCGAGCTCCACCGGCAGCTGGTGGAGGAGCTGCAGGGGAAGGGGCGGCTCGCCTGGGTGGAGGAGGAGTGCGAGCTCCTCTCCAGGGTGCGCACGGCTTCCCGCGGCGAAGAGCCTTTTTACCTCCGCTTCAAGGGGGCTTCGGGGATGGAACCGCGGACCCTGGCGGTGCTGGAGGAGCTTCTCCGCTTCAGGGATGAAAAGGCGAAGATGCGCGATGTCCCGGCCTTCAAGATCCTGGGGAATGAAACCCTCCGCGAGCTGGCGGTGAAGAAGCCGCGCAAGGGGGGCGACCTGGCGGGGGTCACGGGCCTGACGGCGAAACTGCTGGAGAGGTACGGCGAGGGCATAATCGATGCCGTGGCGCGGGGGATGGCCGTCCCTGGCGACCGGCTTCCCCTCTATCCCCGCCTCCCCCGCCGCTTCAGGGAGCGATGCCAGGAGGAGCGGCTGCAGCGGCTGAAGCAGTGGCGGGAGAAGAAGGCTCGGGGATTGGGGATCGAGGCGGGGATACTGGCCAACAACGCCCTGCTGGAAGCCCTGTCCGAGGCGGACCCGGAAAAGGGGGGGGCGGATATCATCTCGCCCATGAAGAGGTGGCAAAGAGAGCTGTTTGGCGCGGAACTGCTGGAACTGCTCCGCGGCGGCTAGCTCCGGCTAGCGGCTGTCCGGCCCGTCTGCCTCGAACAACTCGTCGAATGCATCCGCTGCGGGGCCGCCCGTCTCTCCCCCCGTGGGCTTTCCCTTCTCCGGGGAGGCGCTTTCCGTCTCGAACGGGAAGACGTCCAGCTCG
>JAMPXD010000078.1 GCA_023701365.1 Geobacteraceae bacterium
AAGTTGATAACTCTGTTAAGCAGCGGGATCGTTGATCAATTTTCCATTGACGGTTGGACGGCGGCTGTTGGTTTATGCACAGCGATTAACAGCCTGCAGAGTTATCCACATTATCGCGCCGCTATCCACAGGTTGTTCCCGGTCAGCTCAACAGCCCCCTTTTCAGGCTCTCGATGGTCCCCTTTATTTCCAGGTCCTGGGCCATCTGCTTGTCGATCTTCTTGACCGAGTGGATTATGGTGGAGTGGTCCTTGCCGCCGAATTTCTCGCCGATCTCCGGATAGGAGGCTTTGGTGAGATCACGGCAGAGATAGATGGCTATCTGACGGGGGACCACGATGGCCTTGAGCCTCTTTTCCGACTTCATGTCCGAGATCTTGATCTTGAAATAGTCAGCCACCTGTTTCTGGATGATCTCGATGGTCAGTTCCCTGGTCTTGTCGACGATGATGTCCTTCAGGACATCCCGGGCCATTTTCAGGGTGATTTCGTTGCCGGTCAGGCTGGCGAAGGCGCCGAGCCTGATGAGCATCCCTTCCAGCTCCCTGACGTTGGTGGTGGAACTGGTGGCGAGAAAGAGGGCCACGTCGTCGGTAAGGACGATGTGGTCCAGTTCCGCCTTTTTCTTCAGGATGGCAACCTTGGTCTCGATGTCGGGGGGCTGGATGTCGGCGATCAGCCCCCATTCGAAGCGGGAGCGGAGCCTCTCCTCCAGGCCGGGGATATCCTTGGGGAATTTGTCCGAAGTCACCACGATCTGCTTGTGCGATTCGTACAGGGAGTTGAAGGTGTGGAAGAACTCCTCCTGGGTCCGCTCCTTGCCGGCGATGAACTGCACGTCGTCGATCAGGAGGATGTCCATGCTTCTGAACTTGTTGCGGAACTGCTCCATCTTGTTGTAGCGGATGCAGTTGATCAGCTCGTTCATGAATTTTTCCGAGGTATAGTAGCAGATCCGCGCCTTCTTGTTCCGTGTCAGGATGTGGTTGCCGATGGCGATCAGGAGGTGGGTCTTGCCGAGCCCGACGCCGCCGTAGATGAAGAGCGGGTTGTAGTTGGTCGCCGGGTTGTTGGCAACGGCCTGGGAGGCGGCGTGGGCGAACTGGTTGCTCGCCCCGCAGACGAAGGTTTCAAAGGTGTATTTGGGGTTCAGGTTGGTGACGAGGTCCCCCTGCCTGGTTTTTCCGGTCGGGGGGGGGACCTCGTCTGAGATGGCCATCTCCGCGACGGGGGCCGATTTTTCTCCCTGGAGTTTTTCGTTCACCTTCAGTTCCAGCTGGAATTTCATTCCGGTCCGGGACGAGATCGCCTCCTGGATCATGGAGAGGTACTTTTCCTCGACCCATTCCTTGACGAATTTATTGGGAACTTCCAGCAGGAGTACGTTATTCTTGAATGCCTGGAATTTGATCTGCTTGATCCAGGTATCGTACGTCTGGGGAGTGAGAACCTTTGCTATGTTTGACTGGGCTTCGAGCCAGATGTTTTCCATGGGTGAACCTTTTGATGGACTGCTGCGAGGAGGGTCGAAGTGTCTTGATCGACTCAGGGCCGCTCCGTTTTATGGCGGAGCGGCCCTGTTTGTTCGGCGGCCGTTCTCGCGGCGAAGTTTTGCACAGGATTATCAACAGCTGTTGAAAAATACAAAAGCGTTGTGCGTCTGCCTAGATAGAAGATGAAAAGGGGTTGGTTCGATTAGTTTTTTTTGAATGAGGAAGACTATCAGAGGAGTCGTATTTTTGCAAGGCCAATCTTTGCATCCGTTAGAAAATATGGCTTGACAAAATCCCCATATTATGGTTAAAAGTTCCTCTTACGTCAAAAAAACTGCACATCACATATCAGGGAGTCCGTACCAATGAAAAGAACCTTTCAGCCCAGCAATACTTCAAGGAAGAGAACCCACGGTTTTCTGGTCCGCATGTCCACCAAGAACGGCAGGCTCGTCATCAAGAGAAGGCGCGCCAAGGGGCGGAAAAGGCTGGCTGTCACCATCGCTGCCAAGTAGAGTCCGCAGCCTTGCCCGGTTTTCCCAAGCATGAGCGGCTCCGGAAAAGGGCTGACTTTCTGCGGATTTCCGGGCAGGGTCAGAAGATTCATACCTCCAATTTCCTCGTTATCAGGCAAGAGTCTCCCGAATGCGCCGTCCGAATCGGCATCACCGTGAGCGGCAAGGTCGGCAATTCAGTCACGAGAAATCGCCTGAAGAGGCTGATCCGGGAGTTCTACCGGCAGAACAAGGGACTCTTTGCAGCGGCGGATTACAATATAATTGCCAGGCAGGGCGCTGCCCGCCTGGAATTCCGCGAAGTCTGCCAGGAACTGGGACGGGCTTTGCATCGTCTCGTCAAACAGCAATGCTGACAAAGATCGCGATCTCCGGCATAGGACTGTATCAAAAATACCTGTCTCCCTTCACCGGGAGATCCTGTCGATTCTACCCCTCCTGTTCCCATTACTCCGTCCAGTCACTGCAAAAGTACGGCCTTGTCAAGGGGGTTCGACTGATCGTTGTCCGTCTCGCCAAGTGCCACCCGTTTCATCCGGGGGGGTACGACCCTGTTATTTAGCCATTAGGGAGAACTCATGGAAAAAAGAGTTGTTATAGCCATTGTCCTGTCGATTGCCGTTCTGTACGGCTATTCGTACCTGGTGCCGCAGCCGTCACCGCAGAAGGCGGGGGAGGGAAGACCCCGGACCGGGCAGACCGCGGCGGTGCCGGCCCCGGCTCCCCCGGCAGTGCCGCTCCAGCCGATGGCGGCGCCGGCTGCCGGCATCCCGGCGCGGGATGTGGCGGTGGAGACCGACCTGTACAAGGCGGTCTTCAGCAGTCGCGGCGGCAGCCTGAAGAAACTGGTCCTCAAGCAGTACCATGAGAGGACCGGTGCCGACGCCAGGGAGGTCACCCTGATCGCCGAGGAGGCGGCGGAAAACTTCACCCTGAGGAGCGAGGTAACCGGCTTCGCCCTTGACCCCGCGACCGTCTGCAGCGCCAACAGCGAAGGCTTCACGGTGGCAAAGGGGGACAAGAGGGAGCTGGAGTTCAGCTGTTCCTCCCCCCAGGGGATCGTCCTCAAAAAGAGCTACACCATCCGGGGGGACAGCTACGGCATCGACCTCAATCAGCAGCTGGTCAACGCCGGCGCCGTCAGGCAGGAGGGGGTGCTCCGGCTGGTGGTCAGCAACAGGGTGGAGACCCAGGCCAAGGAGAGCAGGTTCGAGGAGGTCGGTCTTGTCACCCTGGCCGGCGACGACGTCGACGCCCTGAAGCCGAAGGACCTGGCCAAGGGACCCAAGTCTTACGACAAGGAGGTCCTCTGGACCGGCTTCGCCGACAAGTATTTCCTCAACGCCGTCATGGCCGGAAATGCCGGTATCGGCGGGGTGACCATCAAGGAGAGCAGGGGGTACGTGGAGAGCGCCGTCGCATCGCGCCCCATCGCCCTCAATCCCGGCGAATCGGTTGCTCTTCCCTACAAGCTCTATTTCGGGCCCAAGGATCTGGACATCCTCAAGGGGCAGGGGAGCCAGCTGGAAAGGGTCATCGATCTCGGCTGGTTTGCGGTGGTGGCCAAGCCGCTCCTCTACTCCTTGAAATTCTTCTACCGCTATGTCCACAACTACGGGATCGCCATCATCATCGTCACGGTGATCATCAAGATCCTGTTCTATCCCCTCACCTACAAGAGCTACAAGTCGATGAAGGAGATGGCGAAGCTCCAGCCGAAGATGACGGCACTGCGGGAGAAGTACAAGAACGACCGGGACGCCATGAACAAGGCGGTCATGGAGCTGTACCAGACCCACAAGGTGAACCCTCTCGGCGGCTGTCTGCCGATGCTGGTCCAGATGCCGATCTTCATCGCCCTTTACCGGGCGCTGATGTCGTCCATCGAGCTGCGCCACGCCCCGTTCATGCTCTGGATCCAGGACCTTTCCACCAAGGATCCCTTCTACGTCACCCCGATCATCATGGGGGCGACCATGTTCATCCAGCAGAAGATGACGCCGGCCACCGGCATGGACCCGATGCAGGCGAAGATGATGCTGGCCCTGCCGTTGGTCTTCACGGTGATGTTCATCAACATGCCGTCCGGCCTGGTCCTCTACTGGCTGGTCAACAACATCCTCACCATCGGCCAGCAGATGTACATCAACAGGCTGCTGAAGGAATAGGGGGGAGCATGTACGTCCAGGACACCATCGCCGCCATCAGCACCCCCCTCGGCGAGGGGGGGATCGGCGTCATCAGGGTGAGCGGACCCGGGGCGGGACCGATCGCCGCGACAATCTTCAGGAAAAAACGGGACGGTGGCCTTTTGAGCCACCGTTTTTATTACGGGGAGGTCGTCGATCCCGGCAGCGGCGATACCCTCGACGAGGCGCTGCTGGTCATGATGCGGGCCCCGCGTAGCTACACCCGCGAAGATCTGGTGGAGATCCAGTGCCATGGCGGCTATCTGGTGGTGCAGCGGCTGCTCGACCTGGTGCTCCGCCAGGGGGCGCGCCTGGCCGAGCCGGGGGAGTTCACCAAGCGCGCCTTCCTGAACGGCCGGATCGACCTGGTCCAAGCCGAGGCGGTCATTGACGTGATCCGGAGCAAGACCGATGCGGCCCTGACCCTTGCCCAGCACCAGCGCGGCGGCCTCCTCTCGGAGCGGATCGCCGCGGTAAGGGAGCGGCTGGTCCACGCCCTTGCCCTGGTCGAGGCGCACATCGACTTTCCCGAGGAGGAGGTCGGCTCCCTCACCACCGCCGAGATCGGCCGGCTGGCAGGGGAGGCGGCGACCGGGATAGAGAATCTGCTCGCCGGTTTCAGCGAGGGAAAGGTGCTGCGCGAGGGGGTGTCGGTGCTGATCGCCGGCAAGCCGAACGTCGGCAAGTCGAGCCTCCTCAATACCCTGCTCCGGGAAAAGCGGGCCATCGTCACCTCGGTCCCCGGCACCACAAGGGACATCATCGAGGAGGTGGTCAACATCGGCGGCCTGCCGGTCCGGATGCTCGACACCGCCGGGGTGAGAGAGACCGACGACATCGTCGAGCAGGAGGGGGTGCGGCTCACCCTGGAGCGGATTCCCCAGGCGGACCTGGTCCTCTTCATGGTGGATGGCTCGCGCCCCTTCGATAGCGAAGACCGGATGATCATGGCCGCCCTCGGCCCGGCCAGGGTGATCATGGTGCAGAACAAGAGCGACCTCCCCGCCGCCATCGAGCTGCCTGTGGAGCTGGCCGAGACGGAAAAGGTTGCCATCTCCACCCTGACCGGAGCGGGAATCGAGCGGCTGCGCGCCATGATCCGCGACGCCTTCCTCCACGGCCGGGCGGTCGATGGCCGGGAGTTCGTGGCGCTGTCCCGGGCCCGGCACCGGGACGCGCTGGTGAAGGCGCAGGGCTTTGTGGCCCGCTTCGGCGATAGCCTCGCTGCCGGGGTAGGGCTGGAGCTCCTCGCCTGGGAGCTCCGGGAGGCGCTCCAGGCGGTCGGTGAGGTGACCGGCGAGACCACCCCGGACGAGGTGCTAGACCTGATCTTCTCCCGCTTCTGTATCGGCAAATGACCCGCTCCGCCTTCACGTCCATGCCGGTGTTGGCGCGTCGTCGGCTCATCAGCGTACCGCATGGTACGCCTCTGTCGCCTCCTCTTTGCCGCCGTGGCCTGAACGCGAAATCGAAGCGGGTTGTTCCACGTGAAACATTGGCGCTGAACCGGCTTCCAGCACGGGATTACGGCTGGGATACAGTGTCCGGAAAAAGGGTTTGTGAAACAGTGCTACGTTCACGTATAATTGGATGGACTGCGCAGAGCGCGACAGCTGGTAGGGGCAACTCTTGTGGTTGCCCGATTCCGGGCGGGCACAAGACCCGCCCCTACCAGGATAGATAGGTTATGCACCGAAGAATGGCGGAGTGAGCAGTTGATCGTCTACGACAAGAAATACGACGTGATCGTGGTGGGTGCCGGCCATGCCGGCTGCGAGGCGGCTTTGGCCGCCAGCCGGATGGGGTGCGCGACGCTGCTGCTCACCATCAACCTGGACGCCATCGCCCTGATGTCGTGCAACCCGGCCATCGGCGGCCTTGCCAAGGGGCACCTGGTGAAGGAGATCGACGCCCTCGGCGGCGAGATGGCCAGGAACATCGACGCCACCGGCATCCAGTTCCGCATCCTCAACACCCGCAAGGGGCCGGCGGTGCGCGCCTCCCGCGCCCAGGCGGACAAGCAGCTGTACCGGCTCCGGATGAAGCGGGTCCTGGAGAACCAGGACAACCTCCACCTCAAGCAGGCGGAGGTGACCGGCCTCCGGGTGGAGGAGGGGAGGGTGGCCGGGGTTGACACCAAGGCCGGGGTCCGCTTCGCGGCTGAAACCGTGATCCTCACCACCGGCACCTTCATGCGCGGCCTGATCCACATCGGCCTCACCAACTATCCGGGCGGTCGGGCGGGGGACCTCCCCTCGATCGGCCTGTCCGACCAGCTGCGCGAGCTCGGCTTCGAGGTCGGCCGGCTCAAGACCGGCACCCCGGCCAGGCTGGACGGCCGCACCATCGATTTCGGCCGGCTGGAGCCGCAGTACGGCGACGACCCGCCGCTCCCGTTCTCCTTCAGTACCCCCAGGATCGACCAGCCCCAAGTGCCGTGCCATATCGCCTACACCAACGAGAAAAGCCACGAGATCATCCGCGGCGGCCTCGACCGCTCCCCCCTCTACGCGGGGATCATCGAGGGGATCGGCCCCCGCTACTGCCCCTCCATCGAGGACAAGGTGGTCCGCTTCCCTGACAAGGAGCGGCACCAGACCTTCATCGAGCCGGAGGGGAGGGAGACCGTGGAGGTCTATCCCTCCGGCCTCTCCACCTCGCTCCCCATCGATGTTCAGTGGGCCTTCTACCGGAGCATTGAGGGCCTGGAGCGGGTGGAGATCATGCGCCCCGCCTACGCCATCGAGTACGACTACGTCGATCCGATCCAGCTGCACGCCTCGCTGGAGACCAAGCTGATCCGCAATCTCTATCACGCCGGCCAGATCAACGGCACCTCAGGCTACGAGGAGGCGGCGGGGCAGGGGCTGCTGGCCGGGATCAACGCGGCGCTCCGGGTCAGGGGAAAAGAGCCGCTGGTGCTGGGGCGGAGCGAGGCCTACCTCGGGGTGATGATCGACGACCTGGTGACGCTCGGCACCCGGGAGCCGTACCGGATGTTCACCTCCAGGGCCGAATACCGACTGCTGCTGCGGGAGGACAACGCCGACCTGCGTCTGCGCGAGCATGGCCATGCGGTGGGCCTCCTGCCGGAGGAGGAGTACCGGCGCTTCCTGGAAAAGAGGGAGATGATCGGCGCGGAATTCGAGCGGATTCGTCAGGTGAAGATTCTGCCTTCCGGGGCCGACCCGGCGTTCCTTGAGGAGTTCGGCCTGGTGGGGATGCAGAACGCCATGACCCTGGAGCAGCTCCTGCGCCGGCCGGACGTCGGCTACGCGGAGCTGGCCCGGATCGACGGGGAGAGCCGGGAGGTCCCGGCGCAGGTGGCGGAGCAGGTGGAGATCCAGGTGAAGTACCAGGGGTACATCGACCGCCAGCTGGAGCAGGTGGAGCGCTCCCGCAAGCTGGAATCGGCGCGGATACCGGAGGGCTTCGACTACCTGGTAATTGCCGGGCTGACCGCCGAGGTGCGGGAAAAGCTGCACAAGTTCCGCCCCGACACCCTCGGCCAGGCCTCCCGCATCCCCGGCGTCACCCCGGCGGCGATCACGGTCATCTCAATCGCCCTCAAGGCGCGGGGGGCGCGGTGAACGAGCGGGCCAAGGAGCACCTCAGCCGGGGAGCGGCGGAACTGGGGGTGCAGCTCAGCTCCGCCGAGCTGGGTAAGTTGTATCAATTCGCCGCCGAGCTGAAGAAGTGGGCGAGAAAGATCAACCTGACCGCCATCACCGGCGACGAGGAGATCGCGGTCAAGCATTTCCTCGATTCTCTCACCCTGCTGAAGGTCGTCACCGGGCACGGCCGGCTGCTCGACATCGGCTCTGGCGCCGGTTTCCCCGCCATCCCGGTGAAGATCGCCCGCCACGAGCTAAAGGTGGTATCGGTCGACGCGGTGGAGAAGAAGGTGATCTTCCAGCGCCACGCGGCCCGGCTCCTCGGGTTGCACGACTTCGAGGCGCTCCATGCCCGCGGCGAGGAGCTTTCCGGCCAGTACGCCGGCCGCTTCGACTGGGTCGTGTCCCGCGCCTTCTCCGACATCCCCACCTTCGTCCGGATCGCCCTGCCGCTCATAAAAGAGAACGGCCGAATGATCGCCATGAAGGGGAGGGGAGGGCGCGAGGAGGCGAAACTGGTTTCCTCCTCCCTCGCCGAACTGGGGGTAAGGGTGGCCGACATCATCGAGTTCCGCCTCCCGGTCTCCGGCGACGCCCGGTCGTTGGTGGTCATGGAGCGGGAGAAAGTTTCCGCACCTCAGGCCACCTGACTGTTTCGGCAGTTGAAGATACCAAGATTCTGTGATACGCTCTCCTTGACTTAACAAAGGGGTGGCTCCATGCATCGCGCGCTGAAGGTTCCCAGAAAAAAACTCGACGAATTCTGCCGTCGCCACCATATCCGCAAGCTTTCCCTCTTCGGCTCCGCCATTCACGGCGACCTCCGGCAAGACAGCGACGTCGACGTGCTGGTGGAATTCGAACCGGACAAAGTGCCGGGACTCGATTTCTTCAGCATGGAGCAGGAGCTGTCCGAGATTTTGGGGAGAGAAGTGGACCTGAACACTCCACAGTTCCTCAGCCCTTACTTCCGCAGTCAGGTGGTGGCAGAGGCCGAGACGCTCTATGACCGCTCGTGATATTACCCTAAGTCTTCGGCACATGTTGGACCATGCGGAAGAGGCGGTCTACCTGGTACGCAATAAAATACGCCCCGATCTGGACTCCGACCGCCTGCTGAACCTCTCCCTGGTGCGCCTCCTGGAAATCGTCGGCGAGGCAGCCAACCGTATCCCTCCTGAAACCCGCCAGCAGTATCCCTCTATTCCCTGGCAGCAGATCATCGGCCTGCGCAATCGGCTCATCCACGGCTACGATGCGGTCGATTTCGATATCCTCTGGCAGATCGTCACCGTTGACCTCCCGCCGCTTGTAAATGTGCTGAAAAGAAATCCTGGATTGAAATTTTAACGCGAAGCATATTTCGGATTAGATTTTCTTCGTGCCCCTTCGTGTCCTTCGTGGATAAATGGAAGTTTTGCTGGTTTGAAATCCCCCGACGGGCGGAAAAGGGCCTCCCAGACCTCTAAATTGAGCATTACGGCCAAATTTACGATTTGAGCCATTTTGCCACCCAAAGAATAGGCTCCCCTGGTTTGAGTCGTAAAAAGCCGTTACGGGCTAAATATGGAAGTCTGACCTGCAAACCCGCGTCAATAAAGCCTTCAGAGCTCATCCCCGCGTTTCAACCCCCTCTTACGGATCAAGACCGGAAAAAAAATTGCCTTGTGAGTTGAATAAATATCTCTTGCCATGGTGTTAGAATTTCAGGTTATAGACTGAAGGCTGAAAGTATGTCAGAGAGGTCTTTTTCGGCTATATTGATCCTCGTTTTAGGCTGAAGCATTCAGAAGGGGAGTGTCAGCGTCGGCCACGGTCGCGGCGCAAAGCACCGATGCAGACGAGGAGTGTGCCGAAAATACCAGCGATAACCATTGTTTCGCCGAGAATGTGATGCCAGCTGGGCAGCGGAGCAAGCACCAGCATGGCGCCGCCGATCACGAGCGCCGCGTAAGCGATGGCGCCGGTGAGCCGCTCGAGGTTGCGGCTGACCCTGCCTCCCAGGGCCTCCACAGCCGGAGCCTGCAGTCGGCCCAGATTGCCTTCCGCGAAACGTCGGAGGACGCGGCGCGTGTCGCCTGGCGCATCACCCATCAAACGCTCCAGTTCGCGTGCCAGCTTGGTTGTCTTGTCCGTTATCCGTTCCAGCGAGAAGTGCTGTGCCGTCAGGCGCGAGATCTCTTCACGAAACGATCCCATGTAGTTATGATCCGGATCGAGTTGCCGAATCATCGATTCCAGGATGACGAAAGCACGCGTCAAGAGGAAAAACTCGCCGGGATTGTGGACCCCGTTCCGGCTTCCGGCACGCAGCAGCGAATCGAATGCATCCCCGATTGAAACATCCGCCAGGTCGCTTCTGTGGATTTCATAGAGCACTGCCTTTATGTCCAAGAGCAGCGCCGCACGGTTGACCCTTTCGCTCCCCGGTGCCATTTCGAGATAAGCCTCTTTGGCGGCCCGCGCATCGCCTTTGACGACCGCTTCGAGCAGGAGGGTCAGCGAGTCGCGCATCGGCTCGTCAAGCTCGCCCGTCATCCCGAAATCGAGAAGGGAGAGCCGACCGTCGGGCAGAACCAGAACATTGCCGGGATGCGGGTCGGCGTGAAACAAACCTTCTTCGAAGATCGTTTGCAGCATCAGCCTTACCAGGGTGTTGATCAACCGCGGCATCGCTTCCGGGTGCAGCCTGGCATAGACATCCACCCGCTCGCCGGCCGAAAACTCCATCGTGAGCACGGCTCCGCTCGAACACGCCGCCACCACATCCGGTATCCAGAGGTCGGGGACATCCGCCAGCGCGGTGCGAAAGAGCACAATTGAGCGCGCTTCGCGACTGAAATCGGTTTCCCGGTTCAGACTGTTGGCAAATTCACGCACCAGGACGGGGAGATCGAGCGCGCGCAGGCGCGGGAAGAGGTTTTCCCCCAGCGCCACCAGGTAGGTCAGCGCCGCGATATCCGTGGCAATCATCGCTTCAAGGCAGGGCCGCTGCACCTTCACGGCCACGTGACGCCCGTCATGCATTGTCGCCTCATGCACCTGGGCGATGGTGGCGGCGGCCAGCGGCATTTCGCTGAACGATGCGAACATTTCCGTCAACGGGGCGCCCAGCTCGACTTCTACCGTCGCGCGCACCGCGTCAATGCCCAGCGCCGGCAGCTGGTCGTGCAGCAGCTCCAACTCATCGATGTAGGCGTCCGGAAGCAGGTCGCGCCGCATCGCCAGCACTTGCCCGAACTTGATAAAGGTCAGCCCCAGTTCCTCGAAGGTTTCCCGTACCTCTTGCGGCGACGGCCAATGTCTCTTGCCGCGCAGGGCGCCCAGGAACTGGTGGCGGGTGAGCACGCGCAGAATTTGCATCAGTCGCGGCGCCGCTCGCAGCAGGCTGCTTTTCTCCGGGTCGATCATTACAGCCATTCATCCCTCCCAATAGTCAGGTTTACAGGCTGAAGGCTGAGGACCTATAAAACTTCAGCCTTCAGCCTTAACACCTAGGCTTCGTGTCAACGGTTTCAACCTGATGCCGTTGTCGGTCAACAGGAACTCACAGACCCGTTTGGAATGTGCAATACCTCGCGATTTAAAGATCAGCAGCGTATTGAAGCGTTCATCGTCGACTTCCCTGTCCCGCAGCAGCAGCCAGGTATCAAAGAGTGAGGGGATCTCCTCCTCGGTGACCACGCCGATTGTCTGGGCGCGGGTCTGGTCCGTGAACATGGTGGTGATGGCGCGCATCTTCAGGAAATCGATCAGGCGCGTAATCACCGATTTTGCCTGCTGTGCCGAGCCGACATCGGTCAGGGTAGGCATCGGGTCGACTATGACCACTGCCGGCCGGAATTCCTCGATCAGGCGGTACATCGTGATCAGGTGCGTTTCGAGCCCGAACATGGAAATACGCGAAGTATGAAGCTGCAACAGCCCCTTCTCCACCCACTGTTGTAGATCAAGGCCGATGGATTTCATGTTATGCAGCGTTTGGGCAGCGGATTCCTCGAATCCGAAATAGACGCAGCGCTCCCCGCGACGACAGGCTGCGTCGAGGAATGAGAACGTCATGCTCGTTTTTCCAGATCCGGGTGTTCCGGTAAGAAGGATGCTGCTCCCCCGGGAAAAGCCCTTGCCCTGCAGCATATTATCGAGCTCGGCAATCCCGGTGGGAATATACTCCCCGGAAGGTTCGTGCTCGAGCCGGATAGATGTTATCGGAATCAAGCTGATGCCTCTGTTATCGATGACGAAAGGGAACTCGTCCGAGGGATGCCCGGCCCCTCTGTACTTGATTACGCGGAGCCGTCGCGTCGAAAGTTGCTCCGTTACGCGATAATCAAGCTTGACTACGCAGTCGGCGATATATTCCTCCATGCCTCGCTGTGTCAGGGTCCCGGCGCCCGCTTCCGCCGTGCAAACGACCGTCAGATCCAGTTCCTTCAACCAGTGGAACAAGCCCCGCAATTGCAGCCGCAGTGTTGCATCATCAGTGACCCGCTGGAAAAGGGTATCGATTATATCTATCGCCACCCTTTTTGCCTTGATGGATGCTATGGCGTCGGCCAGCCTGATGAACCACCCTCCCATGTCGGTTTTTTCCGGTTCTTCCGGGAATCCCTGTTTGATATCGACGTTGAGCAGGGTCAGGAGACCGCGGTCGATCAGGCTCTGGAGGTTTACGCCGATAGAAGCGAAATTACGTTTCAATTCTTCATTGGATTCCTCCAGCGCCAAGAAAACCCCGGGCTCATTTTCCAGGAGTGCGCCGTTCACCAGGAATTGCATCGCAAGCATGGTCTTTCCGCACCCCACGTTGCCTGCCACAAGAGTCGCTCCCCTCTTCGGCAACCCACCGCCGGTGATCTGGTCCAAACCGTCGATGCCGGTCTTGCTTTTTTCGATTTCGACGCACTTTTCATCCCATTCAACGGCCATTGTTCCCTCCCTCGGTCTTCTCCCGGCATATTATAGAGACTTCAGGTACTCGACCAGATCGTTCTTTTCCGCGTCGCTAAGCCCCAAAGGTCCCCCCGGCAGGTTACTGTTGTAATGGTTTACGACATCCAGCAGCGTGGCAAACCTTCCATCATGGTAGAAGCCCCCTTTTGTATGAGTCCAGAGGCCCTTGAGGGGAGTTGTCCGGTAGCGCTCGTCGGGTGACCGTTTTGCCTGGAAGTCGTCATTAGGGGCGGTCAAGCCGATTTCGGCGGGTGTGTGCATGTTCCACCCCGGCTCGGTAAAGAGGGGCGGCACATGGCAGGTGGCGCATTTTGCCTTGCCGTTAAACAGTATTTTACCGCGCCCGGCGGCAGTCTGATCGAAAGAGCCTGCCGGTGGCGACGGCGCCGGAATGGCAAGCTGATAAAACTGCAGGGCAGGAAGCTTCGAGGTGACCAGATCCGGGTCGTTGCGGACATTGCCGGAGCCCGCCCGAGCGGCGACCGGGAATTTGACCGGATCGTTCAGGCGCGGATCGAAGAAGGTCCCCTTGCCGTGCATTTCAAGAACGGCGACAAAGCCGTTCCAGTAGGTGACCGAGCCCCAACCGGTCGAGGTATGGAGGTTCACGCCAGCCAGGCCGAAAGCGGGAGGGATCAGGGTCGCAGACGACCCCAGTGCTCCGCCGGGTTTGGCGGCCTTGCCGTCCATAAAAAGCTGGGCGTCGAACTTGCCCGGCCCCCAGCCGTTCAGGACTGCTCGCACCGTTGCATCATCGACCCCCAGGAGGGCGACAACGGCACTCAAATCGGGAGAGAGGTTCACGATCGCCCCCACATTGAGATCACGGTTGGCCCAGCCGTCAAGGCGGTGACCAATGCCGGAGGCGAGCGAATCGTCAACCGTGGAGTGGCAGAAGGCGCACTGGATGCCGATCGACTTCATGCTTCCGTCCGGGTTGAAGAACCCGGTAATTCCGAGGACCGCGTTCAGCTTGATAAGCGCCAGCGTGTTGGCCGGGTCGTCAAGATCGAGGGTGCCGCTTTTCAGCTGGTCGACCAGGTCCGGGGGGAGGGCATCCACGTCGACCTTGAGCCCTACGGCGAGGGCGGTCTTTGGGCTCACACCAGCCCCCACCCCGCCGAACCTGCTCCCCTCGATCGCCTGGTGGAGCTTGAGGGTGTCCCCCCAGAAGGCTTCATCGCCAAAGGTATCGAAGCGGAAGGTCTGCTTCCCCGCGTCGACCATCTCCAAGGCATTTGCCCGGGTCAGATCGACAACCGTTGTTGTACCGCCGTCACCGCCACCGCCGCCGCAGCTTGCCATTATTACCGCCAACAGTATACATGTTGCCGTTATGGCGGCCAGCCAATAAATCTTGTTCATGTCGCACCTCCAGTAATTGAAATCACGTGATTGGCTAGAACTTCTTTGGGAACTGTTTCACTATCCGATCCAGGTGATCCTGTAAATCAAGTGCCTGGAGATCATTTACCGGGTAATGCCTGGTAGTTAACGTATATGCTTTCGCCACGACCGCCTCCCCATCAATCCTTTTCCCAGAAGAAATAGTAATAACCGCTCTCTTTGACGACATTAACCATCTTCCACCCGTCTTGCGCCACCTGGTTCAGATGCTGCACCATTCCTTCACGGATGACATGGGTAGTGGGAGGTTCGTGCAACGTAATGGTGTATTCCTTAGCCATTGTCATTCTCCTTTCGCTGCTGTTCAGACTGAGACGTGCTGATCTGTGACGTTGACCTGGCGCGGGCTGTCGTCATCGTCGTTCTCAATTGTAACATGATTTTTCGCAGGTATAATTCTGGCGAGGCACTCTTCATGGTAGTTGCTCCCAATATGGCACCTGCTCAATCAAAGAAGGATTTCAATGTTCGAACTTTCAAAGGAAGCAAAGATGATAATCGCTTCGAACCTGACCGTCGCCGCAGCCATCAGAGATGCCGCCATTACTATTAAAGGCGGTCCGCAGCCGGTTGATTCTAATGATCTGGTCACTCAGACGTTTGCAGCGATTTTGGCAAATCTGGAGAAGCAGTCTCTTGGCAAGGAGCATGAGCGATGAGCTGATGAGGGAACCTAAAGCGGAACCTAAAGGAACCTAAAGGGGACGTTGTTTGCTTGTTGACTTAACTATGCTAACATGTTAAAAAGACCGCATGCCACGCAAATCAAGATTAGATGCACCAGGTGTATTACAGCACGTAATAGTGCGGGGAATCGAGAAACGCAAAATATTTCTTGATGACACGGACCGGCATTTTTTTGCCAAACGACTCAAAGACTTATTGTCGGCAACAGAAACTGAGTGCCTTGCATGGGCGCTTATCCCTAACCATGCA
>JAMPXD010000079.1 GCA_023701365.1 Geobacteraceae bacterium
CAGAAACGGCTCGCCGGGATCATCGATCGGCGGCTGCTGTTGCAGGCGCTGTTCGCCGACCTGGGGGAGCGGCTCGCCCTGCTCGAGAAAAGGCTCTCCGACCGGCAGCGTCCCCCCTCCGAGAAGGAGAAAGAGGAGGCGGCACGTCTCCGGATCGAGGTCAGGGTGGTGCAGGGTGAGCTGCTCTCCCTCCCCGACCTGGACGAGGATATCCTCAAGCACTATGCGGTGATGATTGAACGGGCCCGCTGGCAGGGGGACTGGCTCGCCCTGAAGGGGGAGGAATATGAGGCGCTCCGCGCCGTGGCCGCAATGCTCCCCCGCGACGGGGCGGCCGTCGCCGAGGCGTACCGCCGGGTGATCCGGACTTTTGAAGGGGGGATCAGGCGCCTGGGGAGGATGATCGACGAACTCGACCGGAAGCGGTCGCGGATCAGCCCTGCAGGGACGCTGCGGGCGATGGACCGGTCCCGGGAGCTGGCCGGCCTCTACGATGGTCTCCAGGGGAGGTTCGATGACCGGATCAGGCAGCTCAAGGTCCTGATCGGCGCCTATGAGGCGGAGCTGGCCGAGATCATCTCCGGAAGACCCTAGACAGAGTGACCGGAACCAAGCAGGTCAAAAACTCTCTCTCACAGAGCTCGCAGAGCGCACAGAGCAAATCGACAAATCAAAAGAACTTAAGGTTCTTCTCCGTGATCTCTGCGTGCTCAAGCGAACAGAGTGAGCGGGCGAGAGACGGTTTTTCTCGTTTGTGAGCGAAACCGCTTCCGCTCTGTGGGCTTGCGCGCCTGACTCCGTGTCAGCCGAGCTCCCGCACTGCCTCGATCAGCTCCGCACGGGTGAGCCCCTGGCGGACCGGGATGCCGAAGGCTTCCGCACTGTTCCGGCGGTAGAGGTCAAAACGGGGGGTGCGCCCGCCGTCCCCTTCCTTGACTAGCTTCACCGCTATGATCCCCGCCTCGGCAAGCTGGGGCTGGGCGCAGGAGTTCGGGCAGCCGCTGATGGCCCAGGAGAGAGCTTCCCCCTTCTCCCCCATGGCGGCGAGGAGCTCCCGGGCGATGTCGCGGGTCGGGGCGAGCCCGAGCCGGCACTCGTGACTCCCCGGGCAGACCTGGAAGGTTACCCGCTCCTCCTTTGCTTCCCCGCTGAACCCCGCCGCGGCCAGGAGGGTGGCGGCTCCTGCCGCTCCGGCCGGCTGCTCAGGATGAAACGCCACGTTCTGCTCGCAGGTGAGTACCATGAAGCCGCCGGCGTGAAGGGTGGCGATCTCCGCCAGCCGGCGGAGCAGGGGGGCCGTCAGCTCGCCGGCGAACACCCGTGCCTCGATGCGCGGCGGTGAAGTGGCCGGCGGCGCAGTCAGCCCCTTGGCGAAGCCGTCGGGAAGTGCAAGGGGCCCCTTGCCGGCGAGCTCCTCCCGGAGCAGCTCGCGCAGCCCCTCCTCCCCCCGCTCCCTGAGCAGATGCTTGAGGCGCTTCCCCTGCGGGGTGTGCCGCTGGTAGACCGTGACGATCGCCTCGATGAGAGGGATGATCCTTTCCCCGGCAACCTTCTCTTCGAGGAGGAAGGCCGGTTGCGGCTCGCGTCCGAGCCCCCCCGCGACCCAGACGTCGTAGCACTCCGTTCCCCCGTTTACCCCTGCAAGCACGAGGCCCACATCCTGGATCAGGTGCCGGGAGTCCCGGTAGCCGGCATCCACCCCGATCTTGAATTTCTTCGGGAGTCCTTCGAAGTGGGGGTTCTGGGTGAAGTGATGGTGGAGCTTGCGCGCCAGCACCTGGGTGGTGGGGAAGCCTTCGAGGAAGGGGGTGCCGCAGACCACTCCGCGCACGGCCCCGCCGCAGGCCCCCCGCCCGGTGAGCCCCACGGCGGCCAGCATCCGCGCCACTTCGGCGAGATTTTCCTCATTGAGCCAGTGGAACTCGATGCTGGCGCGGGTGGTGAGATGGAGGAGACCGCCGGCGAAACGCTCCGCGATCCCGGCGACCTTGAGCGCCTGCTCCGCCGAGAGGACCTCTCCCGGCACCTTGACCCGCTGCATGAAATAACCGGGCTGCTTCTGCTGATAAGTCCCCTCGATCCGGAGTCTCTGCGGGTCCAGTGTCATTTCCCCTCCTTGCCGAGTCAGGTGAACGCCTTCACTCCCAGCACATGCTCGCCTATGATCAGCTTCTGGATCTGCGAGGTCCCCTCGTAGATGGTGGCCACCCTGGCGTCCCGTAGAAAACGCTCCACCGGGTGGGCATTGGAATAGCCGCTGGCGCCGTGGACCTGGATGGCGTCGTTGGCCGCCCGGACCGCCGCCTCGCTGGCGAAGTACTTGGCGATGGAGGTCTCCAGGGTGTTCTCCACCCCCCGGTCCTTCAGCTCGCCCGCCCGGTAGACCAGGAGCCGCGCCGCATCGCGGTCCACCACCATCCGGGCGATCATGTCCTGCACCAGTTGGAAGGAGGCGATTGGCCGGCCGAACTGCCGCCTCTCCCGGGCGTATCTGACGCAGGCGTCGATGCAGCCGTTCATGATCCCGACGCAGCCGGCCGCCACCCCGAACCGGCCGTTGTCGAGGGCGGCCATGGCGATCCGGAACCCCTCACCCACCTCACCCAGGAGCGCGTCTTGCGGCACTCTGCATTTCCTGAGGGAGAGGCCGGCGGTGCTGGATGCCCGCAGCCCCAGCTTCCCCCTGATCTCCCTGGCGGTGAAGCCGGGGGCTCCCCGTTCCACCAGGAAGGCGCTGATCCCCTTGTGCCCCCCGGCCGGGTCGGTCCGGGCGAAGATGATGGCGATGTCCGCGACGCTGCCGTTGCTGATCCAGGCCTTGCTGCCGTGCAGCAGCCAGCCGTCGCCGTGGCGCTCGGCCCGGGTCCTGATCCCGGCGGCGTCGCTCCCCGCCCCCGGTTCGGTGAGGGCGAAGCAGCCGAGGATCTCCCCCCGGCAGAGGCGCGGCAGGTATTTCTGCCGCTGGGCCTCGCTGCCGAAGCGGAGGATCAGCTGCTCCACCAGCGACACCTGCACCGACAGGGTGGTCCGGACCGATGAGCAGCCGCGTCCCACCTCCTCGAAGATCAGGGCGTCGCAGATCTGGTCGAACCCGGCGCCGCCGTAGCGGGGCGGGATCACCCCGCCGAGGAGCCCCGCCTCACCCATCCGCCGGATGATCCCGGCGGGGAATCGCTCCCGCGCGTCGTTCTCCCGGGCGGTCGGGATGATCTCCCGGTCGGTGAAGTCCCGCGCCAGCTCCCGCACCTGCTGCTGCCTCTCGCTCAGTGTAAAATCCATGGTCTTTTCCCCTGCTGCTGATCCTGCTAACCGCTTATTCTCTGCGGTAGCGGGCGGCAGGGAAATTATAGCCGTTGGCGGGGAGTACGCAACCGGCCTGCCGCGCATCACGAAAAAGGCCCCGGGAAGCCATTCCCCGGGGCCTTGCAGAGGCGGGTTGCGTTCAGCAGAACCGCAGCAGTTCGGTCACGGCGCAGCGGCTGCCGGCTGCTCCAGGGAGTTGTCGAAGATCTCCTCGAATTGCGGCGCTGTCCGCACGAAAGCGTTCAGCACGGCGGGATCGAAGTGTTCCGGTTTGGTCCTGCCGTCCCCTTCGGTGATGATCCGCGTCACCGCGGGGTGGTCAAGCGCCGCCTTGTACGGCCGCTTGCTGCGCAATGCGTCGTACTGGTCCACCAGCATGACGATCCTCCCTTCCATCGGGATCTCTTCCCCTTGCAGGCCGTTCGGGTAGCCGCTGCCGTCCCACCGCTCATGGTGATTGAGGGCGATCGAGGCGGCCATCCGGATATTGGCGTGGGACGAATCGGAGAGGATCTTCTCGCCGATCACGGTATGGCCCTTCATGATCTGGAACTCTTCGGCGGTGAAGGAGCCCGGTTTCAGCAGGATGCTGTCCGGGATACCTATCTTGCCGATATCGTGCATCGAACTGGCGAACGTTATCGCTTCGATGAAATCGGCGGGAAGCCGCAGGTGTTCGGCGATAGTCTTTGCATAGAGGCCGAGCCGCCTGATATGGCTGCCGGTCTCGTCGTCCCGGTATTCACCGGCCACCATCAGGCGCATGATCATCTCTTTGCTGGCGTTGTCGATATCCTCGGTTCTCTTCCGGACCGTCTCCTCCAGGGAAAGCTTGTAGGTTTTCTCCATCTGGATCAGCCGGCGGTAAGTGGCGGCCTTGCCGACGGCGTGGGCAAGCTGCAGCGGCTTGAAAGGCTTGAGGATGAAGTCGAAGGTGCCCCGGTTGATCGCTTCGACCGCCATGTGCAGCTCGGCATGGCCGGTCATCAGGATCACCGGCAGCTCCGGGTCCCCGGCGTGGATCATCTCCAGGAGATCGAGTCCGGAAACCCGCGGCATTTTGATGTCGGTGAGGACCACATCGACCGCCCCGTCCCGGAGCGTCATCAGGGCATCGTTCGCATCGCTGCAGGCAACCGTGCGATAGCCGAATTCCTCCAGCAGCAGCACCGAGGTTTCCAGGGTGAACGGGTCATCGTCCACGACGAGAACATGGGAATTTTTATTCATGGGTTTCCTTTCCTGCTACACCGATTAACTCACCCGGCAGGTTCGTGCGGAATCGGTAGTTGCCGTTCCGCATCACCAGGAGCGGCAACGCAACAGCCTGCATTCGCCCAATCCGGCCCGCTCAAGCTGCCGTTCACTCTCCTCGGCAGCAGCCAGCCTCCGTCCCTTGCCGAACAGTTTCCGTCTGCATCACGCTAGATTAATTGGGGGGGGAAACGCAATCGGGGGAACCCTGAATTTAGGCTTCGCAATCCCTGATGGGGAGATGGGGGGGGGCGGCTGCGGGCTAGAGAGAGGTGATGCCTTCGCGGATGGCGTACTTGGTCAGTTCGGCGATGTTGCGGATGTTGAGCTTCTCCATGATGTGCTGGCGGTAGGTTTCCACGGTCTTTACGCTGACATGGAGCCCAGCTGCGATCTGCGCGGTGCTGTTCCCCTCGGCCAGGAGCTGGAGGACCTCCCGTTCCCGGGGCGACAGGACGGAGAAGGCCGAACCGTTCCCCTTCTGCAGCTGCTGCACGTAGTCGCCGATGACGAGTTCCGACACCTGCGGGCTCAGGTAGGTCCTGTTGTCGAGGGCGGTGCGGATGGCGTGGGCCAGTTCCTCAAAGGCGCTGTCCTTCAGGAGATAGCCGGAAGCCCCCGCCTTCAGCATCTCCATGACATACCGCTTGTCGGCATGCATGGAGAGGGCGATCACCTTGCATCCCGGAACGGCGGCGATGATCTGGCGGGCGGCCTCGATGCCGTTCAGCTCGGGCATGGCGATATCCATCAGGACCACCTCCGGCGCCAGCAGAGCGGCGAGCCGCACCGCCGCTCTGCCGGTATCCGCCTCGGCGATCACCTCCATCCCCTCTTCCTTTTCGAGGAGGCTGCGCAGGCCGTCGCGAACAATCTTGTGGTCGTCTGCCAGCAGTATCCTGATGCTCATCCACTCCCCTCGCTTCCCCTGGCTGCCTCTGCCAGCGGGGCCGTCAGGGTCACCCGCGTGCCGTGACCGGCAGCAGATTCTATCTCGATGCTCCCGCCGAAATACCTCAGCCGCTCCCGGATGCTGAACAGGCCGAAACCGTGCCCCTTGCGCAGGCGGACGCCGTTTTCCGCGGCATTGAGGCCGATCCCGTCGTCTGCGACCGTGATCCTGATGGCATCGTCCTCTTTGCTCGACGTCACCCGCACTGACCGGGCCCGGGCGTGTTTGCCGACGTTGACCAGCAGTTCCCGCACCGCCTGAAACAGCAGGACCCTGATGTCATCGTTCATCGGTTTGTGCTCCTGGTCGTAGACGCACTCCACGGGGATGCCGTGCTGTTCCCGGAACTTTTCGCAGAGAGAGCATATGGCCGCCTCCAAGCCGAGCTCATAGAGGATGGGGGGGGAGAGCTCGAATGTCAGGGAGCGGGAATAACGGATCGTCTGGTCGATCAGCCCGCGGATTTCATCGACCTGCCTGGTGACCTGGTGCGGGTCGGCGGCGCGCAGCTCTCCCAGCTTGATCTGGGTTATGGCCAGGGTCTGGCCGATATAGTCATGAAGGGTCGTGGCGATCTCCCGCCGTTCCCGCTCCTCGGTCAGCAGCAGTTCCGAAGCCAGGGAGCGGAGTTGCTCCTGATACTCCAGTATTTTCCCCTCCGCCCTCTTCCTCTCGGTGATGTCCTGGTTGACGACAATCGCCCCGCTGATCTCCTGCCGCTCATCACGCAGGGGGACGGCGGAGTGGAGGATGATCTTGCGGCTGCCGTCGAAGGCCTCGATTTCGATCTCCTCGTTGAGCGAGGATTCCCCCTTCATGATGGCGCGCGCGGCCCCCCACTCGAGCGCCTCGATCGGTTTGCCGCTGGCCAGCCACCACCCCTTGAACTCCCCGTACCTCTCGATGCCAACGAGCCTGGCATCCCCCCAGATCCGCCGCCCCGCCGGGTTTGCCTGGGTGATGGCGCCGTTCCGGTCGATCAGCCAGACGCCGACGGGAAGGGTCTCCAGGACGTTCTGCAGGAGTTTTCCGCTTTTCGTGGCATCATGGCCGGCCCGCTGCAGTTCGGCGCATCCTTTGTTGATCAGCAGGTACAGCAGCCAGGCGGTTATTAATACGAACGCCCACCCCTTGGCCACGGAGATCGTGGTGAACAGGGCCTGGTCACTGACCGCCAGGTGGAGCAGCCTGTCGGACAGCAGTATCCATGACACTGACAGCAGCGCGTATATGGCAACGATTCTGGCGGCGGGATTTTTCACGCTGTCCTTCCCCCGGCAGGGCGCGGTCATTGTTTGCCGTGGGGATGCTCTCCCCCGCTGGCCTGGAACAGCACATCCAGCTCCAGGGCCTCCCCCTGGCGCTCGACCCGGAGGGCGCCGTGGTCGCCCGGGGTTTTCCGCCTCACCGCGTAGACCAGATCGAAGCTGTCCGCCAGGGCTTCGCCGTCGAGGGCGAGCAGCAGGTCCCCCTGCTTCAGGCCGGCGCGCTCGGCATTGGAGCCGGGCAACACCCCCTTGACCACCAGGCCCCGCCCGGCCGGCGCCGGCTCGAACATCACGCCGAGACGGACTCCCGTTTCCGGCAGCTCCTCGTAGGCGAGGAAGGTGACAAAGTCGTAGGGGACCATGGGGAACTCGGGGAGCTCGACGTTCATCAACCGGTCCTGCTTGTCGGCCGGAATTTCCGTCTCCCGGCCGCCGATCAGGATGTAGGAGAGGGGGAGGCGGCGGAAGGCGCGGCGCGGGATGCCGAAGCCGTGTCTCACGTGGTTGCCGCCGGCGATCACCAGCAGGTGCTTGTCATTGCCGGCCGGGCTTGCCAGGTAGCGGGCCACCGATTCGGCCATGGTCTCGTCCCACAATGTCTGGGCGCGGACGAATCCCTCGAGCTGCATCTCCCCCTGGCTGTGGCCGCCGAAGATGGCCGTCACCATGGCGCGCTGGTATGGATCGGTCAGGTCGAGTTCCGGCACCAGGGCAAGCTCCGCGGCGCTGAGCTGTTCCTGGCCCTTGCTGCGCACCGCCTGCACCAGGCTCTTCTCCGCGTTCAGGGCGATGACCGGGATCTTCCGGTCGCGGGCGAAGTTCAGCAGGTCGCGGTAATAGGCGAAGTCCATCTTCCAGCTATCGAACCAGCGCGATTCCTTGAGGAAGGCCTTCTCGTCGAGCTCGCCGGCGACCCAGCGGTCGAGGGCCGGCTGCTGGGAGCGGGCGAACATCTCCATGCCGAGAGCCTGGCGGCCGGGGTGGAGGTCGGCCAGACCCTGGAGGAGTTGCAGCTCCAGTCGGTGCGAAGCGGGATTGTCGTGGGTCTCGCCGAAGTAGACAATGCGCGCGTCCCCGGCAACGGAGAGCATCTGGGCCGGGGTGACCGCTGCGCCGGTCGGCAGGTGAACGATCTCGCCGACCTTGGGAGGAGATTGGAGAGGGTAGGGTTCCCCGGGATCACCCATCGGTTGTTTTCCTCCGTGGCTGCAGGCGGTCAGGGTGAACAGAAAAAGGGTCGCGATCAGATGCAGAGGGGTAGGGAAACGGATCATGCTGCCTCCAGAAGAACTGCCGGATAGAGGATCAAGGTAGCACGGATTACCATGAAAAAAAATCACTTTTGTGCTGCGCCGGCCGTGCAACGCAAGAAGCCCGGACCGATGGACGGTCCGGGCTTCTCTTGCGAAAGGAAGCGGGCCGGCGGGAGGTCAGAGCTTTTTCTGGAGCTTTCTCGCTTCTACAGCATGCCTGCTCGCAGGGAATTCATTGATGAGACGGGTGAATATCTCCTCCCCTTTTGCTTTCTCCCCGCTGCGCAGATAGGCCTCCCCCAGGGAGATGAGGGTCTCGTCGTGGAGCGGCGACCGGGGAAACAGCACCAGGGCCTCCTCCAGCCGCTTGATGGCGGACTGATATTTTCCCGTCTTCAGGTAGAACCTGCCGACATAGATTTCATACTGGAGCTGCCTGGTCCGGCAGATCTCCAGCTTGTCACGGATCTCGGCGGCGTATTCCGAGGCGGGATACTGGCTGAGGAATGTTTCGAACATGGTCACGGTGTTTTTCACCGGGGTCTGCTCGGTGTCGATCCCGCCCATCTGGTTGAAGTGGCTCAGGCCGAGCCTGTAGAGGGCGTATGGGGCCTTCTCGTTGGTGGGGTGGAGCTTGCGGAAGTCCTCGTAGGCCGCCGCCGCCTCGATGTAGCTCTTGTTGGCAAAGTGGGCGTCGGCGATCCTGAGCTCCGCCCGGGTGGTCAGCTCCGGCGGGGCGCTCCCCTCCTTCACTCTTTTCCACTGGGCGATGGCGTCCTCATAGCGCCGGGCCGCGTAGGAGTTCTCCCCTTCCTGGAGCAGGGCTTCCGGCGGGGCGGCAGGGGGAGGGGTGGTGGCGCAGCCGGCGACGAAGAGAAGGCCGAGACAGAGGTAAAGGCGGAGAAAAAGGCGCAAAGACATGGGGTGCTCCTGGCATGAAATAACTTTACAGTAGGAAATTAGAGGAAAAGCGGACGGATGTCAATGCTAATGGCAGGCTGCTCTCGAACAACAGATTGATAACGTTCCAGGAAACCGGGCTGTCTCCGGCAAGCGGGCCGAGGCCCGGGACTTTTCCATGTTTGGCGCGCATGGCCACTCTTGGGTGCCGGCCGTGCATTAAAATCTTCTGGAAAAATGCGCCGGCTGATGTTACCATCGGGTTACATTCAGCCGGAGGTCTTCATGGAACAGCAGGGACTATCGTGCGCAACGTCCGTCTGCCAGGCAATTCTTGCCAGCATGGGGGAGGGGATCATCTTTGCCGACGGCGAAGACAGGGTGGCCTTCATCAACCGGGCGGCCGAGGAGATCCGGGGGATCAGGGCCGAGAACTACCTCGGCAGGGACCTGCTGGAGATCCACTCCCCCATGTCCGCGGGGAGAATCAGAAAGCTCGTCGCCGGTCTGAAAAACGGCGCCATCCCCTTTTCCACCAGGGTGATCGAGGTCAAGGGGAGGTATTTCGAAAACAGCTACTACCCGATCCGCAACGAGACCGGCGGCTATGTCGGGACGCTCCTGGTGAGCCGCGACATCACGGAAAAACAGCGGCTCCTGGAGGAGAACCTCACCCTGCGGGAACAGGTCCTGCTCGAAAGCGGCTTCGGCGAGATCATTGGCAGGAGCCCCGCGATGCAGCCGGTTTTCCAGGTGATCAGCGCCACCGCCGGCCTCGATTCCACCATCCTGATCACCGGCGAGAGCGGCACCGGCAAGGAGATGGTGGCAAAGGCGATTCATCAGCAGAGCAACCGGAGCGGCCATCCCCTGGTGAAGGTCAACTGCGCGGCCCTGCCGGAAACGCTGCTGGAATCGGAGCTGTTCGGCCACGAAAAGGGGGCCTTTACCGGCGCCATCCGGGAGCGGAAGGGGAAGTTCGAGCAGGCCCACAGGGGGACCATTTTCCTCGACGAGATCGCCGAGATACCCCTTACGGCCCAGGCCAAGCTGCTCCGGGTGATCCAGGAGCGGACCGTCGAAAGGCTCGGTGGGGCGCGGGAGATCCGCGTTGACGTGCGGATCATCGTAGCCACCAACAAGGAGCTGCGCCGTGAGGTGGAGCAGGGGAAATTCCGGGAAGACCTGTTCTACCGCCTCAACGTGATTCCGGTCCGGCTCCCGCCGCTGCGGGAGAGGCGGGAGGACATCCTGCCGCTGGCGGACTTCTTTCTGGCAAAATTCTCCCGGAGCATGAACAAGCCGCTCGACGGGATGGCCAAGGAAGTCAAGCAGGCCCTGATGGAGTACGATTATCCGGGTAACGTCCGGGAACTGGAAAACGCCATCGAACGGGGGGTGGCGCTCTGCCGCGGCGGGCAGCTCACCCTGGAGGAGCTGCCGGCGGAGTTCCAGCTCTCCGGAGCTGCACCCCGGGGAGCCGACCTTTCCGCCGGGACTCTACCCTCCTCGCTCTCCGGCGCCCGGGGGGAGATCGAGAAAAAACTGATAACCGAGGCGCTGCGGACCGCCGGCAACAGGAAAGGGGAAGCCGCCCGGCTTCTCAACATCTCCCGGAAGAGCCTGTGGCAGAAGATGAAGCAGCTGGAGCTGGGGTGATCCGCTCCCGGATTTCCCCTTCCGTTCCCTCCCGCCCCTTACCACGAAAATTCCCCCGGAGTTATCCCCGCTTTCTTGACTCAAGTCAAATACCAACCACTAAAATAGTGTTTTATGATTGTCTGTCACGATAATCGCGCTACCATTGTTTCGTCCGGCTTCCCGCTGCGCATGCGCGGTTTTCATCGACGAACAAGGAAGCATCCGGCTTGCGAGCCGTCAGACTACACAGTTGGGAGGGCCGACGTATGGTTGACATCAAGCTGCTGAGCCGCCTCATTCCCCTGCTGGCAATCCTCGCCCACCTCCCTGCCTGGGCTGATGAGGGGAAGGAGCTCTTCGACAAGCAGTGCGCCGGCTGCCACACCATCGGCGGCGGCGACTCGGGGGGGCCTGACCTGAAGGGGGTCGCGGCGAAGCGGAGCGAAGCCTGGCTCACGCGGGTCATCGTCGAGCCGGACAGGCTCGCTGCGGAGAAGGATACCGTCCAACTCGAGCTGGTGAAAAAGTACGGCTACGAGATGCCGAACCTGGGGCTCGGCCGCGACGATGCCCGCAAGATCATCGCCTACCTGAAGGGGGGAGCGCCGGCGGCTGCGCCGGTGGCCGCGAAGCCGGCGGAGGAGCAGCCGGCCCCGAAAGGGGAAATAGCGGCAACCCCCGAGCTTGTCGCCCAGGGGAAGGCGCTCTTCACCGGGGCGAGGCGCCTCGCCAAGGGGGGGGCGCCCTGCGTCGGTTGCCACGCCTTCACCTATCCGGGGGTCGCGGGGGGGAACCTGGCCGCCGACCTCACCTACATCTACGAGGGGATGGGTGAGCAGGGGATGCGGGGGGTGCTGAAGTCCCTCAAGTTTCCGACCATGAAGAAGATCTACGCCGACAGGCCATTGACCGATGAGGAGATCACCGCGCTCATCGCCTTTGCCGGGGACGCGGCCGCCCGAAAGGGTGGCGGGGAGCCCCGGCTGTTCCCCGCGGCCGGCGCGGGAATCCTGGTGGTGTTGCTCGCCGGCTTGACTCTCTACAAGAGGAGGATCAGATAATGTCCCATGAGCGGATCAAAGACGATCATGCCCCGGCGGACCGGGATTGGGAGGAGTTTTACCGCAACCGCTGGCAGTACGACAAGGTGGTGCGGAGCACCCACGGCGTAAACTGCACCGGCGGCTGCAGCTGGATGGTCCACGTCAAGGACGGGATCGTCGGCTGGGAGCTCCAGGCCAACGACTACCCCCAGTTCGACGGCACCATCCCCAACCACGAGCCGCGCGGCTGTCCGCGGGGGATCAGCTACTCCTGGTACCTCTACAGCCCGATGCGGGTCAAGTACCCCTACGTGCGCGGCGCCCTCCTCGACCAGTGGCGGGAGGCGAAGAGCCGCTTCGACGACCCGGTGGAGGCCTGGGGGAGCATCGTGGAGAATCCCGAGGCGCGCAAGGCCTACACCGGCAAGCGCGGCATGGGGGGCTTCCGGCGGGGTGCGTGGGAGGAGGTGGTGGAGATCATCGCCGCCTCGACCGTCTACACCGCCAAGAAGCACGGCCCGGACCGGGTGATCGGCTTCACCCCGATCCCCGCCATGTCGATGATCAGCTACGCGGCCGGGACCCGCTTCCTCCAGCTGTTCGGCGGCGTGGCCATGAGTTTCTACGACTGGTACTGCGACCTCCCACCCGCCTCTCCCCAGGTCTGGGGGGAGCAGACCGACGTCAACGAATCGGCCGACTGGTACAACGCCTCGTACATCGTGCTGTGCGGCTCCAACGTGCCGATGACCCGGACTCCCGACGCCCACTATATGACCGAGGCCCGCTACCGGGGGGCCAAGGTGGTGGTCATGTCGCCCGACTACAGCCAGGCGAGCAAGTTCGCCGACGCCTGGCTGCCGGTTGAGCAGGGGCACGACGGCGCCTTCTGGATGGCGCTGAACCACGTGCTCCTCAAGGAGTTCTATGCCGACCGGCAGGTCCAGTTCTTCGAGGAGTACGTCCGCCGCTACACCGACCTCCCGTTCCTCGTCAAGCTCACCCCTTCCTCTCCGGGAGAGGGACAGGGTGAGGGGCACTGGCGGCAGGGGGAGTTCCTCCGGGCGGGCGAGCTGGAGCGGGGCGCGGAAATCGAGCATGCCGAATGGACCCTGTGCGTGGCCGACGGCGCGGGGGAGGTGCGGATTCCCCACGGCAGCCTCGGCTCCCGCTGGAGCAAGGCGGAGGGTAACTGGAACCTGGACATGCGGGACATGGTGGACGGCGGGGATATCGACTGCCGCCTCTCCTTCTTCGGCCACGAGACCCGCCCGGTCCGCTTCTGTTTCGAGGGGGAGCCGGACGCGCTCCGGGAGGTGCCGGTCAGGAGGGTCATGACCAAGGGGGGGGAGGTGACGGTCACCACCGTCTTCGACCTCCTCATGGCCCAGTTCGGCGTTTCCCGGGGCCTTGCGGGGGACTACCCCGCTGGGTACGATGCCGACGCCCCGTTCACCCCGAAGTGGCAGGAGAAGCATACCGGCATCGACGCCGCGACCCTCATCAAAATAGCCCGCGAATGGGGCGCGAACGGCGAGCAGAGCGGCGGCCGGAACATGATCATCACCGGCGCCGGGATAAACCACTGGTTCCACAACGACCTGATCTACCGGGCCGCCATCACCTCCCTGATCCTGACCGGCAGCGTCGGCCGCAACGGCGCCGGGCTTGCCCACTACGTCGGCCAGGAAAAGGTGGTGCCGCTCGCCCCCTGGACCTCCATCGCCATGGCCCAGGACTGGGTGAAGCCGTCGCGGCTGCAGAACACGCCGAGCTTCTGGTACATGCACTCGGACCAGTGGCGCTACGACCGGAGCTTCGTCGACTACTTCAAGCCCGAAACCGGCGAGAAAATGCCGCTCCACGCCGCCGACTTCAACGCCAAGGCGGTCCGGCTCGGCTGGCTCCCCTTCGCCCCCCACTTCAACGACAGCCCGCTCCGGCTCATGGAGGAGGCGAAAGCGGCGGGGGCGGAAACCGACGACGAGATCCGCGCCTGGCTCGTCGGCCGCCTCAAGAGCGGGGAGACCCGCTTCGCCGTCGAGGACCCGGACGGTCCGGGGAACTCCCCCAAGGTCTGGTTCATCTGGCGGGCCAACGCCATCTCCGCCAGCGCCAAGGGGCACGAGTTCTTCCTCAAGCACGTGCTCGGCGCCCCCAACGCTGCCTGCACCGCCCGGGAGGCGGCCAAGGGGAAAGTCAAGGACATCGTCTGGCACGACAAGGCCCCCGAGGGGAAGGTTGACCTGGTGGTGGACCTGAACTTCCGGATGGACACCTCGGCCATGTACTCCGACATCGTCCTGCCGGCGGCCACCTGGTACGAGAAATCCGACCTGAACACCACCGACATGCACTCCTTCGTCAACTGCATGGACGCCGCCGTACCGCCGTCGTGGGAGTCGAAGTCCGACTGGCGGACCTTCAGCTTGATCGCCAAAAAGGTGAGTGAGCTTTCGGCGAAACACCTGCCGACCCCGATGAAGGACGTCATCGCCGCGCCGCTCCTCCACGACACGCCGGGGGAGATCGCCCAGCGGCACGTCAGGGACTGGAAGCTCGGCGAGTGCGAGCCGCTCCCCGGCAAGACCATGCCGAACCTCGCCATAGTGGAGCGGGACTACGTGAACCTCTACGACCGCTTCATGTCGCTCGGCCCCGCCATCGGCCACCTGGGCGCCCACGGGGTAAACTGGGAGGCGGACGACGTCCACGCGAAGCTCCTTGAGGAGATGCCGACCCGCAGCTGGAACGGGAAGAGCTACGTCGACCTGGAGGATGAAAAAGTGGTGGCCGACGTGATCCTCGCGCTCGCGCCGGAGACCAACGGCGAGCTGGCCCATCGCGCCTACCTCAACCTGGAGAAGCGGGTCGGCAAGCCGCTGGCCCGGATCGCCGAAGGCTCCCGCGACTTCCGCATGACCTGGGAGGAGATCACCCAGAAGCCGCGCCGCTTCATCAGCACTCCGGTCTGGAGCGGGCTGGTCAACAACGGCCGACCCTACGCCCCCTACACCCTCAACGTGGAGCATGGCGTGCCGTGGCGGACCCTCTCCGGCCGCCAGTCCCTCTACCTCGACCACCCGTACTACGGCCAGTTCCACGAGGGGCTCCCCACCTTCAAGGGGCGAATCGACCCGGTGCTCCTGGACGAGACCGAGGGTGAGACCGGCCTGGTGCTCAACTTCCTTACCCCCCACGGCAAGTGGAGCATCCACTCCACTTACAGCGACAACCTGCGGATGCTCACCCTCTCCCGGGGGGGGCAGGTGGTCTGGCTGAACCACGAGGACGCCGCGGGGG
>JAMPXD010000080.1 GCA_023701365.1 Geobacteraceae bacterium
TATCTGCCGTCGAAGCCCGCCAGCTTCGCTGCACACTATAACAGATGCAACGGGTGTTTGCGACCGTTTCTTTACGGCAATGGCCATGGAAAAAGAAGGGGGGGGCCTGTTCGCCCCCCCCCTTCCTGAACCTGTGCCCCCCGACCATTGGATCGGGAAGTGATCTTCGCGGAACTAACGGTAGGATGCCAGATGTTCCTGTTTCCCCTCGGCGACACCGTTGACGCTCTTTTCGACCGTTACCCCGTTCAGTCCGTTGGTGGCGACAAATTCGGTGGTCCTGTCCGGCTCTCTGAATATCGAGGTGGAATTGCCGGTCTTAGTATCCCAGGCGATCACCAGGGTATCGACGTGCTTGTGCTCTCTGAAGTGATCGATGGTGTAGCGCACGGTCACTCCCGCCTTTTCCGCCTTGACGTGATAATACTCGCCATTGTCGACATAGTAGAAATCCTTCTCATTTGCCGCTGCCGGATTGTTGCCGCTCCAGAACTCGATGGTGTTGAACAGGATAAAGTCCGCCAGAGCGGATACCCCGTAAACGGGGACGATCACGAATACCCAGGTGACGAGGCTTCTCAGATACTTGTCCTTCACCTCGCCGTTCAAGGCATAGACTTTCTTGGTGAGGGCAAACTTCCCGTAACAGCCTGCCAGCGAAGTAGCGGCAAGGGATACTGACAGCAAAAGCGCAACCAGTCTTTTCATGGCGTACCTCCTTTTTGCTCCTGGTTCATGATTTGACGGCGGGGGACAACCCCTTCCTCATGCAGACAGTTTACCACTCAACGGGAAAACCGCCAGTTCCCGGCCGGGAGCAAAAAATATCCGGCTCGCTTTCTTTTCCGGCATCTGTGGTATACTTTCAGCAGGGTAGCTACCTGAAATCGCTGCCAAAGGAGGTAGCCGGAATCGAGGAACCAAATCCCGAGGATGAGGCAGTACCCGAGCCGGCGGCACCAGCAGCCGGCATGACCCTGGGTGACAGGGGCAAGGCAGCAGAGAAAGCGAAAGGCCCGCCGGATTGGCGGGCCTTTCATTTTTGCCCCTCCCCTGGGGGAGATCACTGCTGCGCCGGGATCAGGACCAGGTCGAAGGTCGCCTCCCTGCCCCCCGGCGCAGGATAGTGCTGGGTGATCAGGCGCCGGAACCCCGGGGCCTCCACGAGGATGTGGATGTGGGGAGGGCGCCTCATGTAGGGGGGCGGGAAATCCGTCTCCAGCCGGTAATTCCCGTTGGCATCGGCATGGAGCGTCGCCCGGTGGGCGTCGTCGTAGCGGCCGCCCGGTCCTGCCTGCCAGACCTCGATCCGCGCCCGGGCGACGGGCTTGCAGTCGGCCGAGGAGCGGACCGACCCGGTGAGAAGGTATCCCTCGCCGATCTTCGCCCTGGTGGGGGCGCCCGGTCTGTAGAACGGTCCGACCTCATCCGGCTCCGTCGGCGGACAGCCGGTCGCCCCGAAACCAGGGGCGGCAGGGGCGGCGAGCAGAGCCACGGCAAGGGTGACGGTCGTCACAAATTTCGGCAAAGAGTGCATAGACGGAACCTCCTCCATCTCTTGCGCAAATTTTGCATTATACACGGAAAAAATTTTTTCCGACAGACTGTAAATTTGCTGCTGCCGGTGTTATAGTTTCACCAGGTAGCTACCTGTAACAGACTGTCGGATAAAAGGAGGGCGAAACTATCGAAAAAACTCCACCGGGCAGGAATCTGAAACAGACATGAGTATCGATCCGGCTGTGGCAATAGCCGGAAAAGACCCTTGAAAAGGGAAACCGAGAAGAACAGAAAACAGAGGCCCGCCGTAATGGCGGGCCTTTCATTTTTGCCTCGTGCTCCACTAATAGTCACGTTTTTCAGAGAAAAAAAGGGCGGCCTTTCGGACCGCCCTTTTCTGACTTATTATTTCTGCGACAACCGGTGCACGCATTCGACCATGTAGATCGCGTTCTCCGGCGGCACCGTGGGGAGTATCCCGTGACCCAGGTTGAAGATGAGCCCCGGCCGGCCGGCGTTCTCGGCGAGAACCCGCTTCACCTCCCGCTCGATGATCTCCTTGGGGGCGAAGAGAACGGTCGGGTCGAGATTCCCCTGTACCGCCATGTCGCCGAGGATGTCCCTCGCCTTGCCAAGGTTCACGTGCCAGTCGAGACCCATAACATCGCCCCCCGCCTGCTTGACGATGTCGAGCATGGTACCCGCTCCCTTGACGAAGTGGATGACCGGCACGTTGGTCCGGTCCAGGCCGTTGATCAGCCGGGTGGTGTAGGGGAGGACGTAGCGCTCGTAATCAGCAGGGGAGAGCATGCCACCCCAGGTATCGAAGATCTGGATCGCCTGGGCGCCCGCCTTGATCTGGGCGTTCAGGTATTCCATGTCCATGGTGGTGATTTTTTCCATGAGAGCGGCGTAGACCTCCGGCTCTGCGTACATCATCCTTTTCAGCGCCGCGAAGTCCTTGGACCCCTTCCCCTCCACCATGTAGCAGGCAAGGGTGAAGGGGGCGCCGCCGAAGCCGATCAGAGGCACCTTGGTGGCCAGCTCGCGGCGCAGGATCTTCAAGGTTTCCAGGACATAGGGGACGTCCTGCTCCATCTGGGGGATGCGCAGGGCCTCCACGTCGGCCATGGTCCTGACCGGGTTTTCGAAGACCGGGCCGGGGACGAAGTCGAGCTTCAGCCCCATCGGCTCCACCGGCGTGAGGATGTCGGAGAAGAGGATGGCGGCGTCCACCCCGAGGATGTCGACCGGCTGGATGGTCACCTCGGCGGCCAGCTCCGGGGTCTTGCACAGCTCGAGAAAGGTGCACTTGCTGCGCACCCGCATGTAGTCGGGGAGATAGCGTCCTGCCTGGCGCATCAGCCAGACGGGGGTGCGGTCAACCGGTTTGCCCCAGCAGGCGTCGAGAAAACGTGTATTCATGAGTAACCCTCCTTGGAAATTCAAAAGCTTTTTGCCACAGAGGACACAGAGAGCACAGAGGAAAATCTAAACCCTTGGTAGAGTTTAAAACCTTATAGCCTTTCTCTGTGTCCTCTGTGCCCTCTGTGGCAAATCGTTTTTAGGCTTTTTGCTGTTTTTGTATCCGGATCGGGACGTAATTACAGAACGGCTCTTCCGCCATGTAGTCGCCATAGACCGCATCGGCCCGGGCCCGGCAGCCGCCGCAGACGTTGATGAACTCGCACTCGCCGCACTTCCCCTTGTACGCCTTGAAGTTGCGCAGGTCCTGGAAGATCTCCGAGTTCTCCCAGATTTCCCGGAACGGGGTCTGCTTCACGTTGCCCGCGGTGCGGTGGAAGTAGGAGCAGGGCTTGACGTTGCCGAAGCAGTCGATCAGGCAGATCGACTGGGCCGCTATGCACCCCTTGCCGCCGCCGGTGGAGAAAGTGAGGGAGCGGCGCTCGAACTTCACCCCTTCGGCCTTCGCCTTCTGGGGGACGATCCGGTAGTAATGGGGGGCGCAGGTGGGGCGCATCAGGATCTCGTCCTCCAGCTTCTCCTGCTGGTAGTGCCAGTCGAGGATCTCCTCGTAGTCCTCCTTGGAGATCAGCTCGCTCATGATCTCCTCGCCCCGGCCGGTCGGGACGATCATGAACATGTACCAGGCGGTGGCGCCCAGGCTCTTGGCGACCTTGAAGGTGTTGGCGATGTCGTGCTGGTTTCGTTTGGTGAAGGAGGAGTTGACCAGGAACTTGATGCCGTGCCGGCGGAAGTGCTCCGCCGCCCGCACCACCCCGTCGAAGGCGCCGGGGCAGGAGCGGAAGTCGTCGTGGACCGCGGCGGTGGAGCCGTCCAGGGAGAGCGACACCATCCTGATCTCCGCCTTCTTCATCTGCTCGCAGACCTCGTCGGTGACCAGCGCGCCGTTGGTGGCCATGCACATGCGCAGGCCGAGCGAGGTGCCGTAGCCGGCCAGCTCGAAGATGTCCTTGCGCAACAGCGGCTCGCCGCCGGAGAGCACCACCACCGGCTTGGAGAAGTCGGCGATCTCCTTGAGGAGCTTCTTCCCCTCCTCGGTGGTGAAGTCACCCTCGGAGGAGGTCATGTCGGACGAGCAGCGGCAGTGGACGCACTTCAGGTTGCACTTCTGGGTGGTTTCCCAGGCGATCCATTTGGGTATGAATTCTTCAGCCATCATCTCTCCAGGGAAACGGCAGATTGGCCGTTTCCTCAGCTCAAATTGCAGTGGACAGGGTTTTCCCTGCCGTTATTGACTCGTTAACTTTACAATCCTACTATAGAAAGGGCGGAAAACTCAAGCAGTTTCACTGAAAAACCTTGCCACCCTCTGCGCTTCCCGCCTTCTGCGCTGCCGCGCTGCTTCGGCTACTCCTCGATTTTCTTGTTGAAGATCCAGACCGCCAGGACAAAGCTGACCGCCGCGGTGGCGATGAGGATCGCCGCGTAGCCCCCCTCGATCCCCCCCTTCAGGAGGGCCTGGCGCGCCCCTTCAAAGATGGCGGTGGTGGGGAGGACCCGGATGGCGGGGAGGATGGCGGCGGGGTAAGAGGAGAGGGGGAAGAAGATCCCGGCCATGAAGATGAGGGGCACGATCACCACCGCCTGGACCCGGCCGATGTTCTCCGGCTTGTCGATGGTGGTGCCGCAGATGGTGCCGAGGCAGGAGAAGATCATCGAGCCGAGGATGATGAAGAACAGGTAGGCGAGCAGATGGGGGAATGGGAAGCGGAACGGGGTCATCAGGAAGATCACCGCGGCCACCGCCACCCCCTTGATCGCCCCTTGGCAGAAGCCGGAGAAGATCTTGCCGATCACGATGTCGTACACCGTGATCGGGTTGACCCGGTACTCCTCGATGGTGTGCTGCACCCGGCGGTGGAACCACATGCTCCAGGCGCTCTCGTCGAAGGCGGCGTTCACCGCGGTCATCGAGATCAGCCCCGGCGCGATAAACAGGGCGTAGGGGACCCCCTCAACGTCGGCGATGTACCCCTTGAGGCCGATGCCGAAGGCGAGGTAGAGGGTGAGGGGGTAGGCGATCACCGCCAGGAGCTCGGAGAAGAGGCTCCGCCGCAGCACCCGCATGTCCCGGCCCCAGATGGAAAAAGCACCTCTGAACATTAGTAACCCCGTGGTTCCAGGTTCAACGTTCTAAAACTTATGGGATCCACGGGACTTATAGGTCCTATAAGTCCCGTAGGTCCTCCCTGAACGTTAAACCGATTTCACTCCCGCACCTTTTTCCCCGTCAGCTCAATAAACACATCCTCCAGCGACGGCTCCCGCAGACAAATCTTCCTGATGTCCGCACTGCCGATGGCGTCCATGAGCGGCTTCAGGGCCTCCTCCCCGGTCAGCGCCAGCCGAAACAGGTTGCCGCTCCGCTCCGCCGATTCCACGAACGGCAGCCCGCGCAGCACTGTTTCGTACCGGTCGGCGTCCCTCCTCACCTCCACCTCGTAGAGGTGGGAATGGGCAAGCGCCTCCTTCAGCTGGGCGGCGCTGCCGTCCACCAGCGGCCTGCCGTGGTCCATGATGACGATCCGGTCGCACAGGGTGTCGGCCTCGTCCATGTAGTGGGTGGTAAGGAAGATGGTCATCCGCGCCCGCAGCGTCTGGATGTAATCCCAGACCGCCCGCCGCGACTGGGGGTCGAGGCCGGTGGTCGGCTCGTCGAGGAACAGGACCCGGGGGTGGTGGACCAGTGCCCGCGCCACCACCAGCCGGCGCTGCATCCCGCCGGAATAGGTGTCGGGGAAATCGTGCTGCCGGCCGCCGAGACCGGTCAGCTCCAGCAGCTCGTCGATCACCCGGTTGTACTCGGCGGGGCGCATCCCGTGCATCCTGGCATGGAGGACCAGGTTCTCCCGGGCGGTCAGGTAGCGGTCCAGGTTGTTCTCCTGGGGGACCACCCCGATCAGGCGGCGCACCTCCCTCCCCTCGGTCAGCACGCTCCGCCCTTCCACCATGGCGTCGCCCGCGGTGGGGCGGAGCAGGGTGGTGAGGACCCTGATCAGGGTGGTCTTGCCCGCCCCGTTGGGGCCCAGGAGGGCGAAGATCGCCCCCCGCTCCACCTCGAGGGAGAAATCATCCACCGCCGTAAGCGCGCCGTATGTCTTGGTGATGCCGTGCAGGACGATTGCTGGTGTCATAAGGATTTGGACAATGTAGGGGCGACGCATGCGTCGCCCAGGATTTTTGCACCTAGAGAAAAGGGCGAGGCATGCCTCGCCCCTACATTCAGTTTTATTCCAGCGGAAAGAGAAGATAAAAGGTGCTCCCCTTCCCTTCGGTGCTTTCCGCCCAGATGTAGCCGTGGTGGGCGTCCATCACCTTGCGGCAGAAGGTGAGCCCGAGCCCGGTCCCCTGCGCCTTGGCGAGTTTGCGGCTCTTCGCCTGGACGTAGCGGTCGAAGATGGTCGCCAGCGCCCCGGCCGGGATGCCGATCCCGCTGTCCCGGACGCTGATCTGCAGGAAGGCGCCGCTATCCGGCAGCTTAAGGCCCGGGTAGAGCTGTTCCGGGATCCGCCCGCGGAAAGACGCCGGCTCTTCCGCCAGTTTCGCCGCGAGCTCGATCTCCCCCCCCTCCGGGGTGAACTTGACGGCATTGGTCAGGAGGTTGTTGAGGAGCCGGGAAAACTTGCCCCGGTCCGCCAGGATGGCGGGGAGCTGGGCGCCGATGGTCGACCGGAGGCCGAGCCCGGCGCGCCTGGCCACGGGACGGAACCTGGTCATGGTCCGCTGGATCAGGAGCTGCGGCTCTTCCGGGCGAAACGCCAGGACCATCTTCCCCGCCTCGAACTTCTGGACATCGAGCAGGGTGTCGATCATCTCCACCATCTCGTCGCAGCTCTCCACCGCCGTGTCCAGAAACGACTTCTGCTCCTCGTTGATCGCCCCGAGCCGTCCCTCGCGCACCAGATCGAGGGAGCCGACGATGGAGGTGATCGGGGTCTTCAGGTCGTGGGAGAGCATGCTGACGAAGTCCTCCTTGTCCTGCTCCAGCGCCCTGAGCCGGGACATGTCGCGGATGATCTCCACCGCGCCGGTGAGCTGGCCGGCGGGGTTGAACAGGGGGGTGGCGCTCGCCAGCACCGGGATGCGCCGTTCGTTCAGGAGGATGGTGTACGCCACGTCGAGGCAGGGGGCGGCACTCCGGAGCGCCACCAGGCAGGGGAGCTCTGGAATGTCCGCCTTCAGGGCCTCTCCGACCGCTGCGCCGGTCACGGTGGCGCGGCTTATCCCCAGGACCTCCTCGGCCCTGCGGTTGACGGTCATGACCTTACCCTGCTCGTCAACGGCGATCAGCAGGTCGGCCATCCCCTGGAGGATCGCCTCGGTCTTCTTCCGTTCCTCCTCCAGCTTCTGCTGCAGCCTCTGGTTTTCCTGGCGGGTCCGGTTGAGGAGGATGGCGTGTTCCACCTTTTTCACCAGGTCCTCGGTGGAGAAGGGCTTGGCGATGTAGTCGATCGCCCCCCTCTTGATCGCCTCCACGGCGACATCCTCGTTGCCGTGGGCGGTCATCATCACCACCGCCTCGCTGCGGCGCCCCCCCTTGATCCTTTCCAGCACCTGCATCCCGTCCAGCCTGGGCATCTTGATGTCCAGCAGGACCAGATCAAAAGTCTCCCGGGCGAGCCACTCCAGGGCCTCGACCCCGTCCCTGGCCCGGACGGTCTTGTAGCCGGCGTCCTCCAGCTGCAGCTTGAGGATCAGGGCGATATCGGCTTCATCATCGGCTATGAGAATCTTATCCTGGTCCATGCTGTTCCTCGAAGACCGGCACCGTGAAGGTGAAGACATTCCCCCCCGTGATCCCGGTCTGGTAATAGATCCTGCCGTGGTGGCGCTCCACGATCTCCTTGCAGATGGCCAGCCCCAGCCCGGTGCCGCCCCGCTCGCCGGTCTCGCTCATCTCCAGGCGCTGGAACTTCTTGAAGAGTTTGTCCCGGTCCGACCACTGGATCACCGCGCCGCGGTCGGCTACCGAAACCGCCACGTAATTCCCCTCCCGGGCGACGGCGACCGTGATCACCTTGCCGTTGGGGGAAAACTTGACCGCGTTGGAGAGGAGATTGGTGACTACCTGGACCAGCCGGTCATAGTCGCCGTAGACGGGGGGGATGTCATCCCCTATCTCGCTGATGATCGTGATGTTGCGGCCCATGGCGAGGGGCTTGATCTCCTCGATGGCATAGCTCACCAGCGGCCCGATGGCCTGGGGCCTGAAGTTCAACTCGACCCGCCCCTCCTCTATTTTCGAGATATCGAGGATGTCGCTGATCAGCCTGATCAGCCGGTCGGTGTTGCGCAGGCAGACCGAGAGGAGTTCCCGCTCCGTGTCCGTGAGCCATTTCCCCTTGCTGAGGATGAACTGGAGCGACCCCTTCATGGAGGTGAGCGGCGTCTTCAGCTCATGGGAAACGGTGGAGATGAACTCGGTCTTCATCCGGTCCACCGCCTCCTCCATGGTCACGTCGCGGATCGACATGACCACCCCGGCCAGGGTCTCGGCCTCGTCCAAGAGGGGAGAGAGGCTCACCTTCAGCTTTTTCCCCTGCACCTCCAGCTCTTGCTCGCGGGCGGCTGCCGCGACCCCGCCGGATCTGACCGCCGCGAGGTACTCGGCAATGCCGCAGAATCCTGCCAGCTCGCACAGCTTCTCCACCGGCTGGTTGACGACCCGGTGGGGGACCAGATCGAAAAGCCTCTGGGCCGCGGGATTGAACAGGATCACCCGGTTGTCCCGGTCGGTGACCACGATCCCTTCGGCCATGCTGGTCAATACCGTCTCCAGCCGCTCCATCTCCATCCGCAGCTCGGCGGTCCGCTCCGCAACCTTCTTTTCCAGGAGCTCGTTCAACTCCTGGAGCGCCTGGTTCTTCTTCTTGATGGTGCCATCCCGCTCGGCGAGGGCGCTCGCCATCCGGTTGAAGGAGTCGGCCAGCATCCCCAGCTCGTCGCCGGTGGGCACCAGCACCCGCTGGTTCAGGTCCCCCTCCTCGATTTTCCGCACCCCCCGGGAAAGGGCCTTGAGCGGCCGGGTGATATGGCGGGTCACCAGATAGGCAATGCCGAAGGAGAGAAGAATCCCGACCACCGCGGAGACGAGAATGTTGTACTCGTTGTCCCGCCTGATCTTCTGGTAGTTTTCCTTGGAGAGCGCCACCGACAGGGAGCCGACCACCTCCCCGCGGCTGTCGGAGATCGGCTCGAAGGCGGTCATGTAGACCTTTGCGCCGATCCTCGCCTCACCCCGGTAGGGGTTTCCCCGCCCCAGGCTGGCGAGGATCTCCGGCGCCAGGGTGGCGGGAAAATCGGCGTCGCCCTTCAGGCTGCTGGCGATCTTGCGCCCTTTCTGGGTGATGGTCAGCTCGGCTTCCCTGCCGAAGATCTTCTGCACCTGGAGCGGATAATGGGGGTCCATGTTGATGATGTCCCCGGCCACGATCCCGCCGAGGAGTTCGCCGGCAGGGGTGATGATCGGAATGGCGATGGTGATCAGCATCACCTCCCCCCCCGCGGCAAGTGCCCCGTGGCCGCTGCCCACCCCGCCCAGGTTCAGGAAACGGTCAGGAACCAGCTCGGTCGCAATCACCGCCTTCCCCTCCCTGAAGGCCCTCTCCAGGATGTGGGGCAGGGGGAGGGTGGCGCCGGACTGGTCGCTCCCCAGCCGCACCACCACCTTCTGCCGCGGGTCCACGATCGCCATGATGTCGATGAAGGGGAGGGCCGTCTGCCAGCGCTCCATGGCGCTCTTCAGCCAGAAGCGGTTCCTCTGCCGGAGATGGTCCTGGACGTAAGGGGAGGAGGCGGGCTGCATCAGGGCGAGCTTGATCTGGTCGGCCCGGGAAAAGTAGTGGCCCCGGGCGAAGTTGAGACCCGCCTCCAGGTTCTTGCTCACCTCTTTTTCTAGAAAAGCGTCAAAGTTTGCGACGGTGGTATAGAGGAGGGTGGAATACGACACGAGGAGGATCAGGAGGATGGAAATAACCAGCTTGCTGCGTATGCTGAGGTAGGGCCGTTTCATGTTACCCCTTTGCCGGGCCTGTTAAACCCCTTCTGCCTTCAGATCCCTGGTCATCAGCTCGACCACCGCGGCACGGGCCGGCTTCTCCTCATAGAGGATGCTGTAGACCTTTTCCGTGATCGGCATGTCGACCCCGAGCCTGGCGGCGAGGCTGCGGGCCGACTCGGCGGTCTTCACCCCCTCGGCGACCATCCGCATCTCGCCGAGGATTGCGGCCAGGGTCATCCCCTGGCCCAGCTTGATGCCGACTGTCCGGTTGCGGGAGAGGTCGCCGGTGCAGGTGAGGACCAGGTCCCCCATCCCTGCCAGCCCTGCGAAGGTCTCCCGGCTCGCCCCCATGGCCAGGCCGAGCCGGGTCATTTCCGCCAGCCCCCGGGTGATGAGGGCCGCCCTGGTGTTGTTGCCGAAACCGAGGCCGTCCGAGATGCCGGCGGCCAGGGCGATCACGTTCTTGATCGCCCCCCCCAGCTCGACCCCCATGATGTCCGGATTGGTATAGACGCGGAAAAAGGGGGTGGTGAAAATCTCCTGGACCCGCCGCGCCACCCGCTCTTCGGCCGCCGCGGCAACCACGGCGGTCGGCATCTCCTGGGCCACTTCCCGGGCGAAGCTCGGCCCGGACAGGACCGCGAAATTCCTGAACAGGGGGGCCGGCAGCAGCTCTTCGTAGACCTGGGAAACGGTCATCAGGGTCCCCAGCTCGATCCCCTTGGAGGCGCTGACCAGCAGGGCATCCGCCGGGATGGCGGAGAGGACGGTGCCGATCACCCCCCGCAGCACCTGGGACGGCACCACGAACAGGAGCAGCCCCTTCCCCGCGACCGCCTCGGCGAGGGAGTTGGTGAAGCTGAGCCGGGGGGAGAGCCGGATGCCGGGGAGGAACACCCCGTTCATCCCGGTCTCCGTCATCTCGCTGACCAGCTCCGGCTCGTAGGCCCAGAGCGTTACCTCATGCCCCTTCTTGGCCAGCAGGTCCGCCAGGGTCGTTCCCCAGCTGCCGGCGCCGATTACACCGATATTTTCGTGCATATTTTACCCTTCGTAGGGGCGAACGGCGTTCGCCCGGAATTGGCACAGGAGGGCGCATGCCATGCGCCCCTACTCCCAGCCGTCATCTTCGTCGTCGTACTCCCGCAGGTCGTACCCCTCGGCCAGCGCCTCCCGCGCCATGTCCATGCTCTCCAGGGCGAGCCGCTTGAGAAACGGGTGATGGCGGCTCTGCAGCCGGGGCGCGGCAAGGCTCAGGCCGCACGCCAGGGTCTGCTCGATCAGCTCCCGGTCTCTGCCGCTCTTCTGCATCAGGTCGGCGGTCAACAGCAGCCTCCCCTTGATCTGCTCCATCTCCGGGACCAGCAGTTCCCCGCAGAACCTCTCCAGAATGGACTCCAGACCACGGGCCAGACGGGGAGGGGGAGTCGATTTTTCCAGCTCGCTCCACTCTTCAGCAAAGTCGCAGACCCGGCCGTTGGCCAGGACCCAGCCGGCGAAGAAATCGTCGTCCAGCAGGGAGCCGCTGCCGGCAACGTGGCGCGCCGATACGGCCAGCCCGGCCAGGTCGTAACCCCTGAAGCTCGGCGAGTAGGGGGCCGGGGCGATCTCTTCGGCGCTGAACATCATGCGCCAGACGTAAAACTCGGGGGGGAGCAGGGCGCCATTCTCCGTGCTGCGGAAAATGGCATCCCTGACCAGGGCGAGGGCGTAGGGGGGGGCGATCTCCACCACCCCGTCGTCACAGGAGGATTCCGCCAGGTAGCTGGCGAACTCAGCGACGGTGATCTCCCAGCTCCCCCAGACCCCCCTCATCCCGTCCTTCTCGTGGAGCTGGAGGTAGAGGGCGGCAAGCTTCCCCCCGCTTGTCGTGCGGGCGATCCAGACCGACCTGGAGCCGGTGCCGTCGATCGGGCCCGCGTAGGCGGCGTAGTAGGGGAGGGGAGGGGGCGCAGGGGAAGGGGGGGCGCAGGTGTCGATCCCGAGGAAGGAGAGCCTCCTGAGGCTGCGGGCGGCCCGCTCCCTGACCGCCTGGTCCGGGTCGCCGAGCAGCCGGGAGAGGAGGGCGGCCGCAGCGCCGCTTCTCACCCTGCCGAGGGCCGTGACCGCCTCCTCCCTGATCTCCGGATCGGCGATCCCCAGCAGGATCTCCAGAAGCGTCAGGATGCGGGGGTCGGCGAGCCGGGGAAGTTCCCGGATCATGGCCAGCCGGCTCTCGTGGGGATAAAAGAAGAAATCCTCCATGAAGCAGACGAGCCCTTCCTCACCCTGGTCGAGGAGCCGCGGCAGGGTCGTCCGGAGGGGGCCGCCGTTGCGCGCCAGCAGAGTGGCCAGGGGGGGTACGCTGACGTCCACCCCGTACTCCTCCAGGGCGGCCAGCAGCGCCGCCTTCCCCTCCTCCTCCAGGTCCCTGCGGCGGAGGGCGATCTGGATCAACTGGTCGATCCAGACCTCGCCGTCGAAAAAATCGAGGAGATAGGTGTAGCGGGAGATCAGGTCGCCGCTCTTTTCCCGCCAGAGCCGCCGGACCAGAGGGGGAAGGGCGCGCTTCCCCGATTTGCGGAGCTTGGCGCCGATCTCCTCCATCTCGGCGATGGTGATGCCGTCCTGTTTCAGCCGCTCCAGGAGATGGAGGATGCCGTGCCGCTCCTTGAGGCTGTCGTCTATTTTTCTGCGCTGTTCCATGCCTTGAGCCGGGCTAATGGCTAAAGGCCAAAGGTTAAAGGTTTTACCCTTCGCCCTTTGCCATTAGCCTTTCGCCATGGTTTTATTCCTCGACAATATCCGCCTCGGCGATCTCCTCGGCGAGATCGGCCGACTCGTCAACCTCCTCCTTCTCGGCGAGCCTGGCGACCGCCACGATCCGCTCGTTCTCCTCGGTCACCATCAGCCGCACCCCCTGGGTGTTGCGGCCGATCACCGAGAAGCCGGCCACCGGCATCCGGATGATCTTCCCCTGGTCGGTGATCAGCATCAGGTCGTTCTCGTCGGTCACCTGCTTGATGTCCACCACGCAGCCGTTGCGCTCGGTGGTCTTGATGGTGATCACCCCCTTGCCGCCGCGGCTCTGGCGGCGGTACTCGGAGAGCTCGGTGCGCTTGCCGAAGCCGTGCTCGGTGACGGTGAAGAGGGTGGAGCCGGTCATGTCGTTGACGATCTCCATGCCGATCACCACGTCGTCGTCCTCCAGGGTCATCCCCCGCACCCCGCGGGTGACCCGCCCCATCGGCCGGGCATCCTCCTCCCGGAAGCGAATCGACTTGCCGTTCCTGGAGGCGAGCAGCACATCCTGCTTGCCGTCGGTGAGGGCCACGGTGATCAGCTTGTCCCCCTCGTCCAGGTTGACCGCGATGATCCCGCCGGCGCGGATGTTGGAATACTCGACGAGCGGGGTCTTCTTCACCACCCCCTGGCGGGTCGCCATCATGATGAACTTGTCCTCGCTGAACTCCTTGACCGCCAGGATGGCGGAGATCTTCTCCCCGGCGGAGAGGTTCAACAGGTTGACGATCGCCTTGCCGCGGGTGGCGCGCCCCCCCTCGGGGATCTCGTAGACCTTCAGCCAGTAGACCCGGCCGGCGTCGCTGAAGAACATCAGGTAGTCCTTGGTGGAGGCGATGAACAGCTGCTCGACGAAATCCTCCTCCTTGGTCTTCATCCCGGTCTTCCCCTTGCCGCCGCGGCGCTGGGCGCGGTAGAGGGAGACGGCGCTCCGCTTGATGTAGCCGGTATGGCTGATGGTCACCACCATGTCCTCCTCGACGATGGTGTCCTCCAGGGTGATCTCGGCGGTCTGGGCAATGATCTCGGTGCGGCGCGGGTCGCCGAACTTCTCCTTCACCTCCAGGAGCTCGGCTTTGATGATCTTCAGGATCTCCGCCTCGCTGCCGAGGATCTCCTTGAGCCGGGCGATCAGGCGGAGGATATCCTCGTACTCCTGGATGATCTTGTCCCGCTCCAGGCCGGTCAGGCGGTGCAGCCGCATCTCCAGGATCGCCTGCGCCTGGAGCTCGGAGAGGCACAAGAGCGGGTTGGCCGCGACGTCGGACTCTGAAGCGAAGCGGCCCGCCATCAACCCTTCCTTTGCCTCGGCCGGCGTTTTCGAGCCCCGGATCAGGGCGATGACCGCGTCCAGCCAGTCGAGGGCGATCTTCAGGCCGAGCAGGATGTGGGCGCGGGCCTCCGCCTTCTTCAGCTCGAAGACGGTGCGGCGGGTGACGATCTCGCGCCGGTGGTCGATGAAGTGGCGGATCACCTCCCTGAGGGTGAGGATCTTCGGCCGGTTGTTGACGATGGCGAGCATGATGATGCCGAACGAGGACTGCATCTGGGTCTGCTTGTAGAGCTGGTTGAGGAGCACCTGGGGGTTCTCGTCCTTCTTCAGCTCGATGACGATCCGCATCCCGTCCCGGTCCGACTCGTCCCGCAGGTCGGAGATCCCCTCGATCTTCTTCTCCCGCACCAGCTCGGCGATCTTCTCGATCAGCCGCGCCTTGTTCACCTGGTAGGGGATCTCGGTGACGATGATCGACTCCCGCTCGGTCTTCTTCTGCTTCTCCACCCGGGCCCGGGCTCGCATCTGGATGATGCCGCGGCCGGTGCGGTAGGCGGAGAGTATCCCCTCGGTGCCGTAGATGAAGCCGGCGGTCGGGAAGTCGGGGCCGGGGATCCGCTCCATCAGCTCTTCCAGGGTGAGGGCCGGGTTGTCGATCACCGCGATGATCCCCTCCACCACCTCGGACAGGTTGTGGGGGGGGATGTTGGTGGCCATCCCGACCGCGATCCCGGACGAGCCGTTCACCAGCAGGTTCGGGATCTTGGCGGGGAGCACCAGCGGCTCCTGGAGCGAATCGTCATAGTTCGGCCCCA
>JAMPXD010000081.1 GCA_023701365.1 Geobacteraceae bacterium
CGACGTTTCTTTTGACCCCGAGGATAAGGCCTTCCGCGTCGAGCCGCTCGCAGCTCCGCGATCCTGACCGCCAGACCAGCGGCGGGTTGTGGCCGGCACTGGCGAAGGAAAGTTTCCCCGTATCGGCATCAAAGTTCAGGTAGAACATGGTGATGAAGAGCTCGGCACGGGTGAGGTCCTCGTAAAGGAAGTCGTTCAGCGCGCTCATTATCTCGCCGGGGCTGCGGGCGATCTTTGCCTCGGCCCGGGTGAAGGTGCGGACCTCCGCCATGATCAGGGCGGCGCCGACATTATGGCCGGAGACGTCGGCGATAACCAGGTCCAGGGCAGCGCTGCCGCGCTGCAGAAAATCGTAGTAGTCTCCTCCCACCTCGCGGGCGGGAATACATGTCCCCGCCAGGGACACCCCCCTGACGTCCGGGGCGCGGGTAGGCAGGAGCCCCATCTGGATGGTCCTGGCGATCTGCATCTCCTTTTCATGTTCCTTTGCCTGGATCAGCTTTTCCGCCTGGCGGGCGTTGCGGATGGCAATCCCGATCTGCCCGGCCAGGTTGTTGAAGAGTTCAACGAACTCGTCGGTAAATATCCCCTTCATGGACTTCGAGAAGGCGGAGAGGATGCCGACCGGTTTCCCCTCGATGGTGATCGGGGCATGGGCGAACGACTTGATTCCCTCCCGCCGGACGATCCGCGCGGAGACCGGCTTGTCCATGACATCCGTGTCGTTGATCACCACCGTTGAGCCGGTCAGAAAGGCCGCGCCGGTGTACGTCTCCAGGTCCAGTTCCCGATCCGATTCATCCAGGTGTCTGAAGCTCATCCCTCGCTGGCTCTGCACGGTGAGGTGCATCTTTTCCTCGTCCAGGATGCGGATAACACAGAGGTCGAACTTGAACTGCTGCTGGAAGAGTTCCAGGATGTTGTCCAGTATGGCTTGCAGGTCGGCCTTGCTGGCCACCACCCTGGCCGCCTCGTAGAGAACGCCGAGTTGCTCGCGGCTGGCGGTGCGACTGAGGGTGACCGTGCCGAAGATGTCGAAGACGTCCTCCATCTCGCTCCCCCTTGCCTCCAGATAACTTTCGACAATGATCCCGGCCGAGGCGGCGCCGACCGAACCGGCGAGGACCCTTTCGGTATAGCGCTTCAAGATCGGGAGTTCGTATTCCGACAGGCTCCCCTTTTCATCGATCTGCTGATCGGCCATGTACTGGGCGATGGCGGCATGGGCCTGTTTTGCGCCGATGAACTTGGTCATCAGGTCGACGAATTCGACAATGGCGGGCGCCTTGCTCATTCTCTTGCGCTGGGCCTGTTCCTCGCGCTCTTCAAAGACGTCCACAAACTTGACGGCCTGCTCAGCTTCGCTTGGATCCGGGTCGGTCAGGAGGGAAATGGCGATGAATGCCCCGATGTTGAAGAAAAGGGTCCAGAACAGCGCATGGCTCAACGGGTCGAGACCACTCAGGCCGAAGAGCTCCAGGGGACGCAGGAGAGCAATGCCGAATGGACCGTTTTCCAGGATACCTCTCTCCAGCAATCCCGAACGAACAAGCAGGGGGATCAGCAGGGTGTGGAACCAGAGGATAAAACCGAGTACGACCCCAACCAGCGCTCCTCGGCCAGTGGCACGTTTCCAGTAGAGTCCACCGATGATGGAGGGGGCGAATTGGGTTATGGCAATGAATGAATAGATCCCGATTTTGATCAGGGGGTACGCCTCACTGATGAATCGATGGTAGATGTAGCCGAGGAGCACGACCACTATGATACCGGCTCTCTTGATGTTGATGAGAAGCCCCGATATGTCGGAGGCTCCGACCTTGAGCTTCAGGATGACGGGTATGGCCAGGTGGTTGAGGATCATGGTGGAAAGGACCACCGATTCGAGCATGACCATCCCCGCTGCGGAGGAGAACCCGCCGATGAAGACCAGCATGGCCAGCCAGGGATGACCTGCCAGCAGCGGGAGATTGAGGACAAAAAAATCGGCGCCCGCTGTGTTCCCGCCGTTGAGGATGAGCCCCCCCAGCGCTATCGGCATGACAAAGAGGGTAATCAGAAACGTGTAGGCGGAGAAGCGCCACATGGCATCCTTGATGTGCGCCTCGTCGGAATTTTCGATAACCATGACGTGGAACTGGCGGGGGAGGAACACGACCGTGGTCATTGTGAACAGAAACCAGCTGAACCAGAGGGAATAGGGGACTGACGGTGTCCCTACCCGGAAGAGGTCTGTCCGGTCGGGAAATTGAGCGAGGAATCGGTGGAAGATATCGGTAAAACCATCGAAAAGGCCGTAGGTGACAAAGATCCCGACGGCGACGAAGGCGATGAGCTTGACCACCGATTGCAGGACGATGGCGGCCACCAGCCCGTCATGGCGCTCCGATACGTCCAGATGCCGTGCACCGAACAGGATGCCGAAAAAACCGAGGAGCAGGGCAACGATCAAGGCGGTATCGATGGAGGAGGGAAGCGCGGGGATGAGGCTCTTGAACCCGGCTGCGGCTTGAGGAGAGGTGGTGAGCAGATCGTAGGTGAAGGCAATCGCCTTGATTTGCGAGGCAATATAGGGAAGAATCGCTGCGATGAAGAAAAGGGTGAGGATTCCCCCAAGCAGGGGTGACTTGCCGTAGCGGCTGGAGATGAAGTCGGTGATACTGGTAATGTTCTGTTCCTTGCTGATGCGCACCATTTTGCGCAGCAGAAACCACCAGGTGAAGGCCGACAGGGTGAAGCTTAGCAGAGGGGCGATGAATAGGATGCCGATGGTGGCGGCCTGACCAACTACGCCATAAAAGGTCCAGGAGGTGAAAAAAACCGTCAGGGAAAGGGAATAGACCCAGGAGTTGGAGGTAATGCTCCGGCCTGCTGCCCGTTTCTTGTCGGCGTAGTAGGCCACGGCAAACAGCAGGCCAATATAAAGGAGGGTTATGATGGAAACGATCTCAACCGGGATCATTCTTCGAGGTTCCTCTTTGCCCTGATTTAAACCTAAAAACGGCAATTATCCACGAAGGACACGAAGGAACACGAAGAAAATCAAAAGGGTTCTTCTTTATAAACTCTTCACCTTTAGGGTGTGCCAAGATTTTCTTTAAGTTCTTGTATTCCTTCGTGTAACTTCGTGTACTTCGTGGACAAATGATTTTTCCAGGTTCAATGTAGTTTCCCTGTTCCCCTGGGGCTAAATTATACCCGCCGCCGGGGCAATGTCGAGCCATCGGCCAGGGTAGAAATGAAACAGCGTTATTCAGCTCTTGTATCCGGGTGACCAGGTAAGCTATACTTTGAGTTACAACGGAAACCCCGGATGCTGCCATGGAGGATCGAGATCGATGCCTGAAGTCATATTCCTGTCGCCCTATGCAAAATTGACCCACCGCGCCCACAAGGTCCTCAAGGAGAGGAAGGTGAGTTTTGAAGTCATCGAAGTTCCTCCCTTGCAGGCCGAGGAAGTCGTCAAGAGGATCGACCAGAAGGCGCAGGTCATTATATCCAGGGGCGGCACGGCGATGCTGGCGAAGCACTATACCCATGTGCCGGTCATAGAGATACCGGTGACGTTGCTGGATGTCCTCGACGCAGTCGGCAGAATATCTGACGTCGATGACAGGAAGAAGGTCATCATCAGCACTACCAATATAGTTTACGACCCTAAGAACATAAGCACGATAAGGGGTCTGGGAATCGATTTCATCACCATCGCCGAATGTTTTGTCACATGCCAGGACTGGATCGAGGAAAGAATCCAGTCCGAGGCGCTCGCGCAGGGGGGGGGCTATGACGTAATCATCGGCGACGCCCTTGCCTGCGCCATAGCCGCTAAGCACGGGCTCAACAGCGTCTTGATAGACTCGAGTGAAGAGTCGCTCAATTCCGCCGTCGATGAGGCGTTGAGAATCGTCGAGACAAACAGGCTCGGCAACCAGATGCTGATAAGGAAGCGCAAGGAGATCCTGGAAAACGGCTGGGTGGCGCATTACAGCTTCAATGACATATTGGGCCAGGGGAGCGAGGTGGACAAGGCGGTGAAACTGGCCAGGATGTTTGCCAGGTCGGACGGCAGCGTCCTGATCGAGGGGGAAACCGGAACCGGCAAGGAACTGTTCGCCCAGAGCATCCACAACGAAAGCGACCGGGTGAATGGGCCCTTTGTCTCGGTGAACTGCAGCGCCATCAACGAAAGCCTGTTCGAAAGCGAGCTGTTCGGCTACGAAAGCGGGGCCTTCACCGGCGCCACCAAGGGGGGGAAGAAGGGGCTTTTCGAATGCGCCCACAACGGCACCATCTTTCTGGACGAGATCAGCGAGACGCCGATCAACCTGCAGGCGAAGCTGTTGCGGGTCTTGCAGGAGAGAAAGATCAGGAGGGTCGGCAGCGAGAAGATAATAGACCTCAATGCGAGGATCATCTGCGCGACCAACAAGAACCTGCTGGGATTGGCCGATTGTGGACAGTTCCGCAGGGACCTCTATTACCGGCTGAGCGAACTGGAGCTGTACCTCCCGCCGCTGCGCGACAGGCGGGACGACGTCCTCTCCCTTGCCGAGAATTTCCTCCGCAGGGAGGCCGGGAAGATCAACCGGAAGTTGCTCTGGAAAGACAGCTCCGCCTTCGCGCCCCTGCTTGATTACGACTGGCCCGGCAACGTCCGGGAATTGAGAAACTTCATCGTCAAGCTCGCCACCTATTCGGAGGAGGGGGAGATCACCAGTGATTCGGTGGCCGCCGTCTTCCGGGCGAGTTACCGGGAAGCGGCGCGGAAGAAGGGGGGGGAGCTGTCCATCGCCATCTCCGGCGATCTGAAGATCATGGAGAGGGAGATATTCACCAAGCTGCTCTCGCTCTATGACGGCGACAAGGAGAGGCTGTGCCGGGAGCATGGCATCAGCAAGCCCACCCTGTGGCGGAAACTGAGCTACGGCAGGGAATCCTGATCGCAATTTCCCGGTTCATGCCGACCTGAATGGAAGCCTTGCAAGCTCACGAAGTTCGTTTCGATTATCTTTTGTCACGCCCGTAGCTTATCCCGAGCTTTTTCATGCGGCCCCGCAGGGTGTTGGCGTTGATCTTGAGGAGGTCCGCCGCTCCACCGGGGCCGTTAATCCTGCCATCGGCAATCTTCAGTACCCTTCTGATGTGAGAGGCCATCGCTTCGTCAAGCGAAACGGCAAGTTCAAGTCCCCCGGAGTCCCGACCAGGACCGGCCTTGTCTGCACCCTCGGCGTGCAACGTATCGAACCTCAGCTGTCCTCCCCGGTTTCGTATGATCTCCCTTTCCACCAGATTTTCCATTTCACGGACGTTTCCCGGCCAACCATAGTTCATGAGCCGATCCAACGCACCGGGTGCGATGCCTGGTGGAACGGCTATCCCCATCTCCCGGCTTTTGTGGGCGATAAAGTATCGCATAAGCGGGGGAATATCTTCTTTTCTCTGTCGAAGGGGAGGCAGGATTATGGGGAAGACATTTAAACGAAACCAGAGGTCTTCCCTGAACCGGTTTTCCGAAACCATCCCTTCCAGGTTGCGGTGCGTCGCGGCAATCACCCGGATATCCACGGATATTGGCTTATTCCCCCCTACCCGTTCGAGTTCACGGTTCTGGAGAACGCGCAGGAGCCTCACCTGGGCCTGGGGGGGGAGTTCACCGATTTCATCAAGGAAGATAGTCCCACCATTGGCACGTTCGAAACGGCCACGTTTTTCTGCAATTGCGCCGGTAAACGCTCCTCTTTCGTGACCGAAAAGTTCAGAGTCAATCAGTTCTATCGGAATGGCGCCGCAATTAACCTTGATGAAAGGACCATCCTTACGTGGCGAGGCAAAATGAATCGCATTGGCGACCAACTCCTTGCCAGTGCCGGTCTCCCCCATGAGCAGTACCGTGTTGTTCAACGGCGCCACCTGCCGAACCATCTCCATCACGTTTCTCAGCCCGGAATTACCTCCTACAATCTCGTCACCTGCCTGTGCGAGGAGTTCCTTCTTCAGGTAACGGTTATCATCGATGAGGGTGTCCCGGTATTTCACCAAGGACTGATGAGCAAGGGCGTTTGCCAGGGCAATGGCAAATGGTTCCGAGACGGTTGCCAGCAGATCGACGTGCTCTGACGAATATCTGTTTTCCCCTTTTGCCCGCATCACCAGAAATCCTATCATTTCCTCTTCGATCCAAAGTGGCAACACCAGGTCCGAATTCCCTTTCAGCTTGATCAGAGGGGCAATGGATCGAATATAGTTCTTGGGGTCAGTGTGAAGGACGAGAAAAGGCGCACGCTTTTTGTGCATCCATTCCCAAAGCCCCTCGGGTAAAGGAACTATCTCTTCCTGAGCCATCTCTTCATGCGTTGCGATGTGAGCTATCCTCCGTATCGCCCCCAGGTTCTGATCGAGTATGTCCAAGTAGATGTCGTCAAGCGGGAAATATGTCTGCAGGTAGACAAAAGCATTTCTGAGAGCTGTCTCCAGGTGGAGGCTGCTGCATATCCTGAGCGTTACTTCCCGAAAAAACTCATCTCTATTGATGACCATGGTAGTCCTCACTTGGTTCAAAGATAAGGCGTCTTACCGTATTTAATAATTATATGCCTTGTTACCAAATACATCAAACACATTCTGCGGTATTTGATAATTAAGTCTGTTGTGTAGGGTATGTACCCAATATTACTCAACTCTTTTATTGGCACAGAAAAAGCATTGATGAAGCCAGAATCGCAAAACGATGTTTTCTTTTAAAAGTGAGCCAGTTTCAACAGGGCCGACGGGAAAATGGACTATCTGGGGCTTTGTGGCAAATTGAGTGGCGCCGAACACTGTTTGACATGCATTCAATATGAAACAAACAACCGCGGCTCTTTGCTGCGTGAAAGGAGAGCTTGATGTTGGATCAACTGATTCACCTGAAAGTAAACGGTACGCTTCATACGGTGGCAGTGCCGCCGCACAGGACGCTTCTGGAGGTGCTCAGGGAGCAGTTGGGGTATACCGGGACCAAAAGAGCCTGCCGCGTTGGGGATTGCGGTGCCTGTACTGTCATCATCGATGGCAAGGCGGTCCTGTCCTGCCTGACCCTGGCGGTGGAGGTGCAGGAAAAGGAGATCCTGACCATCGAGGCTCTGGGTGACGGCGATCGCCCCGACACCCTCCAGCAGAGCTTTGTCGATTGCGGCGCCGTTCAGTGCGGATTCTGCACCCCTGGGATGGTTATGTCGGCCAAGGCGCTCCTTGACGAGAACCCGCATCCCGACCGGGAAGAGGTGCGCCGGGCCATCGCCGGGAACCTCTGCCGGTGCACCGGGTACGCAAAGATAGTGGAAGCAATCGAAGACGCCGCAACAAGGCTGTCCTGAGAACAGCAGCAATTTTCATATTATAGGAGAAGGTATGTCTGAATATGCCGTGTTAGGCAAGCGATTGCCAAGAGTGGACGGACCTGTCAAAGCGGCGGGGACTGCTCGCTTTACCGACGACCTGTCGCTGCCGGGGATGCTCTACGGCAAAATATTGCGCAGTCCCCATGCCCACGCGAGGATCGTGCGCATTGATACCACTCGGGCGGAGAATCATCCGGGAGTGCGGGCGGTTATTGTGGGAGAGGATTTCGGCGACTACCGCTACGGCCTGCGGGCCGATACGCGTGACGAGTATCCGCTGGCCCGGGGCAAGGTGCGCTATCTCGGGGAAGAGGTGGCGGCCGTGGCGGCCGTGGACGAGGAAACCGCACTGGAGGCGCTGAACTTGATCCAGGTCGAGTACGAGGTCCTGTCGGCCGTGACGGACCCCGAGGAGGCCCTGCGGGAGGGGGCGCCGCAACTCCACGACGACAAGCCCGGCAATATAAGTGTCCATATGAAAACCAGCTTCGGTGACGTGGACGATGCGTTCCGGCAGGCGGACTACATCCGAGAAGACCGTTTCTACAGCCAGTCGGTGCTGCATGGCTTTCTGGAGCCGAATGCCGCCCTGGCCCTCTGGGAGGCGCCCAACCGGATCACCATCTGGGCCTCCAAGCAGAGCCCCTATTTTCTCTACCGTAACCTGTCCAACTGCTTCAATGTGCCGTTGAGCAATGTCAGGCTCATCCAGCCGTACATCGGCGGCGGCTTCGGCGGAAAAAACGGTGGATACCCGGTTGACTTCTGCGCGGTGATGCTCTCCAAGAAAACCGGCCGACCGGTGAAGATCGTGCTCACCATGGAGGAGGTGCTCTCCTCCCACCGGCGCCGGCACCCGATGATCGTCCGCTTGAAGACCGGCGTCAAGAAGGACGGCACAATCCTCGCCCATGACTGCCGCATCATCGCCGATGGCGGCGCCGGCACCGGGGTGGGGCCTAGCACCATCGCCAACGCCTTTTATTTCCTGAACCTCCCCTACGTCGTGCCCAACGTGAGGTATGAGGCCTTTCGCGTCTACACCAACCGCCCCATCTCGGTGGCCCAGCGGGGCAACGGCATCCAGCAGATACGTTACGCGGCAGATGTGCAGTTGGAGATGATCGCCCATGATCTCGGTCTGGACCCGGTACAGATCAGGCAGAAAAACGCGGTCTATACGGGCTATCGGACCGCAAGCGGGATGAACATCCATAGTTGCGGCCTGCAGGAGACGATCACCGAGGCGGTAAAGGCGGCGGAGTGGGAGACCCATTACCGCCCCTGGCAGGAGAAGGAAAAGGAGCCGCTCGGCCGCATCGCAACGGGGGTTGGGATCGCCTGCAATTCGTTCCAGTCCGGCGCCCGCCTGACCGGCCACAACTGCTGCACGGCGGTGATCAAGGTCCACGAGGACGGGACGGCGTCGCTACTGACCGGGTCGACCGATTCGGGCCAGGGCTCCGAAACCGTGCTCGCCATGATCGTGGCCGAAGTCCTGGGGACTCGTCTGGAGGATGTCTTCGTCCCTCAAACCGACAGCACCGTCACCCCGGTCGATCCGGGGAGTTTCGGGAGCAGGGTGAGCTCCACCGCCGGCAACGCCGTGCTGATCGCGGCTCAGGACGCCCGGAGCCAGCTCCTGCCGGTGGCGGCGGAGCTTCTGAAAGCGGCGCCTGAAGATATCGAGTTTCGCGACCGCAAGGTGCTTGTGCGGGGGGCGCCGGACAGGGTGCTGCGCTTTCGCGACCTCACGCGCCAGACCGTGGCCTGGGGCTCGGGCACCTCGATCATCGGCCAGGGGAGCTGGGGGCAGACCGTCCCCCCCATGAACTTCGAAACCGGTGAGGGGGACGCAAGCGGCGCCTACAGCTTCGGCACCCAGGCCGCCTGGGTCGAGGTGGATACCCAGACGGGCAAGGTGACCGTACCGCGCATGGTGGTTGCGCACGATCTCGGATTCGCCCTGAATCCGCTGGCAGTAGAGGGGCAGCACGAAGGTTCCATCGCCGGAGGGGTCGGCCATACCATTTACGAACATTGTGTCGAGGAAAATGGCCAGAACCTGACCCCCAATCTGACGGCCTACGGTCTCCCCACCGTCTACGATCTGCCCGAGGAAATGGTATCCCTGTCGATCGAGACGATCGATCCGGTGGGGGCCTTCGGCGCCAAGGAGTCGGGGGAAGGAACCCAGGTTTCCACCATACCGGCGATCGTCAACGCTATTCACAATGCCATCGGGGTCTGGATTACCGATCTCCCCGTCACTCCCGAGAAGGTGCTGAAGGCCCTGAGGGATAGGAAGGCGCAGGACAGAGCAACGGAGGGGGGACAGCCATGAGATTGAAAAAGTTCGAGCACTTCGAGCCGAGGACGCTCTCTGAAGCCTGCCAGCTTCTGAATGAACATGGGAGCAAGGCATCGGTGATCGCCGGCGGCACTGACCTCGTGGTCCGCATGAAGTACGGCGTGACAACGCCGGAGTGTCTTATCAACCTGAAGAAAGTGGACGGCCTCAGCGCCATCAGTTCGGTCGGCGAAAACCTGCATCTGGGAGCCCTCGCCACCCTCACCCAGGTGCGGTGCTCAGAACTGGTGCAGGAGCGCTACCCGATACTGGCGGAAGCGGCCCTCGCGGTCGGGGCCGCCCAGCTCCAGAACATGGGAACCATCGGCGGCAACATCTGCCTGGAACCGCGCTGCTGGTACTTCCAGCAGGGTAACTCGTGGCGGCAGGCCCGACCGAACTGCTTCAAGAACGGCGGCGCCGTCTGCTACATGGCCAAAGGGAGCAAGCGCTGCTACGCCCTCTATTGCGGCGATACCGCAGCCGCTCTCCTCGCCCTGGGCGCAAAGGTACGGCTGGTGAGCCTCGGCGGGGAGCGCACCGTGCCGGTTGAGGAGTTCTTTGTTGACGACGGCATGCGCCACACCAATCTGCGGCCAGGCGAACTGCTGGCCGAGGTCATCCTCCCCGGGCCGGGAACGGGGCAACGGGGTACCTACCTCAAGTACCGAAAGCGCGGCGCCCTGGACTTCCCCATCGTCGGAGTCGCCGCAGTCATCAACAAGGGGGCGACCGCTGCCTCGCGGCTGCGCATCGCCGTCACGGGCGTGGGCTCCTCCCCATCGTTGGTCGTCCCCCCGGCTGATTTCCCGGCAGGAACTGGATTGACGCACGAGATGATCGACCGCATGGCTGAAATTGCACGAAAACAGGTGAAACCGGTCTCGCATATGGAGGTTTCCCCCGGCTACCGAAAAGAACTGGTCGGCGTGCTGGTCAGGGATGCTCTGGAAAAGCTGGCTGGCGCATAAGATTGCTTGCAAAAGGAGAACGAATACCATGTCAATATCGTTTATCAGCCGTCGCGACATAGACTTCCTCCTCCACGAACTGCTCGATGTCGAACAGTTGACCGTGCACCCATGTTACGCGGAGCACAGCAAGGATACCTTCAAGGCGATCCTGGACGTGGCCGAGCAGATCGCCAGGGAGAAGTTCCAGCCGCACAATGCGGAGGGGGACCGGAATGAACCGGTGGTGGTGGATGGGCGGGTGCGGCTCATCCCCGAGGTGAAGGAGGCGCTCCAAGCGTTTGCCGAGGCCGGTTTCTTCAGCGCTTCCCACAGTGCGCAGCTCGGCGGGATACAGCTCCCCACGGTGCTCAACAACGCGGTCCTCTCTTTTTTCAGTGCCGCCAACATCGCCACCGCCAGCTACGCCCAGCTGACCATGGCCAACAGTCACCTTCTGGCGGCCCACGCCTCGGCGGAGCAACAGCGGCTCTATCTGGAGCCAATGATGAGCGGCCGCTTCTTCGGCACCATGGCCATGACCGAGCCGCAGGCAGGCTCCTCTATCTCCGATCTCGTCACCACCGCCGAACCGACCCCGCAGGGACACTACCTGATCAGGGGTAACAAGATCTTCATCTCCGGCGGAGAACACGAGATGGCAGAGAACATCGTCCACCTGGTGCTGGCACGCATCAAGGGCGCCCCGGCCGGGGTGAAGGGGATCTCGCTCTTCATCGTGCCGCGCTATCGGGTCAATCAGGACGGTAGCGTGGGCGAGGAGAACGACGTGGCGCTTTCGGGGCTCATTCACAAGATGGGGTGGCGGGGGACGACCTCGACCATGCTCAACTTCGGCGAAAACGGCCGCTGTCACGGCTACCTTATCGGCGAGCCGAACCAGGGGCTCTCCTACATGTTTCACATGATGAACGAGGCCCGCATCAATATCGGTCAGTTCGCCACCTGCATCGGTTACGCCGGCTATCTCTATTCCCTGGACTATGCCCGCAATCGTCCCCAGGGGCGTCTCCCGTCTGGCAAGGACCCGCTCTCCAAACAGGTCATGATCATCGAGCATGCCGATATCCGCCGCATGCTCCTCATGCAGAAGGCCTACGTCGAGGGGGCGCTCGCCCTCATCCTCTATGCCTCGCTTCTCGTCGACCGGCAGAAGATAGGGGGAGCACAAGAGACCCGCAAGGCGGGGCTGCTGCTCGACATCCTCACCCCGATCGTCAAGGCCTGGCCGTCGAAGTTCTGCTTCGAGGCGAACAGTCAGGCCGTTCAGATCCTCGGCGGCTACGGATACACACGCGAGTATCCGGTGGAGCAGCTGTTTCGCGATAACCGCCTCAGTCAGATCCATGAAGGTACCAACGGCATTCAGGGTATCGATCTTCTGGGCCGCAAGATCTCCATGGAAAATGGCGCTGCTTTCAAGCTGCTGATGGAGGAGATTCGCGCTACCATTGGAGAGACGGCTGGTGATGCGTCTTTGCGTGCGTGGTCCCAGGAACTGGATCAGGCCGTACAGCAGGTACAGGAGACCACGGAGAGGTTGTTAGAGTCAAGGGAACCGGCCGGGGCCGACCTCTTCCTGGCCAATGCCTCGCTCTATCTGGAGATGCTGGGACACGTGGTCATCGCCTGGATCTGGCTGCGCCAGGCACAGGCAGCGGCCCGGCAGTGCGAAACTGCCAGTGGGGCCAACCGCGATTTTTATCTCGGCAAGCTTCAAGCCTGCTCGTTCTTCTTTAACTGGGAACTACCCAAGGTGCCCCATCAGGCAAAGATACTCGGCAGCCTCGAACCAACCTGCTACGAAATGCAGGACAGCTGGTTCTGATCCGGATAATTAAAGGGAGCATGTCATGGCGACTGAACAATCGATACAATTGCTGGAACGGATCAGGCACGAAAGGCTCCGGTCAAAGATCATGAAGGCCGAGGATACGGTGTCTTTTTTCGAGAACGGTATGTATCTCGGATTCTCGGGTTTTTCCGAAGGGCATCCAAAGCTGGTGCCAGCCGTGCTGGCCGATTACGTGGAAGGTAATGCGCTTGCCGGCAAGATGCGCTTCAATGTTTACACCGGCGCCTCCATCGGCATAGATGTGGATGATCGCTGGTCCAGACTCGGCATGTTGGACCGACGTTGGCCCCAACAGCAGGGCCTCTACGTACAAAGGGCAGTCAACGCGGCAGAGGTGAATTTCGGTGACCGTCATCTCTCCATGTACGCCCAGGATTTCGGGTATGGCTTTTATACCCTCGAAAACAGGGGTGAGATTGACCTCGCCATCATAGAGGCTAGCTGCATTACCGAGGATGGGGGCATTGTTCCGACGCTGTCGGTCGGCATTATCGCCGAAATTGTGGCGCGTGCCTCCAAGATCGTTATTGAGATAAACACCAAACTACCCTCTCTGGAAGGTCTTCACGACTGCATTGGCGTGGATCTCCCCCCAAACAAAAGACCCTTTGATATCCTCACGGCCAAGGACCGGATCGGCTCGACCAGCATCCCTTGCGATGTCGACAAAATCGTTGCCATAGTAGAGTCCCGCAAGGACCCGGTCGGCCGCCCCCTGAAGGCCCCAGACCGCAATTCCGTCCTGATCGCAGGGCACATCATCGATTTCCTGCAGAGCGAGGTGAAAAACGGACGGTTGCCGAAAAACCTCCTCCCCGTGCAGTCGGGCGTAGGCTCCATTGCCAATGCCGTGGTCGGCGGCTTAGGCACCAGCCCGTTCGAACATCTGACGGTCTGGACCGAGGTATTTCAGGATAACCTCCTGGACCTGTTCGATTCCGGCAAACTCGACTACGTGACTGCCGCCTCTTTTTCGCTTTCCGAACAAGGATTGCAACGACTCCTGGCCGGCTGGGACAAGTACACGTCCCGGACCCTGTTGCGCCCGGTGCAGATCACCAACCACGCCGAGTTGATCCGGCGTCTGGGGGTGATCGCCATGAACACGCCGGTGGAATTCGACATCTATGGCCACGCCAACTCCTCCCTCATCAACGGTTCTCGCATCATCAACGGCATCGGAGGCTCGGGTGACTTCATGCGCAACGCCTATCTCTCCATCATGCACACCCCTTCGACCCGCCCTTCTAAGACAGACCCCACCGGAATCAGTTGCGTGCTTCCGATGGTGACCCACGTCGACCATACCGAGCATGACATGGACGTGCTGGTGACCGAGCAGGGGCTTGCCGACCTGCGCGGTCTGGCCCCCCGGCAGCGGGCACAGAGGGTGATCGACAGATGCGCGCACCCTGACTATCGGGCTATCCTCCAAGACTATTTCGATCGCGCCCTCAAGGAAGGTATTGCCTGCGGCAGCGCCCACGAGCCTCATCTGCTCTTCAAGACATTTGACATGCATAAATCCCTGCTGGAAAACGGGACAATGAAGCTGACGGATTGGAGCTGACCCTGAGACAGATGGACAAACCCAAACAAGACGTAAGGAGGCGTAATATGAAACTGTTCAAAGCATGCTTGATTTTGGCCGTTGCAGTTATCGGGAGTGGTTCGGGTATTGCCGGCGCAGCATCGGAGGTGGTGACCCTGAAGGTCGCGCACTTTCTGCCGGCCAGCTCCAATGCACATCAAAAAATGATTACGCCTTGGTGCGACAAGATCAGCAAGGAGTCGGGCGGCAAGCTCAAGTGCCAGATCTATCCGTCCATGCAGTTGGGTGGCACCCCGCCACAGCTATTCGACCAGGCACGCGACGGAATTGCCGATGTTATCTGGACAGCCGCGACCTTTCAGTCGGGACGTTTCACCAAAACCGAGGTATTCGAACTACCGTTCATGATCAATAGTGCAGAAAAGGGGAGCCCTGCCCTGTGGGACTACATTCAGAAAAACGCGCTGGATGAATTTAAAGGGGTCAAGCTGATAGCGACCCATTTTCACGACCTTTCCCCAATTCACCTTGGGAAAAAATCGGTAAAGACCCTGGAAGATCTCAAAGGGTTGAAGATCCGTGTGCCTTCACGTTTTTCCGCCAGGGCACTGGCTGCACTTGGTGCATCACCGGTGCAGATGCCGGCGCCGGCCGTGCCGGA
>JAMPXD010000082.1 GCA_023701365.1 Geobacteraceae bacterium
CGGGCATGTGACGCTGATGAGGGGGGAGAGATCGGAGCTGGCAGAACTCGCCGCGAATCTCTTATAGATAGGGATGCGCCTTTTGCCCAATCTCTGCGTTGAACTTCGGTGTTCGTTGTGCGACGTGGCGCTGCCACGTCTCCGCCTCACCCCTCGTTCGCCTTGACCTTGGCCAAAAATCGCATCCCGCTGGAAAAATCAAGAGACAAAACCGATAGTAAAGAATGGGGCGTGTTTCGCACGCCCCGCCTTTTTTTAACCTCGAACCTCGAACTTAGAACTTAGAACGGAATGTATGCTCGTTTTAGCCATCGAATCATCCTGTGACGAGACCGCCGCGGCGGTGGTGCGGGACGGGAGGGAGATCCTCTCCAACGTGATCGCCTCCCAGGTTAAAGACCATGCCGTGTTCGGCGGCGTGGTGCCGGAGATCGCTTCCCGCAAGCACCTGGAGGCGGTGGTGCCGGTCATCGGCGCGGCCTTGAGCGAGGCCGGGGTCACTCTGGCCGAGATCGGTGGGATCGCCGTCACTCAGGGGCCGGGGCTGGCCGGCGCGCTCCTGGTCGGGATCGCCACCGCCAAGGGGCTCGCCTACGGAAGACGCCTCCCCATCGTTGGCGTGAACCACATCGAGGGGCACCTCCTGGCCGCTTTCCTGGAGCGGCCGGTCGAGTTCCCCTTCCTCGCCCTGGCGGTTTCCGGCGGCCACAGCCACCTATACCGGGTGGAGGGGATCGGCCGCTACGCGACCCTCGGCCAGACCCTGGACGACGCGGCCGGCGAGGCGTTCGACAAGGTGGCCAAGCTTCTCGGGCTCTCCTATCCGGGCGGGGTGCTGATCGACCGGTTGGCAGCGGAGGGAAACCCGGAGGCGATCCGCTTCCCCCGGCCGCTCCTCCATGACGGCAGCTTCAATTTCAGTTTCAGCGGGCTGAAGACCGCGGTCCTCACCCATCTCAGGAGCCATCCCGAGGCCTGCCTGGGAGAGGCACTGAAAGACCTGTGCGCCTCGTTCCAGGCGGCGGCCTGCGACGTCCTGGTCCGCAAGACCGCTGCCGCCGCTGCCGCCACCGGCCTCACCAGGGTGGTGGTGGCCGGCGGGGTCGCCTGCAACAGCGGCCTGCGCCGGGAGATGGAGCAGCTTGCCCGGCAGCGCGGCCTGGAACTCCATATCCCGTCCCCCCTGCTCTGCTCGGACAACGCCGCCATGAACGCCGTGCCCGGCGACTTCTACCTGGAACAGGGGATGACCAGCGGGTTCGGGTTCGATGCGCTGCCGGTCTGGCCCCTCGACCGGATGGCGGAGCGGCTGGATAGGATCTCCATGCCCACCCTGCCAAATTGAACATAGAGCGGAATCCATGGAAAAAATACGTGCGAAAAAGGCCCTCGGCCAGAATTTCCTGACCGACCGGGGCGTCCTCGCCCGGATCGCCCGGCTGGTGGAGCGGGGCCCCGACGCCAGTATCCTGGAGGTGGGGCCGGGGCTGGGCGCGCTCACCCGCCTGCTGGCCGAGGAGGGGGCGCGGGTGGTGGCTGTCGAGCTGGACCGCCAGCTGGTTCCCCTGCTGGCCAGGGAGTTCGCGGGGTGCGGCAACGTGGAGCTGGTGCAGGCCGACATCCTCAAGACCGACCTGGCGCAGCTCCTCCTCCCCCGCTGGCCGGGACAGTGGCAGGTGGCCGCCAACCTCCCCTACAACATCTCGTCGCCGGTGCTGTTCCACTTCATGGAGAACCGCTCCCTGTTCTCCCGGCTCGTCCTGATGCTGCAGAGGGAGGTGGGGGAGCGGCTGGTCGCCCAACCCGGCACCAAGGAGTACGGGATTCTGTCGGTCCTGTTCCGGCTCCACTTCGACATCAACCGGGAGTTCATCGTCAAGCCGGGCTCATTTCATCCGGTCCCCAAGGTGGACTCCGTGGTCCTCTCCTTCACCCCGTTGCCGGCGCCGCGGGTCGAGGTGGGGGACGAGCCGTTTTTCCGGCGGGTGGTGAAGGCCGCCTTCGGCCAGCGGCGAAAGACCCTCTGGAACTGCCTGAAGCGCCTCGGCCTGGAGTGCGCCGACCGGGAACTGGCAGAGGCCCTGGCAGGGTGCTGGATCGAGGGGACGCGGCGCGGCGAAACCCTCTCCCTGGAAGAGTTCGCCGTCCTGACCAGGGCGCTCATCTGTCTGGCGCGGGGAACAGGGGAAGCGGGGAAGCAGGGCCGGGGCGAAGCCGGAAAAGGGTAGAATAAGGGTACTTTCTGTGTTATATAGTCAAGATTAATTTTTCAGCAGGAGAGGTTAATTATATGAAAATATGCATTATTGGTACCGGCTATGTCGGCCTCGTGGCCGGCACCTGCTTTGCCGAGAGCGGCAATGACGTCGTCTGCGTCGATGTGGACGAGGCGAAGATCGAGGGGCTGAAGCAGGGGGTCATCCCGATCTACGAACCGGGCTTGAAGGAGCTGGTGTTACGGAACAGCGAGGAGGGGCGGCTCAGCTTCACCACCGACCTGGCCGCCGCGGTGAAGGGGGCGCTGGTCAACTTCATCGCCGTCGGCACCCCGCCGGGGGAGGACGGCTCGGCCGACCTGCAGCACGTCATCGACGTGGCCCGGACCATCGGCCGCCAGATGGACAGCTTCAAGATCGTGGTCGACAAGTCCACCGTGCCGGTCGGCACCGCCGACAAGGTGCGCCAGGCGGTTGCTGCGGAGCTCGACGCCCGTGGGCTCTCCATCGAGTTCGACGTGGTCTCCAACCCGGAGTTCCTCAAGGAGGGGGCCGCCATCGACGACTTCATGAAGCCCGACCGGGTGGTGATCGGCACCGACAACGTGCGCACCGCCGAGCTGATGAAGGAGCTCTATGCCCCGTTCATGCGCAAGAGCAACCGGATGATCGTGATGGACATCCGGAGCGCCGAAATGACCAAGTACGCCGCCAACGCCATGCTGGCGACGAAGATATCATTCATGAACCAGATCGCCAACCTCTGCGACTGCATGGGGGCGGATGTGGCCGCGGTCCGCGAGGGGATCGGCTCCGATTCCCGGATCGGCTACGATTTCCTGTTCCCCGGTGTCGGCTACGGCGGCTCCTGCTTCCCGAAGGATGTCAAGGCGCTGGTCAAGACCGCCGAGGAGTGCGGCTACGACTTCCTCCTCCTCAAGGCGGTAGAGGAGGTTAACGAGCGGCAGAAGCTGGTCCTCCCCCGCAAGATCGAGCTCCTCCTCGGCGCCGGGGGTGGCGACAAACCGCTGGCGGGGAAGACCATCGCCCTCTGGGGCCTCTCCTTCAAGCCGCGCACCGACGACATGCGGGAGGCGCCGTCGGTGGTCATCATCGAGCAGCTCCTGGAACTGGGGGCCACGGTCCGCGCCCACGACCCGGTGGCCATCAAGGAGGCGGCGAGGATCTTCGGCGAACGGATCGAGTTCAGCCACAACCCGTACGAGATCCTCCAGGGGGCCGATGTCCTCGCCATCGTCACCGAATGGAACGAGTACCGCAACCCCGATTTCGACAAGATCAAGTCGCTGCTAAGGCAGCCGCTGATAGTTGACGGCCGTAACCTCTACCACCCCGGCCGGATGAGGGGGGCGGGGTTCCAATATCTCCCCATCGGCCGCAACGGCCAGCATTTTTTTGAAAACTAAAATAAACAGTTCAATGTTCGAGGTTCGCCGTTCGATTCAAAACCTCGAACCTCGATCGGGGGTTTTGCAATGCGCATTCTAGTCACCGGCGGTGCCGGCTTCATCGGCTCCCATCTCTGCGAGAGGCTGCTCCGGGACGGGCACGAAGTGATCTGTCTCGACAACTTCTTTACCGGGAGCAAGGGTAACATTGCCGGGCTCCTGCCGCACCCCGGATTCGAGCTGATCCGGCATGACATTACCGAGCCGATCCTGCTGGAAGTGGACCGGATCTACAACCTGGCCTGTCCGGCGTCTCCCATCCATTATCAGTACAACCCGGTCAAGACCATCAAGACCAGCGTCATGGGGGCAATCCATATGCTGGGGCTGGCCAAGCGGGTCAGGGCGCGGATTCTTCAGGCATCCACCTCGGAGGTATACGGCGATCCCCAGGTCCATCCCCAGAACGAGGAGTACTGGGGGCACGTCAACCCGATCGGGGTGCGCAGCTGTTACGACGAGGGGAAACGGGTCGCCGAGACGCTGATGATGGATTACCACCGGCAGAACGGCGTCGATGTGCGGATTATCCGGATTTTCAACACCTACGGCCCGCGGATGGCGGTGAACGACGGCCGGGTGGTCTCCAATTTCATCGTCCAGGCCTTGCAGGGGGAGGACCTGACGGTCTACGGCGACGGTGGGCAGACCCGCTCCTTCTGCTACGTGGACGACCTGGTGGAGGGGATGGTGGGGATGATGGAGACCGACGGCTTCACCGGCCCGGTCAACCTGGGGAACCCGGCGGAGACCACCATCCTCGAGTTCGCCCGGCGGATCATCGGCCTGACCGGTTCCCGCTCGCAGATCGTGTTCAAACCCCTCCCCGCGGATGACCCGAAGCAGCGCCAGCCCGACATCTCCCTGGTGCGGCAGCGGCTCGGCTGGGAGCCGCGGGTGGAGGTCGAAACCGGTCTCAAGAGGACCATCGACTATTTCGCCGCGAAACTGGCGCGCGAGTAGCAAAAGCGCGGAGGATGTATGCGGAAGAGGATGTATCTCATCCCAGCCGGGTTCATACTGTTCATCCTGTTTTTCACCGTGTTCGGCGAGCGGGGGCTGCTCCGGATCTACCATCTCAGCAAGGACCGGCAGGAGCTCCAGAAAAAGGCCGAGGAGCTCAGGACGGAGAATGAGCGGATGAGGCGGGAGGTCGAGGCGCTGAAGAGCGACCGCCGCTACCTGGAGAGCATCGCCCGGCGTGATTTCGGGCTGGTGCGGCCGAATGAGGTCATCTACCAGTTCCCTTCTGCGCAAACGCCCGCAGCCGGAAGCCAGCCAGCACCACAGCCACAGGGGGAGAAAAAGTGACGCCTTTAGGTCCCCCTTTTGTAAAGGGGGATTTAGGGGGATTTACCGACTTCAGTCTTCCTAAATCCCCCCTATCCTCCCTTTACGAAAGGGGGGGACCGATTAACGGATAATTTATCTACTGGAGTTTCAGATGAGCAACCAATCCCAAAGACAATTCTGCGCCATCTGCGCCTGGCGCGAAAACTGCGCCAAGAAGTTCTGCGTGGCCGACGGCGGGGCCCACTGCCCCGACTTTACCCGGGATATCTCTATCAAGAATGTAGAAAAATTGCAGGGCGGGAAAGAACAATGAAAGTGTATATAAAGGCCGTAATCGCTGACGCCATAAAGACCTGCCGTTCAGCCGGGACCCTTACGTCGGCAGAGCTGCCGGCGATTGTCGTTGGTCGCCCGACCCATCCGGAGCACGGTGACTTTTCCTGTAACGTCGCCATGCAGATGGCCAAGGGAGAGAGAAAGGCCCCGCGGGCCGTGGCGGAGATCCTCGTCGAACGGCTTCGGGAATTGGCTGGAATCTTCGACCGAGTGGAGATCGCCGGGCCGGGATTCATCAATTTTTTCGTTACCGATGCCGCCTGGCGATTGACCCTCTCTGACATCGACGCGGCCGGGGCGGATTACGGCAGCAGCCGCAGCGGCGCGGGGAAAAAGGTGCAGGTCGAGTTCGTCAGCGCCAATCCGACCGGGCCGCTCCATGTCGGCCACGGCCGGGGCGCAGCCCTCGGCGACACCATCTCCCGGCTCCTTGCCGCGACCGGCTGGGATGTCACCCGCGAGTTCTACTACAACGATGCCGGCGCCCAGATCAGCAACCTGGCGCTGTCGGTGCAGGCGCGCTGCCTCGGACTGGAGCCGGACGACCCCCGCTGGCCCGCTGACGGCTACCAGGGGGAGTACATCAGGGACCTGGCTGCCGCCTACCTGGCAGGGGAGAGCGTCGCGAGCGATGGCCGGCAGGTGACCGCCAGCGGCGACCCGAACGACCTGGAGGCGATCCGCCGCTTTGCCGTCGCCTATCTGCGGCGCGAGCAGGATCAGGACCTCCTCGCCTTCGGCGTCCACTTCGATGTCTACTACCTCGAATCGAGCCTCTACGAAGAGGGGCGTGTCGCTGAGGTGATCCGCCGCCTGGTGGACAGCGGCCACGCCTACGAGCAGGACGGCGCCCTCTGGCTCCGCACCACGGCCTTCGGTGACGACAAGGACCGGGTCATGCGCAAGTCCGACGGCAGCTATACCTACTTTGTCCCCGACATCGCCTACCACCTGGCCAAGTGGGAGAGGGGCTTCACCCGCGTCATCAACGAGCAGGGGGCCGACCATCACAGCACCGTCACCCGCGTCCGCGCCGGCCTGCAGGCCCTCGATCAGGGAATCCCCCAGGGGTGGCCGGAATACGTGCTGCACCAGATGGTGACGGTCATGCGGGGGGGCGAGGAGGTGAAGATCTCCAAGCGCGCCGGCAGCTACGTGACCCTGCGCGACCTGATCGACGAGGTGGGGCGCGACGCCACCCGCTACTTCTTCGTGATGCGCAAGCCCGATTCCCAGCTGGTGTTCGACATCGACCTGGCCAAGGAGCAGACCCTGGAGAACCCGGTCTATTATGTGCAGTACGCCCACGCACGGATCTGCAGCATCTTCGAGAACGCCGCGCAACAGGGGATTGTCCCGCCGGAAGCGAAGGAGGCGGCCCTGGCCCGCCTTGAGACCCCCGAGGAGATGGCGCTCATCAAGGAGCTCGCCATCTTTCCGGAGGTGGTGGAGGGGAGCGCGCTCAGCTTCGAGCCGCACCGGCTCACCTACTACCTCCAGGAGCTGGCCGGCCAGTTCCACAGCTTCTACAACAAGAACCGGGTGATCACCGATGACAGCGAACTGACCGGGGCGCGTCTCTTTCTCCTGAAATGCGTGGCCATCACCCTGAAGAACGCCCTCGCCATCCTCGGCGTGTCGGCCCCGGAAAAGATGTAGGCCGGTGCCGGTGATGATGGTTACACGATAGGGGAGCAGGGACCATGGTGCTGGATTACAGCGGCCGCAGGCCGGCCACGAAAAACCGCCCACGGAAGCAGCCGGTCGGGATATTCACCGTTATCCTGATCAGTGCGGTTTCCATGTCCTTCGCCCTCGGCGTCCTGACCGGCTGGTTCTTCTTCCGGCCGGCGCGGCAGGCCACCCAGAACCCTGCGGCTGTGGTCGCCGGCGCTTCGGGGAGCCCCTCTTCCCCGCAGGGGCAGACCCCGAACCCGGCGGCGGCCCCTCCCGGCAGCGGGGACCCGCCGCTCACCTTCTACGAGACCCTGCCGAAGGGGGGAAAAGCGGTGATCGGCAGCGGACTCAACCCCCCCAAGACCGAGGTGCATCAGCCCCCGCAGCCCGCCGCAGCGCCGGCGGCCCAGCACCCCCCGGCCCCTGCCGCCGCCGCAAAAGCCGAGGCGCGCCAGGAGCAGGGGAAGGCGCCTGCGGAACAGGCGATAAAGGCGCCTGCGGGTGCTCCCGTGCCGGTGCCGATGCAGGCCGGCCCGGCTGGGAAGTTCTGCGTCCAGATCGCTTCGACCCAGGAGCGCAAGGAAGCGGAGACATACAAGGCGCGGCTGGTGGAAAAGGGGCTCCCCGCCTACATCGTCGAATCGACCATCAAGGACCGGGGGACCTGGTTCCGGGTCAGGGTCGGCAAGCACCTCTCCCAGCAGGCGGCCGGCGAGCTGGCGGTCAAGGCGGGCAAGGGGGCGATGGTCATCTCGGAATAAAGGCGGTTCGAGGTTCGAGGTTCGAGGTTTTGACCCTTAACGTCGAACATCGAACGTCGAGCAGGGGTTAACGACATGCGCATTCTGGTCACCGGCGGCGCCGGCTTCATAGGCTCCCATCTCTGCGAGCGGCTCCTCTCCTCCGGTCATGACCTGGTTGTCATCGACAATTTCAACGATTTCTACGACCCGAACCGGAAGCGGCGCAACATCGAGGGGGTGGCGCGCAGAGCTGCAGCCGCTGGCCGGGATTTCACCCTCTGTGAAGGGGACATCCGGGACGGTCGCTTCGTTTCAGCCCTGTTCGCCCAGGAAGGGCCGGAGGCGGTGATCCATCTCGCCGCCATGGCCGGGGTGCGCCCCTCCATAGAAAACCCGCTCCTCTACGAGGAGGTGAACGTCCGGGGGACCATGCACCTCCTGGAAGCGGCCCGGCAAGCAGGGATCAGGCCCTTTGTCTTCGCCTCCAGTTCCTCGGTGTATGGCAACAACGCCAAGGTCCCTTTTGCCGAAGCCGACCGGGTGGACCGGCCGATTTCCCCCTACGCGGCCACCAAGAAGGCTGGGGAGCTGATCTGTCACACCTACCACCACCTGTACCGGATGAACATCGCCTGCCTTCGCTTCTTCACCGTCTATGGACCCCGCCAGCGCCCCGACCTGGCGATCCACAAGTTCACCCGGCTGATCCTGGAGGGGAGACCGGTCCAGTTGTACGGTGACGGCAGCACCAGCCGGGACTACACCTATATCGACGACATCATCGACGGGGTGGAGCGGGCGCTTGACTGGGTCTGCGGGGAAGGGGCGCGCTACGACATCTTCAACCTCGGTGAGTCGCGGCCGGTTGAGCTCTCCCGGCTGGTGGAGATCATCGAGGCGGAAACCGGGAACAAGGCCATAATCGAGCGGTTGCCGATGCAGCCGGGTGACGTGGAGCGGACCTTTGCCGACATTGCCAAGTCCTGCGCCATGCTCGGCTACCGCCCCACGACCTCCATCGAGGAGGGGATCAGGGCGTTTGTCCGCTGGTACCGGGAAAATAGCTGAGCGGATAATTTGTTGTTGACAGTCGTTGGATGCTGTGTTATAAATTGGTTCTTCAAATGACGCGGGGTGGAGCAGTCTGGTAGCTCGTCGGGCTCATAACCCGAAGGTCACAGGTTCAAATCCTGTCCCCGCAACCAAAACAATCAAGGGACCTGCCGAAAGGCGGGTCCCTTTTTTTATAGCTTATAAATTATATTTGCAAATTATTGCTTATAAGCTATATAATACCTTCTATAGTTTATAAGCAATATTCCCCCTTTTTTCCAGGAGCCATGACTTTATGCAAAAGATCCTTTCTCCCGAGAGTCTTGGAGCGGCACTACGTAACGAGCGCAAAAAGAAGGGGTTGAGTCAGACCGAGGTTGGCAAGTCGGTAGGCATTGACCAGCCGACAATGTCGAGGGTTGAAAAGGGGAATCCAGGGACGGAATTGGGGACTCTCTTTCGACTGTTGACCGCGCTCGACCTTGAACTGGTACTTCAAAAACGGCAACGCTCGACTGACGATACCAAAGGAGATATTTGGTAAATGCCGCGAACTCGTCAAGCAGCTGACCTATATGTATTCATGAATGGCCGGAAGGTCGGTCGGCTCACCAAGACTTCAAGCGGAAGGCTTCAGTTTTCGTATTTTGAAGAGTGGTTGAGTTGGGACCTTGGCCGTCCTTTGTCGCTTTCCCTGTCTTTGACTCAGGAAACGTACGCCGGAGAGGTAGTTGAGAATTATTTCGACAACCTGTTGCCCGACAGCCAACCGATTAGAAACCGCATTCAGGCCAGGTTTGCAGCCCGGTCAAACCGTTGTTTTGACCTTTTGTGGCATGTGGGGAGGGATTGCGTTGGTGCTCTGCAACTTTCCCCTGAAGATGCCGCAATACTCGACGTACAAAGGGTTGAGTCGGTTCCCCTGAGCGAGGCCGAGATTGCCGATACGCTCCGCAACTACCAAACCATGCCGTTGGGGATGGGGAGAGAGAGCGATTTCCGTATCTCAATCGCCGGGGCGCAGGAAAAGACCGCTTTGCTATTTCTTGATAACAGGTGGTGCCGCCCGCTGGGAGTTACGCCAACCAGTCACATCTTCAAGCTTCCCATCGGCAGAATTGCCCACAGCGGCATGGACTTGTCCGACAGCGTCGAAAACGAATGGTTATGTCATCTCGTCCTGAAAGCTTACGGGTTGCCCGTGGCAAATGCGGAGATAATAAGCTTTGATGGGGTGAAGGTTCTCGTGGTCGAGCGGTTCGACCGGCGCTGGGCAGAGGACGGGTCATGGCTGATCCGGCTTCCCCAGGAAGATATGTGCCAGGCACTGGGTGTCCCGCCGGCATTAAAGTACGAAAGTGACGGCGGGCCGGGTAGCGAAAGGATAATGAATCTTCTCCTCGGTTCGGCTGAGGGTTTGCGTGACCGGAGAATGTTCATGACGCTGCAGGTGCTTTTCTGGCTGTTGGCGGCCATCGACGGCCATGCAAAGAACTTCAGCATTTTCCTGTTGCCGGGAGGTAGTTACCGGCTTACTCCGGCGTATGATATCATGTCCGCATACCCGCTTGTTGCAAAACGCCAGCTTGAGCGACAAAATTTGAAGATGGCCATGGCCGTCAAGGGGAATACCAGCCATTACCAATGGATGAGAATCATGTACCGGCACTGGCTTTCCAGCGCAGGGCGTTGCAGATTCTCTGCGGAAGAAATGTCCGCTGTTATCGCTGAGCTTCTGGACCGCATGGATGATGTCATTGAAGCAGTTACAGGACAGCTGCCGCAATCCTTTCCTAGTGAGGTAAGCGAGGCAATTTTTGAAGGAATGCGTAATGCTCGGGATCGTTTGATACGCTCGCGAACCGCGTAACCGATGGGGAGGGTTGTTTGAAATTGAATGTCCCCTACCAAATGTATTCAGAAGCTTGCACAATCGGCCGATCTTCCAACTTTATTGCCTTGTACCCTCCGGTGTTTCCTGAATAAAAAAATGTTTTAAAAAATCTCTTGACATCCTGATATGCAAAAATGTATATGTTGAGAAAATTGGAATATATTTATTGCATGCTATTTCATTAAAGTCCAGGGGGGTGATGAGGTCCGTTTTCGATCATGAAATTGAGGATTGGAAATGGACTTTTCTTTTTAATAAGTTTAAAGAAACGCAATAATCAAATTGTAATTCACCGAAAGGGCAAACCCAGGGTAACCTGGGGACGCAAAGCCACCGGTCCGCTGCAAAGCGGATAGCGGGGTTGTCGAAGTGACGGAACAAATCTCTTAGGTTTATTCCATTCGCTAAAAGCCTATCCTTTCGGGGGTAGGCTTTTTTTGTTCATGACCAGGGGGGGAGCAGTGGTGAAGAAGTTACTTGCTGTGATGTTACATGCTCTTGTGTTGGCATGGGGAGTGATAATCAACGGTGCGTTTGCGGATGATCTGGAGAAGGGCCTCCAGAGCGAGCTGCGGGATAGCAGAACCTCTATTGTCCAAGCCGCCGCAAAACTCCGGAGCGGGGCCAGTCCCGCCCAGGAAATCAGCAGGCTGAAAAGCATCGCGGAAGAGATCCGCGCCTCTCATCTCCTCATGCAGGAGCGTTTCCGGCAGCAGGGGGAGAAGGCATCTGCTTTGGGAACGTTGGCGGTCGAGCGACAAAATGCCGCGGCGGCCGAATACGGCAAGGCCCTCGACGAGTTCCTTTCCCTGATCGATGCCCTTCCACCGGAAGGTACAATTTCCCAGGCAACACTCGATGCGTTAACTACCCTTCTTGGCAAGATCATACCCAGGAAGTCTCGCCCAATTCTTGGCACGCTCCCCTACAAGCACCTCGGCTACCCGGCCCGTGAGCCGGCGACTGCCCCCGTCGTCGTCCCCGCCTACAGGGGGGGAAACCGCATCGTTGCATTCGCCGACACCGCCAGCTCCGCCGAAGCCCCCATTTCTGACGAAATTGTCGCCCTGGCCCAGTCCCTCCAGTGGAAGCCGGTCCTCATCTACGAATGGGTCAAGAACAACGTGGAGACTGAGTGGTACTGGGGGGTGATGAAGGGGGCCGAGGAGACCCTCAGGCAGAAGAGCGGCAACGACGCCGACCAGGCGGCCCTGCTTCTTGCACTTTTGCGGGCGTCCGGCTTTCCCTCCCGGTTCGTCAAGGGGACCATCGAGTTTTTCCCCGACATCGAAAAGGTAAAGAACCTCACCGGCATAGATGATCCGATGCGGATCGCCGCCTTTTTTCAGAAGGCCGGGATACCGTTCAAGCCGGTCATTGCCGGCGGGAAGATCGCCAATTTCCAGGTGGAGCATATCTGGGTGGAGAGTGAGATTCCCTACTCCAACTACCGGGGGGTGGTCATCGACGACTTCGGCAAGACCTGGCTCGCCCTCGACACCAGCATCAAGCCCCATGGGTTTACCCGGAATGAGCCGCTTGATCTGCCCAATTCTTCCTTCGATACCCTGCGGGACGAGTATCTGCAAAACGTGCATACTGTGACACCTCTCGAGTTTCTCAGGAGCAGGGCAGAGGAATACCTGACCCAGAACATCCCAGGCAAGACTTACCAGGACCTGCTCAGCACGAAAGCAATCATTCCGGATGTCCTCAAGATACTCCCTGCGAGCCTTCAATTCAGGCAGATCGCCATCACAGGCGAATTCACGGAACTTCCGGCTGAGTTGCGGCATCAGGTGCGGTTCACCGCCACCGGGCCGGCCAACGACAATCTGTTAACCGTCACACTCGACGCAATGCGGCTCTCCAATCAGCGGGTTGTCCTCTCTTATGAACCGGAGACCGTCGAAGACCAGCAGATCATCGACAGCTATGGCGGCTTTGACAACACCCCGTCCTACCTCGTGCGCCTGCGCCCTGTGCTGAAGCTGAACGGAGAGCGCCTTGTAGTAGCACAGGATGGCCTCCCCATGGGGACTGATTATACCCTTGCTGTCGAAGTGATCACGCCCAATGGTACGGAGCGGATCAGTAACAGGCACATTGTCGGCAACCTGGCGGTGATCGGTATTGTCGGGCAGAAAGCGCTGAAACCCGCCGACATCCCTGTTGAGGAAAAGAATGCTGAAAGGCTCCTTTGGGAGGAGTCCTTAAACTATATAGACCGTTGGAACCAGGCCGAGGACGAACTGGCGGCGCTCCTCAAGGTGGCCATGGCCCGACCCCTGCTGACCGTCGTCACCGTCGGAGGCCTTATCGACGTTACTTACCTGCTCGATATCCCTCACGGCTTCGAGTGGAAGGGAGTCTTCATGGATGCGGCCCTGCGGAGGATCGAGACTGTCACTCGTACCGGCGACACAGCGCGCGAGAGAAGTTTCATGCGCCTCTCCGCCCTTCAGGGCTCCATCCTGGAAAACCGGGTCTTCGAGGATGATTTCCAGGTGGAATCGGTTTCCACCGCCAAACTCCTCCAGCTTGCCGCGACAAAAGGCACTCAGCTTTTCACCATCGATAAGTCCAACGTCGACGCACTTCTTCCGACGCTTCCCTTTGACGACGCAGTGAACCAGGACATCGCCAGTGCGGTCAACCAGAACCTGGTCGTGACTATACCCCGGACGGAAATGACCTACCGCGACTGGACCGGCATCGGCTACGTCAAGGAGAACCCGGCGTCCGGAGAGTCGGGGTGGATGTTGTCGGGGATGGTGGCGGGAGGGGATACGGCGGACTTGCCAGATAAATGGGCTCAGTGGTATCTGACTCAGGTCCTCGGCTCTCCATATGCTAAAACTAACAATGACCCGAGGTCAGCTCAGCGCATCATCAAAGTTTTGGCCGTCGACAAGCAACACACCATTGTGGGGAGGACGACACCGGAGCCCCTAGCCGTGCTCGTTGTCGATCCGGTCGGCTTGCCTGTCAAGGGCGCCATGGTAACCTTCAAGGTCGTGGCCGGAGGCGGGACGTTTGACGCCGCCGGGACCGCCCCGGAAATCACCGTAGCGACCGGAGCGAGCGGAGTTGCCAAGGCGCCATTCTTCGTTGGCAGAAAAACCGGGGACAACGCCATCTACATGATGGACCAGAACGGTCCGAATCTTACGCAAGTCGGCCTGAACCTAGTCACTGCCTCGGTCACAGGCAACTACGGGACCATCCAGCTTGCCGACCATTTCCAGGCCTTCGGCTGGCCGGATGTGGCCGATCACATTGAAAAGGTACTTCCGTTAGACGACAGCACTACCGCCCTGGCGAACAACCCTGCGGGGAGCATCGTGGCGAAGGTCGAAGATAAGTACGATAATCCCGTGTCAAACGTTTCCCTGACCTTTACGGCGATGTCAGCGGCTTCGAAGGAACCGACCTCACCCCTTCCGGCTGCCGCACGGAACATCGAACTCTATCTTCCGGAATCATGCAGTGTGCCCTATCCCCTTTACGGCGATTGCCCCACCGTCACAACCTTGAAGGTAACCACAGAGTACTTCGGGGCGGTCGTCAACACCATCCTCGGCAACACAGTGAATACCGTCTATACGGTGCGGGTATCGGCGGCAAACGTGCCCTCCGTCAAATTTACCTTGTCCAGCGAGGGGTATCGCAACAAGACCAATGATTACATAGCACCCGGGCTCTACATCAGGAGCCTCCAGCCGGTGAACGAACGCGGCCAGTCGATAAACGCCGCCAAGGCGGGGAGCAAGCTGGCGGTCCCGCTCGTCTCCGAGCTGTTCATGCTCTATGACGATGTTGCGCCGGGAGGGTCCGGAGTGACATGGAGTGGTATAGTCAAGTTCAAGCCGATAAAGGACGGTACGGTCAACTATGAGGTCGCGGCTGGAGCGGGGTCGGTGGTGAACTATGCCAACCTCGGCAACGGCAGGTACCAGGCAGAATATGTAACCGGCGCAGCCCCTGCAGTCAACA
>JAMPXD010000083.1 GCA_023701365.1 Geobacteraceae bacterium
CATCTACGAGATTTTCAGCAATTCAGTGATTCACTCGCAAACAAAGCTGGGCATTTTTTCTTGTGGACAATACTTTCATAAGAAACAACGTCTCGATTTTTCCGTTGCTGACCTGGGGATCGGGATATGCTCCAATATCTACGAACGGCGTGGCCTTATCTTGTCGGCTGAGGAGGCAATAAGTTGGGCGCTTGAAGGGAAGAATACCACCAAATCCGGACCTATTCCCGGTGGTTTGGGACTGAAGTTGTTACGGGAGTTCATCGTCAAAAACGAAGGACGAATCCAGATCGTCTCTGACAAGGGGTATTGGGAACTGTCAGAGGGCAAGGTAAAAACCAGAGCCTTTTCTGAGCCCTTTCCCGGCACGATCGTCAATATCGAAATCAACACAGCCGATGCCAAGTCATACCGGCTAGTATCCGAGATTCGTTCGGAAGACATTTTTTGAGAGGTTATTATGAGCGGTCAGATTGTTATTATGGTTTTTGAAGTGGTTGGAAGTGGACTCTGCGTTTCTTCCGATGATGGGCAGAAGGTGCATGACCAGATTGCCGCCGCCTTGCGGGAAGGGAAGAAGATAAAGGTTTCTTTCCTGAACGTGGAAAGCCTTACTTCCGCATTCCTTAACGCGGCGGTAGGCCAACTGTATGGCGAGTTTTCGGAAGAAACCATCAGGGCGTCACTTACCGTTGCAGAGATGGAGCAGGATGACCTTGCCCTATTGAAGCGGGTGGTAGAAACGGCCAAGGAGTATTTCAGCGACCCGGAGCGGTTCAAGAAAGCGCGAAAAGAAGCCTTGGAGGAGAGAGATGCCGACTGATATCTTCCGTGTTGATTCTTACGAATTCGCTGAGTCGGATGCACTCTTCGTGGATACGAATATCTGGTTCTATGTTTATGCGCCTCAGCCACCGGATGATAGGAGAACCAAGGTATATTCGAAAGCCCTGGCAAAAATCCTCACGGCAAGGAGCCGGATTTTTATCGATACAATGGTACTCTCCGAATTTATCAACCGTTACTCGCGGCTGGCGTATAACCTGTTCAAAGCAGCTGGCTCAACGATCGATTTCAAGGAATACCGCCAGTCTCCCGATTTTAAACCGGTCGCAAAGGACATTGAGTCATCGGTGCGACGGATATTGAAACACTGTCAGCGAACGGAAAGCGGTTTTTCGGATTGCGACATCGATAGCTTGCTGGCGAAATATGGCCAGGGTGATTCGGATTTCAACGATCAACTGATGGTTGAATTGTGTAAGAGTAAAGGTTTCAAGCTCATAACCCATGATCGTGATTTCAAGAATTGTGGCGTCACTGTCCTGACCGCTAACAACAGATTACTGACATAGTAACGGCTTCGTTTATCAGGGAGGCACCTGCCGACCTCTAAAGCAAACATTAAGCAATGAGCAGGCAACGAGTGTCGCGTCTACACATTGACAAGAACAGCCACCGGGGTCACCGACACGGGACATGGCACCATTGAGGCACTTGGTTTAGGTCTTCAATTCTGTGATAAGCTGTAAAAGGGGAATTGAGCATGCCTTCACGAACAGCAAAAGACATACCGCCCGCACTCTGGAAGCAATACCATCCATTCCGCTCTGTAGCCGATGAACGCTCTTCATCTGCCGCGGAAAACGCCAAAGGCGTTGCATCTGCCATAGCCAAAGAGCTTAAGAGCCGATTCAATGCGAGCAGGGTGATGCTCTTCGGCTCTCTTGCCAGAGGGGATTTCCATCGTTGGTCCGACATCGATCTTGCGGTGTGGGGGATATCTCCTGCGGATTATTACCGGGCGGTTGCCTTTGCCAGCGGTTTCAGCAATCTCTTCAAGGTTGACCTGGTGGATGTTGAAGACTGCTCCGAGTCGTTGCGGCAGCATATCCAAAGAGAAGGAGTTGAGCTATGAGCAAGCCTGGCGCTATCATTGCCGCGAGGATAATAACCGAATTGCCGGAGCTTGCGCTTCTCGTTGAGCGCGCCAGGGAGGGGTGGGAAAGAGCCAAAAGCCAGAATGATACCTTTTACCTCGACAGTGTTGCCCTGAATCTGCATAGTTTTTACTCTGGGCTTGAAAAGATATTCGAAAAAATTGCCGCCACCGTGGATGGCAGCGTACCGAGTGCTCCGAACTGGCATCAAGAATTGCTGAGCCAGATGAGCATGGAGATTCCGGAAGTCAGGCCTGCTGTCATTTCTCAAGAACTGCGCGATATGCTGGAAGATTATCGCGGCTTTCGGCATGTGGTCCGGAATGTCTATACCTACCACCTGAATCCGGAGAAGATAGAAAGGCTGATTACCGACATTGAACCGGTTTTGGAGAAGCTGACTGAAGAACTGACCACCTTTGCAGCATTTCTCCAAGAGGCGGGATAGGCACCATGACATTCGCCAACCGAATTCCGGACGCTGACAAACTCCAGCAAGAAATCAACCAGCACCGCCCTTTGAAGGGCCAGGCGCTCAAGCAGTTGCGGGAATACTTCCGCATTGGCCTCACCTGGTCAAGCAACGCCCTGGAAGGAAACAGCCTGACTGAGACCGAGACCAAGGTGGTGATCGAGGACGGCATCACCATCGGCGGCAAGCCGCTCAAGGACCACTTCGAGGCCATCGGCCATGCCGAGGCTTTCGACTACCTGCAGAAGCTCGCTCGAAACAAGGAGATCACCGAGCGGGACATCCTCAAGCTGCACAAGCTCTTCTACTACCGCATCGACGAGGCCAACGCCGGCCACTACCGGAAGCAGAACATCATCGTCACCGGGACCGACTTCGTTTTCCCCGCACCCAGCGAGTTGAAGGAGCTGATGGCCGCCTTTGCCGATGAGATCTCTCGCCTGCGGGCGGAGAAGCACCCCATCGAGTTTGCGGCGCTCCTGCACACCCGGCTGGTCACCATCCACCCCTTCGTAGACGGCAACGGCAGAGCCGCACGACTACTGATGAACCTGGCCCTGCTCCAGGAGGGTTACCCGGTGACCATCATCCCGCCGGTAGTTCGCAGCGAGTACCTGGCAGCGGTCAGAGAGAGCAACACCGGTAACGTCGCGCCCTTCATTGACCTCCTTTCCAGCATGGTCTGGGAAAGCCAGCGGGACTACCTGCGACTGCTGCAGAGCCTGGAGAGAAAATAGTCCCCAATTTTGCAGCATGGACATTGCACACTGCAAAAAAGTAACGTACTTTGTTGCTTTTGTCGCGTGATTCCTCCGATTGGGGAAACTCCGGAAGGGAGTTTTTTTGAGGTAGTTTTGGAGGTATGTCTCAAAAGATCACATTACAAATATCAAGTATAACAATATGTTGTAAGGGTAATTTCAGTCCAGTCTTCGCACCAAGTAACATCGAAAAGCGTCCTAATCTGTTGAAGATAGGGCGCTTTTTCTTTTCCCACTCCCCTTCCCGCTTGCCGTTCCATGGGTTGTCCCGTTTTTTTGCCACCAAGGGGACACGTCCTCGGCCAGACCAGCAGCATCGATTTTCCCTTCTCCCGCCTCGACCGGGAGCCGTTCTGGGAGCTGATGCCGCAACCGGGTACAACCATCACCCCGGCAATCATCAACAATAGCTGATCAACCATTTAATTCTTGCATAAATTTACCAAGTGATTCCATAATGCGACACATTATGGAATCAACGCCACGATATTTCACACCTCCCGATGATCACTTTTTTCTCCTCCGGAAGACTTGCGCGGGCTGAAAAAATTCGGTGAGGACTTTCCTGAGAGCCGTCGCTGGCTGCTGTATCGTGGCAGGGAGCGTTTGCTGATCGATGATGTTCTGTGTCTACCCTGTGAGGAGTTCCTGCTGGACCTGAAACCGGACAGCTTCCCTCAGTCATGACCACCTTCGCAAAGAAGATTTCTGGAAATGGACCATCCTTCTCATGACCGCAAGAAAATCAACCATGGGGATGCCTTATGAGTTCAGAACGAAAACAGAGACTGGTAGAGCTGGGTGCTGACCTGTTCCCTTGGGCCTTCTACTTTTCACTGCTCCCGGAAGCCGCCAGGCGCGCCACTTCCTGCGGGGTAAGGCGCCTGAATTCGCCCGGCCTGAGGTCCCCCAATTCGAGAAAGCCGTAACGGCTCCTCTTGAGCGAGGCCACCGCCAGGCTGACCGCCTCGCACATGCGCCGTACCTGGCGATAACGTCCCTCGTGAATGGTTATGGTAAGCCGGCTGTTCCGTTCGCTCTCATGCACCAACTGCACCTTGGCCGGTGCGGTCATCCCGTCGTCCAGCTCTACCCCTTCGGACAAGCGCCTCACCTGTTCCGGGTTCACCCGGCCCCGTACCTTGACGAGGTACTCCTTCTCCACCTCATGGCGGGGGTGGGCCAGCCGGTTCGCCCAGTCGCCGTCGTTGGTCAGGAACAGCAGCCCCTCGGTATTGTAATCGAGCCGCCCCACCGGGTAAACCCGCTCCCCGATCCCCTTCAGGAGCTCGGTGACTACCGGGCGCCCTTCCGGGTCCTTGAGGGTGGTGACATAACCGGCAGGCTTGTAGAGGAGAAGGTAGATCCGCTCCGCTTTCAGGCGGACCGGCTTCCCGTCCAGGGTGATCCGGTCCTTGTCCGGGTCCGCCTTGCTCCCCAGCTCGGTGACCACCTTGCCGTTCACCGCGACCCGGCCGGCGGTGATGATGGTTTCAGCCTCGCGGCGGGAAGCAACCCCGGCCCGGGAGAGTATTTTCTGTAGTCTTTCGAGCATATATCTCCAAAAACGGCTAAAGGCCAAGGGCGAAGGGCAAAAGGTACACCCTTCTCCCAAAACCCTTAGCCTTTAGCCATTAGCCTTTCGCCAGTTTATTCCACAAACCGCGACATCTTGCGGAACTTCTCATACCGCTGCTCCACCAGCTCCTCAGCCGGCAGCTGCCGCAGCTCCTTGAGGTTCCTGGCGAGCGCCTCGTGGAGGGTCGCCGCCATCGCTTGGTGGTCGCGGTGCGCCCCGCCCAGGGGCTCTTTCACGATCTCGTCGATGACCTCCAGCTCCCTGATGTCCTTCGCCGTCAGTTTCAGCGCCTCGGCCGCCTGGGCGCCCTTGGTGCCGTCGGACCAGAGGATGGCGGCGCATCCTTCGGGGGAGATGACCGCGTAAACGGCGAATTCCAGCATCAGGACCCGGTCGCCGACCGCAATGGCAAGCGCACCACCGGAGCCCCCTTCGCCGGTAATGACCACGATGATCGGCACGGTCAGGCGGGACATCTCCCGCAGGTTACGGGCAATCGCCTCCGCCTGGCCCCGCTCCTCCGCGCCGATGCCGGGAAAGGCGCCGGGGGTGTCGACGAAGGTGATGATCGGCAGCTTGAAGCGTTGCGCCATCTCCATCAGCCGGAGCGCCTTGCGGTACCCCTCGGGGTTCGGCATGCCGAAGTTGCGGAAGACCTTCTCCTTGGTGTCGCGCCCCTTCTGGTGCCCCATCACCATCACCGGCTCACCGTCGAGATTTGCCAGCCCCGCGACGATGGCATGGTCGTCGCCGAAGTTGCGGTCGCCATGGAGCTCGATGAAGTCGGTGAAGATCAGCTTCAGGTAATCCAAGGTAAAGGGGCGGTTGATGTGGCGGGCGACCTGGGCGGTCTGCCAACGGGTCAGGCTTGAGAAAATACTCTCCCGCATCTTCTCGGCCCTCTTTTCCAGCTTGCCGATCTCCGCCCCGAGGTCCATGGTGTCGGTGGAGAGGGCGGAGAGCTCCTGGATCTTCTGCTCCAGCTCCGCCAGCGGCTTCTCGAATTCCATGTAAAATTGGGTCGCCATGGATCGTGTCTCCTTATCAAAATGAAAAATGCGAATAGACCGCGGATGACGCGGATACAGCGGATTGACGCGGATAAACCAAGATCTTTTAGGTAAAAGCGTTTGTTATTTTCCTGAAAAACTATATCCGCGAAAATCCGTTAAATCCGCGTCATCCGCGGTCTATCGGTTTTACGTCTCCGCTACTCGAAAGAAACGGCATTATACCCGAACAGGCTCTCCACTTCCAGCGATAAATCGTCACTCGCCGCCACCATGCAGGAATCGGGGAGGTTGATGACGGTCGCGCACTCGTCCGGGATGACCAGGCGGAGATAGGCGCGGCAGTTCCCCCGGTAGCGGCCGATGATCTCCCTGAGCGTCTCCAGCTGCCCCCGTTCGAGGCCGGCAGTGGTGAGGGTGAACCAGACCCGCCTGGTCTCCCGCTCGGTCAGCTCCCGCAGGGGGACGATGTCGGTCGCCTTGATCTTGATGCTCTTCTCCCCCACGTCGACGGTGCCGCTCACCATGAGGGGCGCATCGCTCTTCAGGTGCTCGACGCTCTTGCCGTAGCTGTCGGGGAAGACCACCACCTCCACCGAGCCGGTCAGGTCCTCCAGGACGGCAAATCCCATCCGGTCACCTTTCTTGGTGATGTTCTCCTTGAGAGCCGCCACGATCCCGCAGATCCGGACCTCGCTCTTATCGGGGAGTTCGGAGAGCGCGGCGCAGTCGGTCGCCTTGAAGCGCCTGATGTCGGCGGCGTAGCGCGACAGGGGGTGGCCGGTGATGAAGAAGCCGAGGGCCTCCTTCTCGAAGCCGAGCTTGACCTTCTCGTCCCACTCCGGCAGCTCCGGAAGCTTCCCCCTGCCGTTGCCGTTCCCCTTGACGATCTCGGCGGTGCCGAACAGGGAGACCTGGGCGCTCTCCCGCTCCTGCTGCACCCGCTGCCCGAGAGCCATGGCGTCTTCCATGGCCGCCATCAGGACCGCCCTGCGCGCCCTGGTGGAGTCGAAGGCGCCGCACTTGACCAGCGACTCCACCACCCGTTTGTTCACCTTGCGCAGATCCACCCGCTCGCAGAAGTCGAAGATGTCCCTGAACTCCCCATCCCGGCGCGCCTCGATGATCGCCTCGATCGCCCCCTCCCCCACGTTCTTGACCGCCCCGAGGCCGAACCGGATGGAGTTGCCGAGCACCCGGAAGGAGCGGTCGGAGGCGTTGATGTCGGGGGGGAGGACCTCGATCCCCATCTCCCGGCAGTCGCCGATGTTCTTCACCACCTTGTCGGTGTTGCCCATGTCCTCGGTGAGCAGCGCCGCCATGAACTCCACCGGGTAGTGGGCCTTGAGATAGGCGGTCTGGTAGGCGACCAGGGCGTAGGCCGCCGAGTGGGACTTGTTGAAGCCGTACTCGGCAAACTTGGCCATCAGGTCGAAGATCGCCTCCGCCTTCTTCAGGTCGGTCCCCTGCGCCTTCGCCCCCTCCAGGAACTTGTCCTTCTCCTTGGCCATCGCCGCCGGGTCCTTCTTCCCCATGGCGCGGCGCAGCAGGTCGGCGCCCCCCAGTGAGTAACCGCCGAGCGAGCGGGCAATCTGCATCACCTGCTCCTGGTAGACGATGACCCCGTAGGTGTCCTTGAGGATCGGCTCCAGCTGGGGGAGGTCGTAGACCACCTTCTTCCGGCCGTGCTTGCGGTCGATGAAGTCGTCCACCATCCCGCTTCCCAGGGGACCGGGGCGGTAGAGGGCGCAGGCGGCGATGACGTCCTCGAAGCAGGAGGGCTTGAGCTTCACCAGCATGTCCTTCATGCCGGAGGACTCCAGCTGGAAGACGCCGGTGGTGTTGCCGGAGGAGACCAGCTCGTAGCTGTCCCGGTCGTCGTCCGAGAGGAGGGCGATGTCGAAGGCGGGGTCCTTCTCGGCCCGGATCAGCTTGACCGCGTTGTGGATCACGGTCAGGTTCTTGAGGCCGAGGAAGTCGAACTTGACCAGGCCGATCTTCTCCACGTACTTCATGGAGTACTGGGTGGTGACCGAGCCGTTCTTGTCCATGTAGACCGGGCAGAAGTTCTCCAGGGCCTCGGGGGCGACCACCACCCCGGCCGCGTGGGTGGAGGCGTGGCGGGCGAGCCCCTCCAGGCGGAGGGCGATCTCCAGGAGCTCCTTGACCCGCGAATCCGCCTCGGCCATTTCCTTCAGCTTCGGCTCCTGCCTGAGGGCCTGCTCCAGGGTGATGCCGAGGACCTCCGGCACCAGCTTGGCGATCCGGTCCACATCGCCGTAGGGCATGTCCAGCACCCGGCCGACGTCGCGCAGCACGCCCCGGGCCGCCATGGTGCCGAAGGTGATGATCTGGCAGACCTTGTCCCGGCCATACTTCTCGGTGACGTAGCGGATCACCTCCTCGCGCCGGTCCTGGCAGAAGTCCACGTCGATATCGGGCATGGAGACCCGCTCCGGGTTGAGGAACCGCTCGAACAGGAGGTTGTAGGGGATCGGGTCGATGTCGGTGATCCGGATGGCGTAGGCGACCAGGGAGCCGGCCGCCGAGCCGCGCCCCGGGCCGACCGGGATGCCGTGGTCCTTGGCCCAGTTGATGAAATCGGCGACGATCAGGAAGTAGCCCGGGAAACCCATCTGCCTGATGCAGTCGAGCTCGATCCGGAGCCGCTCCCGGTAGGCCTGCTCCTGGGCCTGGCTGAAGCCGGGGTTCTTGGCGCGGATCGTGACCAGCCGCGCCTCCAGCCCCCGCCGCGCCTCCTCCTCCAGCTCCTGGTCGAGGGAGCTCCCTTCGGGGAGCTCGTAGCGGGGAAAGTGGTAGGTCTTGAAGTCGAGCTCCAGGTTGCAGCGCTCGGCGATCCTTACGGTGTTGGCGACCGCCTCGGGGGCGTAAGTAAAGGCCGCCGCCATCTCCGCCGGGCTCTTCACGTAAAACTCGTCGGCGGAGAACCGCATCCGGGAAGGATCGGAGAGGGTCTTGCCGGTCTGGAGGCAGAGGAGCACCTCATGGGCCCGGGCATCCTCCCGGTTCAGGTAATGGCAGTCGTTGGTGGCGACCAGCGGCAGAGACAGCTCGCTGGCCAGCTCCAGCAGGCGCTCGTTGGCGACCGTCTGCTCGGGGAGGGTGTTCTCCTGGAGCTCGATGTAGTAGCGCTCCGGGAAGAGCTCGGAGTACCAGCGGGCCGTGGCGATCGCCTCCTCCATCTTGCCCCGGCCGCAGAGATAGGCCACCTCCCCCTTGAGGCAGGCGGACAGGCAGATCAGCCCATCGCTGCACTCGGCCAGGAGCTCCTTGTCGATCCGGGGCTTGTAGTAGAACCCCTCCCGGTAGCCGGCCGATACCAGGCGGGAGAGGTTCCGGTATCCCTGGAGGTTCTCGCAGAGGAGGAGCAGGTGGTGGCTGTGAGTCGCTTCCGGGTTGCCGCCGGACTCCTTGACGAAGCGGGAGCCGGGGGCGACATAGACCTCGCAGCCGATCACCGGCCTGATCCCCTTGTCCCTGCACTTCTGGTAGAATTCGATGGCGCCGAACATGGCGCCATGGTCGGTGATGGCAACCGACGGCATCCCGTGCTCCTTGACCTTGCGGATCAGGTCGTCGAGCCGGATGGCGCCGTCGAGGAGCGAATACTGGGAATGGAGGTGGAGATGGACGAATTCGGGCTGGTGCATGGTCACTTTTATAACAGGTTTGAGAGGCTTTTGTCCAGCCACGAATCAGAACTATGTGCGGCGCGCAAGTGTGGCAAATTGATTTTTCCGGGCATTGGTGCTATTTTCATCTCACCATTCACATTCACTACAAGGATCATATCATGCAACCTTTCCTGATCGACACCCACGCCCATATCGACGGGCGTGATTTTCTCCCCGATTTCAACCAGATGCTTGAACGCGCGAACGCGGCGGGCCTGTCCCACATCATCACCGTGGGGGCGGACCTGGAGTCGAGCCGGGCCGCGGTGCGGCTGGCGGAGCAATACGGCCACATCTTCGCTGCCGTCGGCATCCATCCCCACGATGCCGAGCGGGTCACCGAAAAATGCTACGAAGTGGTCAGGGAGCTGGCAACGCGCAACCCGCGGGTGGTCGCCATCGGCGAGATCGGCCTCGACTTCTACCGCGACCGCTCCCCCCGCGACGACCAGGAGCGGGTGTTCCGCCGCTTCATCCGGCTCGCCCGGGAGCTGGCCCTGCCGGTGATAGTCCATGACCGGGACGCCCACAGCCGGGTGATGGCGATCCTCCGGGAGGAGAAGGCCTCTGAGGTGGGAGGGGTGCTGCACTGCTTCTCCGGCGATCTCCAGATGGCCCGGGAGTGCGTGGAGATGGGCTTTTACCTGTCGATCCCCGGCACCGTCACCTACCCGGGCAATGAACAGCTCCGCGAAGTGGTGCGGGGTACCAAGATCGAGCGGCTCCTGCTGGAGACCGACTGCCCCTACCTCTCGCCGGTCCCCCACCGGGGGAAGCGGAACGAGCCGGCATATGTGCGGCTTACCGCGGAGAAGGTGGCGAAGCTGAAAGGGCTCACTCTTTCGGACGTGGGAAGGATCACCTCCCTCAACGCCCGGCGCCTGTTCGGCATCGACCACGGAGACCAGGCGGCCCGGATCGCCTACCGGATCAGGAACTCCCTCTACCTGAACATCACCAACCGCTGCTCCAACCGCTGCTCGTTCTGCGCCAAGTTCGAGGACTTCACGGTCAAGGGGCATTTCCTCCGGCTCGATCACGAGCCGGACGCCGCCGAGGTGCTGGCCGCCGTCGGCGACCCGGCGGGGTACGACGAGGTGGTGTTCTGCGGCTACGGCGAGCCGCTCCTGCGCCTCGACCTGATAAAAGAGGTGGCGACGGAGCTGAAGAAGAAGGGGTGTCGGATCAGGATCAACACCGACGGCCAGGCGAACATGGTGTACGGCCGGGATATTCTGCCCGAGCTCGCGGGGCTGGTGGATGCACTGTCGGTCAGCCTCAACGCCGCCGACCCCGAAACCTACCAGAGGCTCTGCAACACCCCATTCGGTGGGGCCGGTTTCCACGCTGTCTGCAAGTTTCTCAGGGAGGCGCCCCGCTACGTGCCGGAGGTGGTCGCCTCCGCGGTGACCGTCCCGGGGCTCGATGTCGCGGCGGTAAGAAGGCTCGCGGAGAGTCTGGGGGTGAAGTTCCGCGAGCGGGAGTATGCAGAGGTAGGGTAGATTTGCGCTACTTGCGAACACAGGATTTTGTAGGGGCGAGGCATGCCTCGCCCTTCGGGGAAACGGGCAATGCCGAATCGGGCGACGCATGCGTCGCCCCTACGAAAAAAACCTTGTAAATACGAAAGGCCATCCCGACTTCTCAGGATGGCCTTTTCCCTTACAATTCAAACGCGTAGGGGCAATTCATGAATTGCCCCTACCGCATTGCCAACTACTGCTAATCGATCGTCTTGCCGATGCTCCGCCAGCGCACCCGCCAGTTCTCCCGATCCCACGACCAGTACTTGATGAAGGCGAGCCCCTTGATCTTTTCGTAGGTCACATAGCCCCAGAAACGGCTGTCGTAGGAGCGGTCCCGGTTGTCCCCCATCACGAACAGGGAGTTCTCCGGCACCTTGATCGGCCCGAAATTGTCGCGGGGGTTCTGCTCGCGGGGGACCACTTCCTTCTCCTTGTGGACCTCGTGCGGGTTTTCATAGGGCTCGCCGTTTATGTAGACCTTCTTGTTCCTGACCTCCACTTCGTCGCCGGGGGTGCCGACCACCCTTTTTATGAAGTCCTTGCTCGGGTCCTCGGGGTATTCGAACACGATCACGTCCCCGCGCCGCGGATCGCGGATAGCGAGGAACTTCTTATCGGTGAAGGGGATCCTGGTGCCGTAGATGAACTTGTTGACCAGGATATGGTCGCCGACCGCCAGGGTGTCTTCCATGGAACCGGATGGGATCTTGAACGCCTGCACCACGAAGGTCCTGATGACCAGGGCCAGGAGGGCGGCAATGAGGATCGATTCGGCGTATTCCCTGACGATGTGTTTCTTGCGGTAAGCCTTCGCGGCGGCAGCTTCCCCGACCTCGGCCGGGCTCTCTTCCGGCCGGGCGCTCTTGTTTTCTTCCATTTCGCACGGGTCCTTTTCTTGATTGAAAGTTATTCGACCTTCAGGATGGCGAGGAAGGCCTCCTGCGGAAGTTCCACGTTCCCGACGTTCTTCATCCGCTTCTTCCCCTCCTTCTGCTTCTCCAGGAGCTTGCGCTTGCGGGTGATGTCGCCGCCGTAGCACTTGGCGAGGACGTCCTTGCGCATCGCCTTGACGGTCTCGCGGGCGATCACCTTGGTGCCGATGGCGGCCTGGATCGCCACCTCGAACATCTGCCGGGGGATCAGCTCCTTCATCTTCGACACCAGGTCGCGGCCGCGGTAATAGGCCTTGTCCCGGTGGATGATCAGGGAGAGGGCATCGACCACCTCGCCGTTGATCAGGATGTTCATCCGCACCAGCTCGCTGCGCCGGTAGTCGAGCTGTTCGTAATCGAGAGAGGCGTACCCCTTGCTGATCGACTTCAGCCGGTCGTAGAAGTCGAGCACCACCTCGTTCAAGGGGAGCTCGTAGACGATCATCACCCGGGTCGGGGTGAGGTACTTGATCTCACGCTGGACCCCGCGCTTCTCCTCGCACAGCGCCAGAATCGCTCCGACGAATTCGTTGGGGACATGGATGGAGGCGAGGATGAACGGCTCCTCGACGTGGTCGATCTCCTGGACGGGGGGGAGCAGGTTGGCGCTCTCGATGGTGATCACCTCGCCCCCCACCTTGTGCACCCGGTAGACGACCGTGGGGGCGGTGGTGATCAGCTCCAGGTTGAATTCCCGCTCCAGCCGCTCCTGGATGATCTCCATGTGGAGCAGGCCGAGAAAGCCGCAGCGGAAGCCGAAGCCCAGCGCCAGCGAGGTCTCAGGCTCGTAGGAGAAGGAGGCGTCGTTCAGCTTCAGCTTGGCCAGCGCGTCCCGCAGCTGTTCGTACTGGACGGTGTCGATCGGGTAGAGGCCGGAGAAGACCATCGGCTTCACTTCCTTGAAGCCGGCCAGCGGCGCGGCGCAGGGGTTGTGCAGGAGAGTCACGGTGTCGCCGACCTTGGCGTCCTTCACCTCCTTGATCCCGGCGATGACGAAGCCGACCTCCCCCGCGGAGAGCGCCGGCACCTCGCGCATGACCGGGGCGAACACCCCGACCTTGAGGGTCTCGTAGGAGCTGCCGTTCATCATCAGGAGGATCTTGTCCCCCTTCTTCAGGACCCCGTCAATGATCCGGACCAGGATTACCACCCCCTGGTACTGGTCGTACCAGGAGTCGAAGAGGAGCGCCTTCAGCGGTCTGGCCGGGTCTCCCTGGGGAGGGGGGATCTTCTTGACGATCTCTTCCAGGATCTCCCGGGTGCCGATCCCCTCCTTGGCGCTGGCGAGCACCGCATCGTGGGCGTCGATCCCGATGATCTCCTCGATCTCCTGCTTGACCCGCTCCGGCTCCGCCGCCGGGAGGTCGATCTTGTTCAGCACCGGGAACACTTCCAGGTTGTTGTCGAGGGCAAGGTAGACGTTGGCCAGGGTCTGGGCCTCGACCCCCTGGGAGGAGTCCACCACCAGCAGCCCTCCTTCGCAGGCGGCCAGCGAGCGGGACACCTCGTAGGTGAAATCGACGTGGCCCGGGGTGTCGATCAGGTTGAGGACGTAATCCCGGCCGTCATCGGCCCGGTAATTGAGCCGGACGGTCTGGGCCTTGATGGTGATCCCCCGCTCCCGCTCCAGGTCCATCTTGTCCAGGAACTGGTCCTGCTTTTCCCGTTCGGAAAGGGCGCCGGTGTATTCCAGAAGCCGGTCCGCCAGGGTCGATTTGCCGTGATCGATATGGGCGATGATGGAAAAATTTCTGATGTTCTCGATTACCATATATCCCTTTTCTGCTTGAGTGTAACCGATGAAGGATATATCAGAATCGGCCGGCTTGTAAAGCAAAAACAGGGGCGGAGACGCTGCATGCAGCGTCTCCGCATTCTAAGAGATTGCCTTATCCCCCGGCGCATGGTATATCAGGAGACATAATTTACCGGAAAGAGAGTGAACACAGATATGCTTAGCGGAAAACAGAAACGGTTTCTCAGGGGGGTCGGCCATGGCCTCAAGCCGGTCATCACGGTGGGCAAAGGGGAGGTCAACGAGGCGCTGGTGCATGAGACCGCCGAAGCGATCGCCTTTCACGAGCTGGTCAAGGTGAAAATCCTGGAAAGCTGCCTCATGGACCGCCATGAAGTCGCCGAAGCGCTGGCCGCAGCCTGCGGGGCCGAAGTGGCCCAGGTGCTCGGTCGCACCATCCTCCTCTACAAAAAGGCCAGGGAACCGAAAATAGAGCTGCCGCAGGAAAAGAAATGACGGGCGGAGCCTGACGGCTCCGCCCGTAGTTTAATGATGAACTTCTCTTCGAGACGGGAGAGAATCAGTCTTCGCCGCGGCCGCCGTGCTTGCCCCTTCCCTTCCGTTCTTCCTTTTCGAATTTACGCTCTTCCTTCCCGTGCCCTTTTTCGCGATGCTTCCGGAATTCCTTCTCCGGGCGGAAATGCCTGCCGCGGAAATGGTCCCGGTCCCTCTCGAAGACCCTGAACTCCCTGTCCCTTATGACGCGGACCCTGTCGAACTTGTGCTTGCGGAGCCCCGGCGGCAGGTGCTTATGCCTGGTCACCACCCATGGCCCGCTGTAATGGGGCGCCCTGAACCAGACGTTGTCCCGGAACAGGTAGTAGGTACCCTGAATGAAGACGATGTCGTACGGAACGCCGACCGCCACGTAGAACCCCAGCTCCGGCGGATAGAGGAACACCGGCGGTTCCTCGATGACGACCACCGGTGCCCGGACTGGTACCGGCACCGGCACGACCGGCGGC
>JAMPXD010000272.1 GCA_023701365.1 Geobacteraceae bacterium
ATACATCTCTTGACAAACAGACACCGAATGAGGTCTATTCCCAAGGACTCGAAAAACTGAAATCGGCCGCCTGAAGCCGACAACCACAACAACAGCGGGGCATTGCTTATTTCACCCTTCAGGCTGTCTCACGAACCCCGGCCACCTCACTCATCCACGGAGTCCATAGGGACATACTTGGTTGCATCAGGATTTCCGCGAGGGAATCGGCAACATGCCCAACCATTGATGGTTGATAGTCAGGGTTGTCGAATGCTTCCATTCCAGAACCGAATGAAATCAACACCGATCCTATGGCCAGAACAAAGTGTATGGCTGCAATAACGACCGCCGTAATGAGAATTCGCTTCTTCATGTCATTTCGATCCAGACAACCACTTATTGACCGGTCAGCCGTTGGTATCTACATGTAGATGCAAGCATATACATATAGATGCCTGCATCTGTATATAGATACTGCTCTGTCATCTACATATAGATGCTTTTCCCAGAATCTTCGCTTATCCCTTGTCATCTATATGGTATATGCTTTTCCAGCGGGGCACCCGCAATCTTTCCCGAACCTCGGCCACCTCACCGGACAGCCCGCCTTCGATAAAATTGCCTTAATTTACAGGAAACAAGAGCTTTGGTCAAACCTTCCTTTTTCACCATGAGGTGCACCGCGCAAAAAACTTTGGCAATCGGTTGCCAAAGAGGTCGATGTTCCGCACAGGAGATGAGACACGCCCATCCTCCCCCACGTTTTCAAAAAGTTTTACACAGTTTTACAACCGAAAATCAATTTATATATCGGCATGTTAGGCAATGGGTTTGAGCATGGACGCCGGTCTTGCCCTTGGTTGATTTTTCGGAAAAGAGATGTGTACTTAACTGCATAGCGGTGCCGGGCGATAGAGGAGCCCGCGACGTTTGCCGACACACACCATGCAGCGTAAGGAGGAACGAGATGAGAAAGCTGATGTCGTTGGTGATCGCAGCAATATGCTTTTCCCTTGCCGGGCCGATCGCTGCCCATGCCGGCGAGCACCAGTCCGCTCCGCAGGCCGGTTCTCCGGAGTTCGAGCGGATGAAGCAACTGGTCGGCGCCTGGGAAGGGACGTCGGACATGGGGAAAGAGGGGGAGAAGGTCAGGGTGGAATATCGCCTGACGGCCGGCGGCAGCGCGCTGGTCGAGACGCTTTCTCCCGGGGGCGCCGAGGAGATGATCTCCGTATATCACGACCGGAAGGGGAAGCTGGCCATGACCCATTACTGCATGCTCCGCAACCAGCCACGCATGACCCTCGCGAAGGCCGACCCTCGGATGATCGAGCTGGTGTTCGCCAGGAAGGGGAACGACCTCGACCCGGCAAGAGAGAAGCACATGCACGCGGTGCGCATCACCTTCACGGATAACGACCACATCGTCCAGAAGTGGACCTATTATGACAAGGGGAAGGCCGCGGGAGGGGTGACCCTCACGCTTACCCGGGTGCACTGAACGGCGCAGCACGGTTTCTAGGAGCTTGTCGGACTTAGGAAATCGAAGCGAAAATTCGGCTGGACGAGGACAGATTTTGTCGATTTTGCAGGTCAATAGTTGTTCTATTGACCAAGAAAGCGGCGAAATATGGACCGTCCAGACGGATTTGCAGTAGATTTACCCTAAGTCCGACAGGCTCCTAGGCCTTGCCGCGCAGCAGCGGCCGCTCGGCCGGCGTCTGGCCAGATCCCACCATGACGCACACGCACGTAAAAGGAGACTTGCAATGAACTACACAGAACTGCTCAATCCTCAGAATTCCGCCGTCATCTTCATCGATTTCCAACCCCAGATGGTCTTCGGGGTCGCCAACATCGACCGGCAGATCCTTTTCAACAACGTCCTCCTGCTTGCCAAGGCGGCAAAAATCTTCAAGGTGCCGACCATCCTGACCACCGTGGAGTCGAAAGGCTTCTCGGGCAACATGTGGCCACAACTGCTGGATATCTTTCCCGGCCAGGAGCCGATCGAGCGCAGCTCCATGAACTCCTGGGAAGATACGAAATTTGTCGCGGCGGTGAAGGCCACCGGGAGGAAGAAGCTGATCATGGCGGCCCTCTGGACCGAGGTCTGCCTGGCCTTCCCGGCCCTGGAGGCAATCAAGGCGGGCTACGAAGTTTATGCCGTCGAGGATGCCTCGGGAGGGACCAGCGTGACCGCCCACAACGCCGCCATGCGTCGCGTTGAACAGGCAGGCGCGGTGCCGATGACCGCCCTGCAGGTCCTCCTTGAATACCAGCGCGACTGGGCACACAAGGAAACCTACAATGACGTCCTGGCGGTGGTGAAGGAACATTGCGGCGCCTACGGCCAGGGGGTGGAGTACGCCTACACCATGGTCCACGGCGCTCCTCCCAGCCGGAGCGGCGCGGGACATTGACCATGGCAGGATCCGCGTTCTATGGCCTTTGATCTTTTCCTGTTTGGTTCCGGCTTTGCCGGCTTAGGGAGGTAAAGATATGCGTGCACCCGATCTGATCCTGCATAACGGCGCCGTTACCACTCTCGATCCTGCCCGTCCGCAGGTCTCGGCCGTGGCGATTACCGACGGACGGATAGCGGCCACCGGCGGGGCGGAGCTCCTCGCCAGCGCTGACGGGAAGACGGTCCGGATCGACCTGAAGGGGCGGCGGGTCATTCCCGGCCTCAATGACTCCCACATCCACGTGATCCGGGGCGGCCTCAACTTCAACATGGAGTTGCGCTGGGACGGGGTGCCGTCGCTGTCACTGGCGCTTCAGATGCTCCGCGATCAGGCCCGGCGCACGCCGCCCCCCCAGTGGGTGCGGGTGATCGGCGGCTGGACCGAGTTCCAGTTCGCCGAGCGGCGGATGCCGACCCTGGACGAGATCAATGTCGTCGCGCCCGATACCCCGGTGTTCGTCCTGCACCTGTACTGCCGGGCCATGGTCAACAGGGCGGCGCTCCGGGTGCTCGGCTACACCAGGGAAACCCCCGATCCCCCCGGCGGGGAGATCCAGAGGGAC
>JAMPXD010000084.1 GCA_023701365.1 Geobacteraceae bacterium
GATCACTTCCCGATCCAATGGTCGGGGGCACAGGTTCAGAAAGGGGGGGCGAACAGCCCCCCCTTCTTTTTCCATGGCCATCGCCGTAAAGAAACGGTCGCAAACACCCGTTGCATCTGCTATAGTGTGCAGCGAAGCTGGCGGGCTTCGACGGCAGATATTCGGGGGGACCGGACATGATCAGGGTTTTTTCACGGTTGAAGGGGGGCATCAGATCGGAGTTCGTCGACAGCGGATCGCTCGAGGCATTCGATACGCGGCCGATGATATGGATGGACCTCCTTTCCCCCACCCCGGAAGAAGCCGCCGCTGTCGGCAGGAAGCTGGGGTTTGAGCTCCCCACCCGCCAGGAAACGGAAGAGATCGAGTTCAGCTCCCGCTTCTGGGAGGATGACCATGGCATCGAGATCAACACCTACTTCTTCGTCCGCCATGAAAATAACGCCCACAATGAGGCGGTGTCGTTTACCCTCAGGGAGAGCTACCTCGTTACCATCCGCTACCAGGAACTGAAGATCTTCGATGATTTCTTCCGCAAGCTGCTCCTGACCCCGAGTTCCTTCATCGACGGGTTCCACGTGCTGAGCGGGATACTGGCGATGAGGATCGACGTGGACGCCGACGTGCTGGAGGGGCTGTCAAAGGAAATCGTGGGGATAGGGAGGCTCAACCTCCGGGAGTTCGGCGACCTCGGCCGGTTCCTCGAACATATAACCTCGTACGAACATATCAACATCACCCTGCGCGAAAACCTGACCGACAAGCAGCGGGTCCTGTCGTCCCTCCTCAAGAGCGCCAGGGTGCCGGAAAGCCTGAAAAAGGAGTTCACCATGATGATCAAGGACGTGAACTCCCTGATCACCTCGGCGACCTTCAATTTCGAAAGGCTGGAATACCTCCAGAACCTGTTCCTCAACTTCCTCAGCGTCGAGCAGAACAGGGTGATCAAGATATTCACCGTCATGTCGGTGATCTTCCTCCCGCCGACCCTGATCGCCAGCATCTACGGCATGAACTTCAAGGCCTTCCCGGAACTCAGCTGGCCGTTCGGCTACCCCTTTGCGCTGGCCATGATCATCGGCTCGGCGGTGCTGCCGCTCTATGTCTTCAAGAAGAAGGGGTGGCTGTAACTCCCTCCCTTCCCCCCTTTTCAAGCCGTCCGGCTTGTGTCAGTATCCTTCCCCCCTGCCCGCATCTAGAGCTTCACGGAGACGCCATGTCCATGACAGATATTCACTTTCCCCGCATCCTCGGCTGGATCACCGAGGAGACCGGCTTCACCCCGGCCCAGGTCGACAACACCGTGACCCTGCTCCGGGAGGGGGCGACGGTCCCCTTCATCGCCCGCTACCGCAAGGAGCGGACCGGCGAGCTGGACGAGGTGGCGATCCGCGCCATCGAGGAGCGCCTCGGCTACTTCATTGAGCTGGAGGAGCGCAAGGTCACGGTGCTCAGGTCGATCGGGGAGCAGGGGAAGCTCACCCCGGAGCTGCAGGCGCGGGTCGAGGCGATCCGGCAGAAGACCGGGCTGGAGGACCTCTACCTCCCCTACAAGCCGAAACGGCGGACCAAGGCGACCATCGCCCGGGAGCGCGGGCTGGAGCCGCTCGCCGAGCTGATCCTGGCCCAGGCGGTGACGGCCGGCACCCCCGGGGAGGCGGCCCTCCCCTTCGTCGATCCGGCCCGCGAGGTCCCCGACGCGGCGGCGGCGCTTGCCGGGGCGGGACACATCCTGGCGGAGCGGCTCAGCGAGGATGCGGAGCTGCGCGCCCTGGTCCGCCGCCTCACCTGGGAGCAGGGGCTGATCGCCGCCCGGGTCGCCGCCGACAAGAAGGGGGCGGTCACCAAGTTCGAGATGTACTACGACTACCAGGAGAAGCTCCGCGAGGTCCCCTCCCACCGGATGCTCGCCATGCGGCGCGGCGAGAAGGAGGAGGTGCTCTATCTCGCCATCGTCGCCCCGGTGGCGGAGATCCTCGCCGGACTAAAGGCCCGGCTGCGGCGCGGGGAGAGCATCTTCCGGCCGCTCCTGGAAGAGGTGGCGGAGGACGCCTACAAGCGGCTCCTCGCCCCTTCCATCGAGGTGGAGCTCCGCCTGGAGGCGAAGAACCGCGCCGAAGAGGGGGCGATCCGGGTCTTCGCCGCCAACCTGCGCAACCTCCTGCTCGCCCCGCCAGCGGGGGGGAAGCGGGTCCTCGGCATCGACCCGGGGCTGCGCACCGGCTGCAAGATGGCGGCGGTGGACGGCACCGGCCGGTTCTTCGGCCACACCGTGATCTACCCCCACAGCGGCGCGGCCAAGGCCGCGGCGGCCAGGGAGGAGCTCATCCGTTTCCTCGACGGCCACGCCAGCGGGATGATCGCCATCGGCAACGGCACCGCCGGCCGGGAGACGGAACGGTTCGTCCTCGATGCCCTGGCAGCGGCGGGGAAGAGGGTGCCGGTGGTCATGGTGAGCGAGGCGGGGGCGAGCGTCTACTCCGCCTCGGAGATCGCCCGGGAGGAGTTCCCGGAGCTCGACCTGACGGTGCGCGGCGCCATCTCCATCGCCCGACGGCTGCAGGACCCGCTCGCCGAGCTGGTGAAGATCGATCCGAAGAGCATCGGCGTCGGCCAGTACCAGCACGACGTGCACCAGGGGAACCTCAGGAAGGCCCTCGACGCGGTGGTGGAGTCGTGCGTCAACTACGTCGGGGTCGACCTCAACACCGCCTCCTGGGCGCTCCTCTCCTACGTTTCCGGGGTAGGCTCGTCGCTGGCCAGGGGGATCGTCCGCCACCGGGACGAGCACGGCCCGTTCCGCTCCCGCAAGGGGCTCCTGGAGGTCCCCCGCTTCGGCGCCAAGGCCTTCGAGCAGGCGGCCGGCTTCCTCCGGATCAGGGCCGGGAGCCACCCCCTCGACAATACGGCGGTCCACCCCGAGCGCTATCCGCTGGTGGAGGCGATGGCCGCGGACCTGGGCGTTTCCCTGGCCGAGCTCGCCGCCGCGCCGGCGCTGGTTGCCCGGATCGACCCGGGCCGCTATCTGGGCGAGGCGGTCGGCCTCCCCACCCTGCGCGATATCATCGATGAACTGAAAAAGCCGGGACGCGACCCCCGCCAGGAGTTCGCGGCGGCCTCGTTCCGGGACGACGTCCGGGAGCTGGCCGACCTGAAGGAGGGGATGGTGCTCCAGGGGGTGGTGACCAACGTCACCGCCTTCGGCGCCTTCGTCGACATCGGGGTGCACCAGGACGGCTTGGTCCACGTGAGCCAGCTGGCGGAGCGCTTCGTCAGGGACCCGCACGAGGCGGTCCGGGCCGGCCAGCTGGTCAAGGTCAAGGTCCTCGGCGTCGACCGGGAGCGGAAGCGGATCGCCCTCTCCATCCGCGCCGCCGCCGGCTCCCTCAGTTGAAGTCGATCTTGTAGTAGAGGTCCACCCCGCTCTCCGTGCCGGTCTGGGTTTCGATCTGCCAGCGCTTGAAGATGTCGTAGCGCAGCCGGAACAGGTTGCCGCCGGTGAACAGCGACCGGCCGTAGCTGAAATAGAGTTTCGGGGTCAGGTATTTCCCCACCGTCAGCATCGTCTGGGAGATGCCGGTTGCCGGCTTGGCTGCCGCGACCCCCGGCGGGGTCACCGTGATTGCCTTGTACCCCATCGGGGCGGAGGTTTCGCTGGCGGTCTTGAGCTCCAGGGTGGAGAGCCCCAGCCGGCTTTTTATCTGGTCCTGCAGGATCACCGACTGGCCGGTGGAGAACAGGAAGCCGGCCGCCTGCGCCACCAGGCTCGCCTGCTCCCGGTTGTCGCCGAGCGGGTGGCCGAGCACGATGTACGCCATGATGTCGACGTCCGGCATGGCGGGCTCGGCGTAGAGTTTGATCACCGGCAGCCGGGGGGTTCCGCCGACCAGCACGCCGGCCCGGACGTCGTCGATGGTGCGGAGCGCCAGAATATCCAGGGTCGGCTGGCCGATCGGGCCGCCGGCGTAATAGAGGCGGCCCCGCTCGATCGCCAGGTCGAGGCCGTAGGTCCGGTAGCGCCCCTTGACCACCCTGATCTCCCCCCTGCTGGTAATCCTGTCGAGGTCCCGCAGCGTCAGCTCCACGGTTCCCCCCAGCTGGGCGTCGATCCCTTCCGCCTTGACCAGGACCCGGTCGCCGAGCACCACCCGGAGCTGGATATCGAGGGCAACCGGGAGCGGCTTGTCAACTGGGGGGGGCGCACCTTCCACGATCACGTCGCTGCTCGGCGCCACCGGGGCCCGCCCCGGCTGGCCGAACACCAGGAGTTCCGGCAGGTTCACTTCGCCCCGGACGGCGAGCTTATCCGGGGTCCCTTCGAAGGTGAGGCGCGGCGCCCCCAGGAGCTGGAGCTCGGGGAGGTAGACCGCCTGGAACCGCTCGCCGCTGATGCTCCCCCGGTACCCTGTGACGCGCCACCCCTGCAGCCTGAACTCGGCCGTTCCCTCGATATGGCCCGGGCCTGAGGCGGCCCGGAAGGAGTCGATCCGGATCAGCTCCTTCTCCAGGGTGGCCGCGAGCTGTACCTCCTTCAGGTGAATCCCGGCGGTGGGGAGGTACGCCCCCGCCTCAGCCAGTTTCAGGTTGCCGCCAAAGCGCGGCTCTTGCCATTGGCCGCCGAGCCGCAGGTCGAAGCCGAGCTCGCCGCGGCTCTCCTGGATCAATCCCGGGAAGAAGGCGGTGAGGACCCCCTTCTCCCGGACCTGGCCGGTCAGGGAGGCCTGGACCGCCCCCTGCTGCTCGAAGGAGGCGGGGAGGCGCGCCGGGAGCGGGAGCTGGAAGCTCCCCCGGGCCTCCCCGTACTCCGCCAGCGCCAGGGCAATGGTGCCGCGGAGCGTCTCCCCCTGCCATCCCCACGAGAGCGAAACGGTGCGCAGGTTGGCGCTCAGCTCCCCGCCGGGACCCTGCCAGCGCGCCCTCCCCTCGGCAATGGCGGCATCCCCCTGGAGTTCGAGGCGGCTGCCGGGGAGGAGTTTCCCGGTGAGCCGCCCTGCCAGCCGCCCCTCCAGCTTGACGGCGCCGGGGAGCCAGGGGCCAAGCAGCGCCAGGTCGAGTCTCTCCCACTCCGCGGCGACCCGCCCCTCCTCGGGGATGGCCAGGCGGGCGGGTCCGGGGGAGGAAATGGTCCCCTTCAGCATCCCCCCTGCGGCGAGGTGCAGCTCCACCCCTGCCTGCAGGCCCCGTTCGTTCCAGTCGATGGCCAGGGCGCTCCGTTGCACGGTCAGCCGCTGCCCGCCCGCCGTGACCGTCCCCTCTCCGCTGACCCGGCCCGACACGACCAGCCGTTCCGGAGCGCGGCCGGCCGTGCCGGCGGGGAGTGCTCCCCGCCATTCCCACGATGCCTCAGCGGTCCCGAGGGTGGCGTCGAGCCCCTGCCGTTCCCCCTGCCAGCGGACCATCCCCCTGGAGAGGGATGACCGCCCCTTGAGGTCGAGCCGCCCGCCGGCGAGGAATTTGCCGCTGAGCCTCCCTGACAGACGCCCTTCCAGCCGGGCTTCGCGGGGGAGCCAGGGGCGCAGCGGGGCCAGGTCGAGCCCGTCCCACTCGGCAGCCACTTCCCCCTCCTCCGGGATGGCCAGGCGGGCGGGGGCGGGGGAGGCAAGGGTAGCCTTCAGCATCCCCCCCTCGGCCAGGGAAAGCTCCAGCCCGGCCCGCATTCCCTGCTCGCCCCAGTCAAGGCTCATGAGGCTTCGCTCGATGGTGATCCGGCGCCCGTCCGTGGTGACCGTACCATGCGCGCTGGCGCTCCCTGCCACGCTAAGCCGCTCCCCGGCCAGGAGGCGGAGCTCGACCTTTCCGGAACTGGCGCCCGAGATCCGCACTTCGTTTAGCCAGGGGTTGGCCCGGGCCAGGTTCACATTCCCCCACTCCGCCCGGACCGTGCCGCCGAGCGGCTCCCGGCTGAGCTCGCCGGCCATCTCCAGGCGCTCCGGCGGGGCACCCGCCAGGGCGAGGGGGGAGAGGGAGATGCCGGTGGCGGCCACGGCCAGCCGGGCAGGAGCGGTCAGGCTCCAGGGTCCGACCCCGTCCCGGCCGGAGCAGCGGACGATCTCCCCCTGCCAGCTGCCGTCGCGCCAGGCCCCGGTCAGGCCGAGCTGCGCCTCGGCGCCGGCAGAGCGGAAGGTCGCCTCCGCCGTGTGGCGAAGCGTGGTCCCGGCCAGCTCCAGGGTCGCGGAATCCGCCCGGAACCGGTCATACACCACCTTCCGGAGAGCGGCACTGACCCGGACCGGGTGGTCCTTTCCCTCCTCGAGCCGGGCGGTGATCTCCGCCGCGTCGATCCGCACCCCGTCAGCTGCCAGGCCCCGGCCATGGCCGCTGACCGAGCCGCCCAGCTCCCCGTCGCGCCAGCTCAGCCACCCGCCGCCGCGCAGCTCCCCCGCCGTCCCGGGAATGAGCAGGGAGAGATCGCTCACCTGCGCCGAGAAGGCGAGCCGCCTGGCGAGCTCCCCTGCGGCGCTGATGTCGAAGCCCTTCCCCTGTAGCTCCAGCCGGCCGATGCGAAGGTTGCCGTCCGCGAAGTCGGCGCGCAGTTCCCCGGTCAGGGCCTGTCCGTGCAGGCGGCTCTCCAGGAGGTTGCCGGCCACCTCCCCGCGGAGCGGGGCGCCTTCCGGCCAGGCCGCCTTGCCGCTGAGATCGAAGTTCACCACCCCGGTCCAGTCCGGGGCGAGCAGGGCCGGGTTGAGCCGGCGCGCCAGGACCTTGCCGCTCAGGGAGAGCCCCTGGCGCCAGCCGACCGCGATGTTTCCCTGCAGAGAGCCGTCCAGCAGGGAGCCGTCCAGGGTGGCCAGCTCCATCCCCGCCGCGTCTCCCTGGAAAGCGCCGGCAACCCTGGCCGAGCGCCACCCTTTTCCCCTGTTGGCGACATTGAAGCGGCCCCGATAGCCGGCCGGACCCCCCTCGAAGGTCAGCTCTCCGGAGAGGTCGGTCGGCACCTTGAGCTCAGGGGCGAGATCGAGGCCGTCTGCCTTCAGCCGCAGCTGCAGGAGCGGCTCTTGTGCGGCAACGAGAAGGGTCCCCGCGCCGCTTGCCGTGCCGCGCCGGCCGGGGCTGGTCAGCCGGAGCTCCCGCAGATTGAAGGCGGTGCGGGTCATCCCCACTTCGCCGGAGAGCTCCAGGCGCTTCCTGACGGCGGAGCCGGCGGTAACCGCCACGCTCCCGGCCAGCTGCTCGGCGCCGCGGCCGGGAAGGAGGCGGGTCCGGAGGGTGAGTCGGTCCATCCCCGCCACCGGCTGCGCCGGGGTAACGGCCAGGTCGAGGCTGAGGGAGGGGCGGTGAAAGCCGGCCGCGACGCTCCCCGCGACCCGGCCGGCCGGGGAGGCGAAGCTGAGATCGTCGAGGGAGAGGAGCAGTTCGCGCCAGGCGAGGGAGGTGGAGATGGTGTCCACCACTTGCGGCGGCTGATCCGGCCGGCGGTAGCTGAGGCCGTCCACCCGGAGCCGCTCCACTCCCACTTCGAGCCGCACCGCAATGCCGGAGACCGTCGGCCAGGCGAGTTCCGCCGGCTGTTCGCGAGCGGGGGCGGTATCCGTCAGCCGGACCCCCCGCAGGGTGAGCTCCTGGACGGCCACCCTTCCCGTCAGGAGCAACAGCGGCCGCCAGCGGAGCTCCAGAGTGTCGATCTCGGCCTCCAGCCGGGGGAGCATGAGGCGCACCCCCGCCAGGCGCAGCCGGTCGAGGAGCCTCCCCTCGACCTGGCGCAGCGCGATTTTCCCCCCGCTCCGGCGGGAAAGCGATCCCAGCAGCCAGCGGGCACCCTCCTCCGTGCCGGCGAGCCAGGCCACCCCCGCCGCAGCTGCCAGGGCGGCGCAGCAAAGGAGGATCGCCAGCATATGTCTGGTTGCGCGCGTCACAGCTGGAACCCCACGGTGAAATGGATCCGGAAGCCCGGCTCGTCCACCCCGACCTGCCGGGCCAGATAGAGACTCAGGGCGCCGAGCGGGGTGAAGTAACGGACGCCGGCCCCGGCTCCCTGGGAGAGGCGGATATTGGTCAAGGCATTGAAGGAGTTGCCCGCGTCGTAAAAAAGGGAAACGCCCCAATTCTCGAACAGGGCCCGCTCCAGTTCAACGCTGCCGACCAGCAGGTTCCTACCGCCGATTACCCGGCCGCTGGCATCGCGCGGGCCGAGGGACTGGTAGGAATAGCCGCGCACGCTCTGGTCTCCGCCGGCAAAGAAGCGGAGCGAGGCGGGGAGATCGCCCAGCGGGTCGTTGAGAAATGTCACCCCCCCCCTGGCCCGGGTAACGAGTGACAGGCGCCACGGCAGCGGCAGGAGATAGCTCCCCTCGGTGATGAGCTGGATTAGGCCGATCTCCGAGCCGAGCAGCTGGTGGGTGCCGCGCAGATCGAAGGCAAAGCGGTAGCCCCGGCCGGGGCGGATCACATTGTCGTAACGGTTGCTGGAGAAGCGCAGACCGGGGAGGATCAGCAGCGAGCTCGATTTCTCGGCGCCGATGATGAACTCTTCCTGCTGCCCCCTGAGGTAGGCGGTCCCCAACTCGCCGGCGCCGAAACTGCGGTTCCTGGTCAGCTCCACCGCGATCAGCCGGCTCACGTAGCTGGTGACATCCTCCTGCTGGAGGTTGAGCTGCACCCCGGTGGAACTCTTGATATCCCTGGAGCTCGGGATGGTATAGCTGGTCGCCAGCCCCTGGAGGCGCTCGGACAGGTAGAAGTTGACATCGAGCTCCTGGCCGCGCTGAAACATGTTCAGGTCCCGGTAGCGGGTGGTGAATCTGGCGCCGGTGTCCGTGCCGTAGCCGACCCCCGGCCGCAGCCTCCTGCGGGGCGCCGTCTTCAGCTGCACCAGCACCGGTACCCGCAATTGCCGGGCCTCTTCCTTTTCCGGGGTGACGATCACCTCCCGGAACCGCTCGGAGTTGGCGAAGCTCAGCTGGGTTTCGCCCAGTCTGGCATGGGAGAAGACCTCGCCCGGCCTGAAGGCCAGATAACGGCGCAGGAACCTGTCGGGGTAGTCGGCGGCCCCCTCGATCCGCACCTCGTCGAAACGGTACTGCTCGCCGCTCTCCAGGACCAGCTCGATGCGGGCGCTGTTCGCCTCCCTGGCGATGCGGATTTCATGCACCGCGAATTCCGCATCCAGGTAACCCAGCTCCTGGGCCCGGGACTTGAGCCCGGCCTTGGCTTGCTCGTACAGCTGCTGGAGGAGCACATCCCCCTGCCGCAGGGGGAAGGCTTCCGCCAGCGTCCGGAGCGGCTCCTCCCCTGCGCCGGGGCCGCGCAGCTTCACCTTCGCCTCCGCAACGCGGACCGGCTCCCCTGGCGCCACCCTGACCTGGAGCCGATACCCCCCCTCCCCGGCCGGCTCGAGGGTGGCGCTGACCCGGGCGTTGTAATAGCCGAACGGCTCCAGCGCGGTACGGACCTTCTGCTCCGCCTGGCTGGCGAACCGCTCGAGCCAGAGCCGGTCCACCTTCCCCTCGCGAACCAGCCCGTACGGGAGGGTGAGCGCCTCCCGCACGTTGGCCAGGGCATCCCCCTCGATACCCGCCACCACGACCTCGACCGGTTCCGCGGCGAGCAGCGGCGGGGCGAAGCAGAGCCAGAAGAATATGCAGGTCAGCCGTGCGGAGAGCGATCCGAACCTTGCCAATGGAGAGCCTTTCAAATGTGATTGCAAAATATTGACGCGGGGACAGCGAGGCCCGGCAGAATCGAAGTTCAGGGAAGCTGATTCCCTCTCACAAGTGTACCCGATTTTTTCGCGCGGGCACGGCGCACCCCCTTTATTTGTGGCGATTCTCCGGTAAGCTTTGGGGTATGGGAACCCATCTGTTGCGAGTCGTTGTTGCCATTCTCCTGGGGTACGGCTGCTATGTGGCGCTCTGCCTGTTGGCCCAGGGGCTGATCATCTACCCCGGCCGGGGGCTGCGCGCGCCGGCCGGCCCTTCCGGCCCGGCGGCAGGCATCAGCCAGATCTGGCTGGAGACCCGGGTCGGCCGGGTGGAGGCGTGGTTCCTGGCGGGGGAGGGGGGAGCGGCGGGGCGGCGGCCGGCGCTGCTCTTCTTTCATGGCAACGGGGAGATCATCGATTTCCTGCCGGCAGAGGTGGCGGGATACCGCGAGCTGGGGCTGGGGGTCATGCTGGTGGAATACCCGGGCTACGGCCGCTCGGCGGGGAAACCCTCCGAGGCGAGCATCACGGCCGCGGCCCTGGCGGCTTATGACGCGCTGGTCCGGCGCGACGACGTGGACCCGGCCCGGCTGGTCGCCTTCGGCAGGTCGCTCGGCTGCGGGGCCGCCTGCGCCCTCTCCCGGCAGCGCCCCCTGGCCGCGCTGATCCTCCAGTCACCCTTCACCTCGACCCGCCCGTTCGCCTGGCGCTTCCTCCTCCCCGGCTTCCTCCTGCGCGACCTCTACGACAACCGCCAGGCGCTGGCGGCCTTTCCCGGGCCGGTCCTGATCATGCACGGCCGCTACGACGACATCGTTCCGTTCAGCCAGGGGGAGGAGCTGGCGCGGCTAGCCCGCAACGCCAGTTTCGCACCGCTTGCCTGCGCCCACAACGACTGCCCTCCCGACTGGCGCGAGTTCTGGCGCACGGTCGCCGGCTTCCTGCGGCGGCACGGGGTGGTGGCGCTGCTCGTTCCGGGGCAGGGGCGTTTTTTCGCGTAGTTGTTACAGGAAGGGAACTGCTTCCGGCACACCTTTCTGCAGGGGTATGAAGACAGCGGGAATGGCCGTGGAACGGCTCGGAGCGGGGGAAGCCGCGGAAATCAGGGGAAATCGAGGAATTCCTGCAACCTGTCGTGCTGATTGGGAAAGAGATCTTCAGGGACCTGCTCCTTGCCCATTTTTCGAGAAATGATATGCCTGGTGCAGCTGCTGTAACCCCCTCCCCTACAGTATTTCGTCTTCAACGCCGTCACAGTGGAGGGCATCTCCACTGTCTGGCCGTTGAAAAACCTGCATTGGTCGAGCAGATCACAGTCTGTCATGGTCATTCCTGTTCGAGGCGGTAAGGATATAGCGGGAAAGCGCCGGATAAAGGGCAATGCCCGGTTGAGCAGCAAGAATCGTTCCCAACATGGTGCGGAGGGAAAGGGTGAAAACAGAACAAAAGCGGCACGAAACGGAGGAAGGCATGCCGGGCACCCCCGAGTTTCCCCTGCAGGTTTTCTACGACGGCTCCTGTTTGGTCTGCGCGGCGGAGATGGAGGTCTACCGGCGCAAGGAGCACCAGGGGCGCCTTGTCTTCGTCGACGCGAGCGACTCCGTATTCGATCCCACCCCCTACGGGATCACCAGGGAGTCCTTCATGTACGAGATGCACGCCATCGACCGGGCCGGCCGGGTCTACCGGGGGGTGGAGGCGTTCCGGGCGATCTGGCAGGCTTTTCCCGCCTCCACCTGGTACGGCCTGGTCGGTGCGCTGGTCGCCCTCCCCGGCGTCAATTTCCTCGCCCGCCTCGGCTACCGCTGCTTCGCCCGCTTCAGGCGGTACCTGCCGAAGCGGCAGGATGCCTGCGCAGACGGGGTCTGCCGGCGGCAAAGGGGCGGACCGCCGCCATGAGTCTCCATGCTTCCGGGCTGCTCCTGCCCTGGCTGTTCCCGAGGCTCCTCGGGGGGGTCTATCTGCTGGCGTTCGCCTCCCTGCTGGCCCAGGTTCGCGGCCTGTACGGCTGCCGCGGGGTCCTGCCGATCGGCGCGTATCTGGCGGCGCTCCGCCGGGAACTGGGGGGAAGGGACTGGCGTCTCTCTCCCACCCTGTTCTGGCTGAACGCCAGCGACCGGGTTCTGCTCGGCAGCGCCTGCCTCGGGGTGGCCCTCTCCCTCCTGCTCGTGGCGGGGTGGCCGCCGGTGCCGCTCCTCGCTCTTCTCTGGCTCCTCTACCTGTCGTTTTGCGCCGCCGGCCAGGAGTTCCTCTCCTACCAGTGGGACGCGCTCCTCCTGGAGGCGGGCTTCATGACCATCTTCCTGCCGCTGGTGGCGCCGGCGCCGCTCCTGGTGGTCTTCACCTACCGCTTCTTCCTGTTCCGCTTCATCCTCTCGGCCGGGGCGGTGAAGCTCACCAGCGGCGACCCGGCCTGGCGCGATCTCACCGCCCTCTGCCACCACTACCAGACCCAGCCGCTCCCCAACCGGGTCGGCTGGTACGCCCATCACCTGCCGAGGCCGATGCAGAAGCTCTCCACCATCGGGACCTTCTTCTTCGAGCTGGCGGTCCCCTTCCTGGCGCTCGGCCCGGCGCCGGCCCGGCTGGCCGGCTTTATCCTCCTCCTCTTGTTCCAGGGGCTGATCTTCGCCACCGGCAACTACGGCTTCTTCAACATCCTCACCGTTGTCCTGCTCGTGCCGCTCCTCGACGACAGCCACTTCGGCCTGCTCGGCGGCTGGCTCCCCCAGCCCCCCCCTGTTGCCGGCGGGCCGGTGACGGCCCTCCTGGTCAGCGCGGTCTTCGCCCTGTTCCTCCTCTTCAACCTCGGCCAGCTGATCCGCCTCTTCTGGCGCCCGCCCTGGCTGAGCCGTCTCCTTGTCCTCCCCTCCCCGTTGATGATCTCCAACCCCTACGGGCTGTTCGCGGTTATGACCACCAACCGCTTCGAGTTCGTGATCGAGGGGAGCAACGACCTGCAGGAGTGGCTCCCGTACGAGTTCCGCTGGAAGCCGGGGGACCCGCGCCGCCCGCCGCGGCAGGCGGCCCCGCACCAGCCGCGGCTCGACTGGCAGATGTGGTTCGCGGCCCTCGACCCGCGCACCATCGAGCCGTGGCTCGGCAACCTGGTGGTGCGCCTTTTGGAGGGGGCGTCCCCGGTCCTTGCCCTGCTGGCGCGGAATCCCTTCCCGGAAGGCCCGCCCCGCTTCATCCGGTTGACGGTCTATCGCTACCGCTTTGCCACTGCCGCGGCCCGGCGCAGGGAGGGGCTGTGGTGGGAGCGGGAGCCAGTCGGCCGGTTTCAGCCGATGACGCTGCGGGGAAGAGATGCAGAACCTTAACCCCTCCCGGCCTCCCCTTACAGATAAGGGGAGGAGAAAAGTCCCCCTTCTTATCCTGAGAGGACCCATAGGGCCTGAAGGGGACAGGGGGAGTTAACAAGATTGTTGCTATTACGGGGGCAATTAAACATATCAACGGTAGGGGCGGGGCATGCCCCGCCCAATCGGGCGCAGCATGCTGCGCCCCTACAGCAGGGTTTTTACATGTTTAATTGCCGGAGTAAATAAACGATCCGAAAGTACCAAGGCAGCTTTGAGGAGGTAGGACAATGAAAAGGATAGTCTGCTTTATCCTGCTGACAGCGGGGATGATAGTGGCAACAGCGGCGCTGGCCGCGGACCAGCCTGTGAAAGGCGCCACCGGGAAAGAGCCGGAAACCGCCACCTTCGCCGGAGGCTGCTTCTGGTGCATGGAGCACCCCTTCGACGAGCTGGACGGGGTGATCTCCACCACCTCGGGTTACACCGGCGGCCGGACGAAAAACCCGACCTACGAGCAGGTCTCTGCAGGGGGGACCGGCCACGCCGAGTCGGTCCGTGTGCTCTACGATCCGGACAGGATCGGCTACAAAAAGCTCCTGGAGGCCTTCTGGCGCAACATCGATCCCCTCACCGCGAACCGCCAGTTCTGCGACGAGGGGAGCCAGTACCGGAGTGCCATCTTCTACCACGACGAGGGGCAGCGGCGGCTGGCCGAGGAGTCGAAAAAGGCTCTGGAGAAAGAGCGGGGGTGGCGGATCGTCACCGAGGTCGTCCCGGCCGGGGAGTTCTGGCCCGCCGAGGAGTACCACCAGGACTATTACCGGAAGAACCCGCTTCGCTATAAATTCTACCGGTCCGGGTGCGGCCGGGACAGGCGGCTCAGGGAGCTCTGGGGAGAGGGGAGGTGATGTCAATGGAGCGGTGAAGCTAAAATCGGTGAAGCTAAAATCTTTACAGACGGCCCCGTATCTGCGACAATTGCCGGCAGCTGCAACACCACGCAAGCCGAGGTACCCATGCCAGCCAGAACCGCCGTCCTCCTCCTCCAGATGGGGGGGCCAGACTCCCTCGATGCGGTCGAGCCGTTTCTCTACAACCTCTTCTCCGACCGGGAGATCATCCGGATCGGCCCCGCTTTCCTCCAGCCCCTGATCGCCCGCTTCATCGCCCGGCGCCGCGCCCCCAAGGTGGAGAAATACTACCAGCGGATCGGCGGCAAGTCGCCGATCCGGGAGCTGACCGAGCTCCAGGCGCGCGCCCTTGAGGAAAAACTGGGGCCGGAGTTTCGCTGCTTCGTGGCGATGCGCTACTGGCGCCCTTCCACCATCGAGGCGCTGGCGGCCATCAAGCGGGAAGGGATTACCCGGATCGTTGCCCTCTCCCTCTATCCCCACTATTCCCGGGCCACCACCGGCTCCAGCATCAACGAGCTGCGGCGGGTCCTGGCGGAGGCGGGGGGGGAGTTCCAGGTTTCCTACGTCGACCGCTTCTACGATCACCCCCTCTATATCAACGCCCTGGCGGAGCGGATCGAGGCGGGGCTCGCCGCCTTTGCCGAGCGGGACAAGGTGGAGCTGGTCTTCTCCGCCCATTCGCTCCCCCAGTCGTTCATCGACCAGGGGGACCCCTACCTCGGCCATATCGAGGAGACGGTCCGCCTGGTGATGGAGCGGCTAGGCGAGGTGAATCATCAC
>JAMPXD010000085.1 GCA_023701365.1 Geobacteraceae bacterium
AGCCGGCATAAAGGTAACAGGAGATGAAGAAGGGGAAAATCATCAATATCGTCCTGGTCCTTGCAGTTGTTGTACTGCTGTCGATCTTTGCCCTCGCCGTCCGGATCAGTCCGACGGCGGACAATGTAGCGGTGCTCAGAACAGCCGGCATGACCTGCGGGAGTTGCGCCAACGATATCGAAAAGGCGCTCCAGGCGGAAGGGGGAGTAGCTTCAGTGGAGGTTGACGTCGATGGCGGCTGGGTGGTCGTCGGTTACGATTCTAAAAAAACCGGGCCCGATGCCATCGTCTCTACGGTCGCTGGCTTAGGGTATCGGAGCAAGGTTGCGGAGCAGCTGAGCGTCGAGCAGTTCAGGAAGATAACCGGCAGAAACCCTGGCCAGGGAGTAACGAGAAAAACCGGCTGTGGCGGCGGCTGCGGCGCTAATAAAAACGGAAACTGATTTTCCAAAAGGAGAGATGAGATGGGAAAGGCAAAAAAGAGAGAAGAGATCAGCAACTCCGCGACTGCATCGAGCAAATCATTGTTCAAGTGGATCGCATTGACGGCAACTGCCCTGTTGCTGGGGGTCGGAGTGGTATTCGCCCTTAACGTTCCGGGGCTGGGCAAGGGTGACAAGGTAAAGCCCGTGAACGGCGCCGTCTCCATCCCGCTTTCAAAAGTGACGGACGGCAAGGCGCACTTCTATAAATTCAGCGACGGTGGCAAGGAGATCGGCTTCTTCCTCGTCAAAGGCGCGGATGGCGCTCTCCACACCGCCTTCGATGCCTGCGACGTCTGCTTCCGGGAGAAGAAGGGTTATTTCCAGGAAGGGGACTTCATGATCTGCCGCAACTGCAACAAGAAGTTCGCCATTGTCCGGATCGGTCCCCATGCAATCGGCGGCTGCAACCCTTCCTATCTGCCGCATCAGCAATCGGCCGGGAACGCCGTCATATCCGTCAATGACCTGAAAACAGGGGCGCGGTTCTTCTGAAACAGTTTTGAGTTCTGAGTGTTGAGTTTTGAGTTGAAGAGCCGAAAAACCAGAAACCAGAAACAAGGATTCCTGCCATGAAACTGCATAACATTTCGATCAACAACCTGCGCCGCCGCAAGGCGAAGATGGCGTTCCTCACCATCGGCCTGATGGTGGGGATAGCCACCATTGTCACCCTGGTGACCCTCACCAAGTCCATGTCCAGCGATATCGAGCGGAAGATGGACGAGTTCGGGGCGAACATCCTCATCACCCCCCAGAGCAACGACTTATCCATGAGCTACGGCGGCATCAGCCTTGGGGGCGTCACCTTCGACCAGCGGGAGATCAGGGAAGAAGACCTGGCCAAGATCACCTCCATCAAGAACAACAAGAATATCTCCACCGTCTCTCCCAAAGTTCTGGGCGGGGTGCGAGTGGCGGAAAAAGATATACTCCTGGTCGGAGTCAACTTTGACAGCGAACTGAAGATGAAGCAGTGGTGGCAGATATTCGGAGAAGCGCCGAAGAACGAAGGCGAAGTGCTGCTCGGGAGCGATGCCGCCAAGGCCCTGAACGTCATGTCCGGCGATACTGTCGAGATAAAAGGGGAGAAGTTCAAGGTCGCCGGTGTTCTCGACCAGACCGGCTCCCAGGATGATGCCCTCGTCTTTGCACCGCTCATGAAGGCTCAGAAACTTCTCGGGAAGGAAGGGAGGATCACCCTGGTGGAGGTGGCCGCTCTCTGCGCCGGCTGCCCCATCGGCGACATGGTGGTCCAGATTGCCGAGAAGCTGCCCGAAGCGAAGGTCTCCGCCATCCAGCAGGTGGTCGAGTCACGCCTCCATGCCCTCGACCAGTTCAGCCGCTTCTCCTACGGCGTGGCGGCGGTGGTGGTCTTCATCGGCGCCTTGATCGTCTTTGTCACCATGATGGGGAGCGTCAACGAGCGGACCACCGAGATCGGCGTGTTCCGCGCCATCGGTTTCAGGAGGAGCCACATCATGCGGATCATTCTCCTGGAGGCCGTGCTGGTGAGCCTTCTCGCCGGTCTTCTGGGATATGCCTCGGGCATGGGGGCGGCTAAACTTACCCTGCCGATAATGGCGGAAGGGAAGAATGCCGTGTTGATCTGGGATTCAACGGTCGCGTTCGGCTCCATCGCCCTGGCCCTGGTGGTTGGGGTCCTTGCAAGCCTTTATCCGGCGCTCCATGCCAGCAAGATGGATCCAACCGAAGCGCTTCGCGCATTATGAGAGGTTAACATGGCACTAATCGAAATCAGCAACCTGAAAAAATACTACGTGAGCGGCGATGACACCGTTGAGGCGCTTCGCGGCGTGGACATAGCCATCGAGGCGGGTGAGTTCATCACCATCATGGGGCAGTCGGGCTCCGGCAAAAGCACGCTCCTGTCGGTGCTGGGGGGGATGAACCACCCAACAGAAGGGGAGGTGGAGATGGCCGGGGTAAAGCTGTACGACCTGTCGGGGGAAAAGCTGGCCGATTTCCGGGCCGGCAACCTCGGCTTCGTCTTCCAGTCATTTCACCTGATCCCGTATCTGACCGCCATGGAAAACGTAATGCTGCCGCTGGCCATCGCGAACATGAAAGGAGCTCAAAAGAGGGGAGCCGCCAAAGAAGCGCTTGAGCGCGTCGGACTTGGCAACAAGGTCGACCGTCTGCCTAATCAGCTCTCCGGCGGAGAACAGGAACGGGTTGCCATAGCGCGGGCGATTGTCAATAGTCCCCACATCCTGCTGGCCGATGAGCCGACAGGCAACCTTGATTCCAAAACGAGCGAGGAGGTAATGGGGCTCTTCAGGGAGCTGAACCAAACCGGTCAAACCGTTGTCATGGTCACCCACAACGCAGAAAATTGCCAATATGCCGACCGGACGATTCAACTTAAGGACGGAATGGTGGTCTGATAGAGGATGATCTGGTTTTGGTTGTCTGCTGGGAATAAAAGAAGCCGCCCTGATCAGGGCGGCTTCTTTTGCGATTAAGCCTTTTTTGCCTTGGGAGCGGCTTTTGCCTTGGCGGGCTTCACCTTGGCGGGCTTCGCCTTGGGAGCGGGCGTTGCCTTGGCCGGTTTTTCGGCCAGCTCCTTCTGGGCCTTGATCTTGGCCGCCCTTATTTCCCGCGCCTTGGCAAGGTTTTCCGCAAGGCCCCTGTCCTGGGCCATCTTGCGGCGCGCTTCGGAGAAGTTCTTGGCGGTCAGGGCCTGACCACTGGGGATGCCGAACTGCTTCTTGTACTCACCCGGCTTCATGTTGTGGACTTTGGCCAAGTGGCGCGCCAGGGTCTTCATCCCACCCTTGCCGCAGATCATGCAGAATACCTGATCAGGCTGGAAGGCTTTTTTCAGGGTGATAGCAGGGCCCTTTGTTTCGGGGGCGGCGGCTTCAGCGCCGGCGCCTTCCAGTTGCTGGAGCGAGGCATACACCTTCTGGATCTCCTGAAGAAGGTCTTCGCTGCTCATCTCTGACATTGACGCGTGTGAAGAGACAATGCTTGCGGTTAATTCCAGTAACGTTGGTGCCATATACAGTCCTCCTTTTGCTTGTAAAGCGGATTGTTAAATCAATTTCGTTATATTTAACTGCAATATTTTGTAAAATCAAGCATAAAAAATAAATTTGTCCAAAAATATAATATATGACTTGCCCGACGGCTTTCAGACAATTTTTCAAATGTGTAAACAGACGACCTGATATGATTTTGAGGAACCCTTGAAATAGCAAAAACGATTGAGGGGATGAGCTGCAAGGGGTGCGGGTTGTGTATCATCGACCGGCTCAGTCTGCATGGTCATGGCTCGGCAGTTGTGACATCACAGGGAAAAGGCACCGGCTCTGCGCTCTGTGCGGCGATCTGTCCTGATGTCGCAGTGGCTTCATGACAATCATGGTTGCCGTGCTCTTTCCGTCATTGACATACAGTGGTTGACACTCTCGCAGTCTCTGTCAATCCCGACACCGCTATTCTGCCATGATTCAGTACTGGCGGTCTCCTTCATTGCTGGCGAAAAGCTCCGGATTCCCTCCCTGAGCGGGGGCAGCGACTCAACCCGGCCATCCCGAAGGGGGTTGAGGCAGAAGCCGTGTGGGCGGGTGCTGAAAAGGCTTGACGATAAGCGCCGTATTTGATATATAGAGTTCTTCCATTGGGGTGTCGCCAAGCGGTAAGGCAACGGACTCTGACTCCGTCATCCCGAGGTTCGAATCCTCGCACCCCAGCCAATAACAATAAATCGGTGTATAGTAGAAGAAGATGGCAGGATTCAGCTCTTGCCATTCGCCACTCACCACTTGCAGTTTTTCACGGTCCCATCGTCTAGCGGTTAGGACACCGGCCTTTCACGTCGGTAACAGGGGTTCAAGTCCCCTTGGGATCACCAATTTTCCACGGCAGCAATTCTTGTCCCAGAGAATTGCTGTTTTTTTATTTCTGTTCAGGGCTTGATCCTGTCCGTCCAGCGATTCATGACCTACGGAGTATGCCGAAGCGATGCTGCCATTGAAAATGCGCTCAGGAACGACACCCGCCGTGACGCTTCTCCGGCTCCTTCTGCTGGCTGCCTACGCCGCGGTCATCCTGTGGCTGTCGCTGGTGCCGAGCCCTCCTTCTCCTCCCTCCTTCCTGGGCTGGGACAAGCTTCAGCACGGCGGGGCCTTTGCGGTCTTTGCCCTCCTGGCCGGCTGGGCTTTTACCCCGCTGGCGACCGGTTCTCGCCGGAAATGGAGCTGGGTCATGGCAGCGGCTATGGTCTGCGGTGCGCTGATCGAGATTCTGCAGGGGCTTTTTACCGAGACTAGGACTGCTGAGTTGGGCGACCTGGTAGCCGATGCCGTGGGGGCCGGGATTGTCTGCCTGATCATGGCGCTCAGGGGCAGGGAGTGAAGGCCCTGCCTTCGAGAGGGTGCACGGCACGATGAAACGGGGACGGGTCGACCAGCCGTTCTGCCGGGAGGATAGTGATGCTTTCTGCCGTTATATTCGATTTTGACGGAATAATCGTTGATACTGAGCCGCTTCATTACAAGGCCTTCCAGGAGATCCTGGTCCCCCTGGGGCTTGGCTATTCCTGGGATGAGTATCTGCGCCGCTACATCGGTTTCGATGACCGGGACGCCTTCCGTGAGGCGTTCCGGGCCGGCGCAAGGGAGCTCGGTGACCGGGAACTGCAACTGCTGATCGAGGAGAAGGCGCGGGCCTTCCAGAGGGCCATCGCCGCCGGGGTGGAGCCTTATCCGGGGGTGGTGGAGCTCGTCCGCGCCATCGCCGGCAATCTCCCCCTGGCCCTTTGCAGCGGTGCGCTCCCCGGGGATATCCAGCCGATCCTGACGCAGCTTGCCATTGACAACGCCTTTGATGCGGTCGTGACCGCGGCGGATGTGGCGGCGAGCAAGCCCGATCCCGCCAGCTATCTCCTGGCGGTGGCCCGACTGCAGGCCGCTTTCCCGGACCGGGGGATTGTCCCCTCCCATTGCCTCGCCATCGAGGACACGCCGGCCGGGCTTGCTTCCGCCAACGGCGCCGGGCTTAAGGCCCTGGCGGTGGCCAACAGCTATCCCGAAGAGAGCCTCGGGGGGGCAAGCAAAGTGGTCCTGTCTCTCGCCGGCATCGACCTGGAGGGGCTTCGGCTCCTCTGTTAAGCGCCGTCATGAACAGGCTTCCCATCGACGATCTCCTTCCCCTGCTTCTGGAAACCGTTGACCGCTCCCCTTCGGTCGTCATACAGGCCCCGCCGGGGGCCGGCAAGACAACCCGGGTCCCCCTTGCCCTCCTCACTCTCCCCGTTCTCAGCAACAGGAAAATCATCATGATGGAGCCGCGCCGGCTGGCGGCCGTTAATGCCGCCCGCTGGATGGCCGCCACCCTCGGGGAAGAGGTGGGCCGGACGGTCGGCTACAGCATCCGCTTCGAGCGGAAGGTCTCCGCCGCAACCCGCATCGAGGTGGTCACGGAAGGGATCTTGAGCCGTCGCCTGCAGAGCGACCCTCTGCTGGAGGGGGTGGGCGCGGTGATCTTCGACGAGTTCCACGAGCGGAGCCTGAACGCCGACACCGCCCTGGCCCTCTGCCTCGATGCCCGGCAGGGGCTGCGGGAAGACCTGAGAATCATCGTCATGTCGGCAACCCTCGACGGCGGGCCGGTGGCGCAGCTTCTGGGGGACGCGCCGCTCCTGACCAGCCAGGGGCAAAGCTTTCCGGTCGAGGTCCGCTACCTCCCCCGGGAGGCGGCAGGCAACATCGTCCAGGTGACCGCAGAGGCCGTGCGGACCGCGCTGGGGGAGACCGAGGGGGACATCCTGGTCTTCCTCCCCGGTGGTGGCGAGATCCGCCGCTGCCGGCGGCTCCTGGAGGGGATGGCCGGCCTGGTCCCGCCCCCGCTGGTCTGTCCCCTCTATGGCGATCTCCCCTTTGCCGATCAGGAGCGGGCCATCATGCCGGCGGGGCGGCGCAAGGTGGTGCTGGCGACCAACATCGCCGAGACGAGCCTGACCATCCAGGGGGTCCGGGTGGTTATAGACGCCGGCTTCACCCGCCAGCTCCAGTTCGACCCGGCAACCGGCCTCGACCGTCTGGTGACGGTGCGCCTGTCGGCCGCTTCCGCGGCGCAGCGCGCCGGCAGGGCGGGGCGCCTCGGGCCGGGGGTCTGCTACCGCCTCTGGACCGAGCACACCCAGCGTGGCCTGATCCCCTTCTCCCCGCCGGAGATCCGCTCCGCCGACCTTACCGGCCTCGCCCTGGAGCTCGCCCTCTGGGGGGTGCGGGAGGCCGCCTCCCTCCGCTGGCTCGACCCTCCGCCGCAAGCGGCCCTGAGCGAGGGGCGCCGCCTGCTGGAGAGCCTCGGGGCGCTGGGCCGGTCAGGCGCCATCACCCCCCATGGCAAGGCAATGGCGCTCTTGCCGCTCCACCCCCGCCTCGCCCATATGCTCCTGATCGGGAAAAGCCGGGGGCTCGGGGCTCTTGCCTGCGACATTGCGGCCCTTCTGTCGGAACGGGATATCGTCAGGTCCGTCCCGGTTCCCGGCCAGACATTTGCCAGCGACAGCGACATGTCAGACCGGGTCGAGCTCCTCGATTCATGGCGCAGCGGCAGGCCTCTCCCCGCCGGCATGGAGGGGGCTGACCCGCAGGCCTGCCGCTCGGTCGACCGGACTGCCCGCCACCTCCGGCAGCTCCTGGGGGTCGGCGAACAGCGGGGGGCGGTCTCCACCCCGGCCATCGGCAGGCTCCTCGCCCTGGCCTATCCGGACCGGATCGCCCGGCAGCGGGAACCGGGCTCTGACCGCTATCTGCTCGCCAACGGCCGCGGTGGCTCCCTTTCGCCCCGGAGCGCGGTCCGAAGCCGGGAGTTCATCGTGGCCGTGGTGATGGAGGGGGGGGAGGCGGGTGACGGCCTGATCCACCAGGCCTCGGTCCTTTCCCTCGGGGAGATCCGGGAGGTGTGCGCCGCTAGCGTTATCCGGCAGCGAATGGTGGCATGGGATCGGGGGGAGGGGAGGGTAATCGCCCGGGAGGAGGAGCGCCTCGGCGCTCTGGTCCTGGCGAGCACTCCCGCCACGCCGACCGCGGACGAGCTCCAAGGTGCGCTCCTCGCCGGGGTGAAGGACGCGGGGCTGGCGGCCCTCAACTGGACTGACCAGGCAGAGCAGTTCCTGGCACGGGCGCGTTTCATCGGTCGCCACGGGCCGGCCGGGGCGTGGCCCGACCTTTCCGGCGCGCACCTGGCGGAGACTCTCCCCGACTGGCTCGGCCCCTACCTTTTGGGGGTGCGGTCCCTGGCGGCGCTGGCAGGGGTCGATCTCCTCTCCCCCCTGAAGGGACTGTTCAGCCGGGAGCAACTCAAGAGGATCGAGGAGGGGGCGCCGACCCACCTGACGGTGCCGAGCGGCTCCCGGCTGCCGTTGCGCTACGGCGGCGACGACGAGCCGCCGGTCCTGGAGGTCAAGCTGCAGGAGCTGTTCGGCCTGGCCGAAACGCCGGCCGTGGCCTGGGGAAGGGTGCCGGTCGTGCTCCACCTCCTCTCTCCGGCTCGCAGGCCGGTCCAGGTCACCCGCGACCTGCGGGGGTTCTGGAATGGCGCCTACCGGGAGGTGCGCAAGGAGCTGAAAGGAAGGTACCCGAAGCACCCCTGGCCCGAGGACCCGTGGAGCGCCGTGCCGACCAGGCATGTGAAAAACAGGGCTAAAGGCTGAAGGCTGAAGGATTTTCATCTTTTGCCCTTAGCCCTTAGCCCTTAGCCCTTAGCCCTTAGCCCTGCGCCTTCAGCCTGCCTTTAACGCATATTGGTGAAGACGAGTGTCCCGTCGGCCTGCACCAACCGGCGGATGCCGTCGTTCTCCCGGACCGGCTGGTTGGGCGCCGCGGCGCCGGGGACGAAGGTGGCGGTCATGTTGATGCCGTCCTTCCAGGCTTCGAAGTGGAGATGGGGGCCGGTGGTGCGCCCGGTCGAGCCGGTGAAGGCGATGGTGGAGCCCCTGTCCACCGGCTCACCTTCGGCCTTGAGGTTGGTCGAGTTGTGGGCGTAGAGGGTGGTCATCCCGTCGCCGTGGCGGACGACCACCGTATTGCCGTAGCCGGGACGGTAGCCGCTGAAGATGACCACGCCGGGGGCGACCGGCAGGACCGGCGTCCCTTCCGGGGTGGCGATGTCCACCCCCTTGTGGTCCCGGACCACGCCGTCGATCGGGTCGTGGCGAAGCCCGACCGGTGAGGTGATCCTCCCCCTGACCGGGAGGCCGGTGGCGGCTGCCAGGCCTTGCCAGGGGTCGGGGTTGTCGGTGCCAGCATTCTGGGCGGTCGCTGCGGGGGGAGAGGGGGCTGAACGCGCCCGCTTCGGGGTGCTGCGTCGCGAGGAGGCGGTTTCCTTCATGACCCGGACCGCGTGTCCGGCCGTCGGGGTGTCGGTGAAGCATTCCACCCCCTCCTCGTTCAGATAGCGGTAGATGTCGGCGCCGGCCTCGGCTGCGGCGAGGAGAAACGCCAGGAAAAGCAGTGGAATGATCATCGGGGTGAGTCCTCCAGATGTTGCCGCCCGGAATATGCCCAAATATACAGACAGATGCTGTTTTTTACAAGCAGAAGGAGGGGGATGCAGGCGTGACCGTTTTCGGGTGGCCAGGTCCCTTGCCGCAGCAGTGACCAGTAGTGCCGAATTTTTAGTCAGGCGAGCGATTGCCCTGCCTCTATTTTGGTCATGGCCTTCTCCGCAGATTGCCGGGAGAGGCGCCATATAACAGGTAATGTCCAGATATTCCGAAGGAAAATTTATTTGCAGGTTTAGGCAGAGATTTTGCTTAAAGTAGTGCGTCTGAATGTCAGACTGGATTGGCCTTGCTTTTTGCCGCTGAGGCAATTATAATCCACCAGTTTTTATTTAACGGGCAGGGGGTGATGACCTTGAAAAAAGTCGAAGCGATCATAAAACCTTTTAAGCTGGACGAGGTTAAAGAGGCTCTTAACGAGATCGGGATCCAGGGGATAACCGTCAGCGAGGTGAAGGGTTTCGGCCGCCAGAAAGGCCATACCGAGCTCTACCGCGGTGCCGAGTACGTAGTTGATTTCATTCCCAAGATCAAGATGGAAATCATCGTCGGGGACGACATCGTTGCCAAGGTGGTGGAAACCATCGAGCAGGCGGCAAAAACCGGCCGCATCGGCGACGGCAAGATTTTTGTCACCCCCGTGGAGGAAGTGGTCCGCATCAGAACCGGCGAAAGGGGCGAGGACGCCCTCTAACCGTCTGTAATTTTAATTAACCCTGAAAGGAGATTCTCGATGACACCGAAACAAGTAGTAGATTTTGCCAAGGAAAATGGCGCACTGATGGTTGACTTCAAGTTCATGGATTTTGTCGGCATCTGGCAGCATTTTTCCACGCCGATCAGCGAGTTTGGCGAGGATATATTTGAGGAGGGGCTCGGTTTTGACGGCTCTTCGATCCGCGGCTGGCAGCCGATCCACGCCTCCGACATGATCATCATCCCCGACGCGACCACCGCCAAGATGGACCCCTTCACCGCCATCCCGACCCTGTCGCTGATCTGCAACATCTTTGATCCGATCACCAAGGAAGGCTACAGCCGCGATCCGCGTAACATCGCCCTGAAGGCGGAGGCGTACCTCAAGTCCACCGGCGCCGGCGATACCGCTTACTTCGGTCCGGAAGCAGAGTTCTTCATCTTCGACGACGTCCGCTACGACTCCAGCTCCAACCAGTCCTTCTACGTGGTCGACTCCGTGGAAGGGGCCTGGAACACCGGTCGCGAAGAGTTCCCCAACCTGGGGTACAAGCCGCGCCACAAGGAAGGGTATTTCCCGGTTTCCCCGACCGACTCCCAGAACGATCTCCGTAACGAGATGGTCATGGAACTGCAGAAAGTCGGGATCAGGATCGAGTGCCAGCACCACGAAGTGGCCACCGGCGGCCAGGCCGAGATCGACATGCGGTTCTCCTCGCTGGTCGATATGGCTGACCAGCTCCAGTGGTTCAAATACGTCATCAAGAACGTCGCCAACCGCAACGGCAAGACCGTAACCTTCATGCCGAAGCCGCTCTACGGCGACAACGGCTCCGGGATGCACTGCCACCAGTCGATCTGGAGGGAAGGCACCAACCTGTTCGCCGGCGACAAGTACGGCGGACTCTCCCAGATGGCCCTCTGGTACATCGGCGGCATCATCAAGCACGCCAAGGCACTGTGCGCCTTCACCAACCCGACCACCAACTCCTACAAGCGCCTGGTGCCGGGCTTCGAAGCGCCGGTGAACATGGCCTACTCCAGCCGGAACCGTTCCGCCTCGATCCGGATCCCGATGTTCTCCTCGAACCCCAAGGCGAAGCGGATCGAGTACCGCACCCCGGACCCCTCCGCCAACGGCTACCTCGCCTTCGCCGCCATGCTGATGGCGGGCCTCGACGGGATCGAGAACAAGATCGATCCGGGCCAGCCGCTCGACAAGGACATCTACGGACTTTCCCCGGAAGAGCTCAAGGACATCCCGTCCGCACCGGGCACCCTGGAAGAGGCCCTCAAGGCCCTCAAGGATGACCACGAGTTCCTTCTCAAAGGGGACGTCTTCACCCCCGACGTCATCGAGAAGTGGATCGAGTACAAGACCGAGGCAGAGGTCAACCCGGTCCGGATGCGTCCGGTGCCGCTCGAGTTCGCCCTCTACTTCGACATCTAAGCCGGGGTAAGCAAAATAGTTGTGCACACAGAAAGGCGGGAGCGATCCCGCCTTTCTTTTTTTTTAGCAGTAAGTACGCGACCAAAGCAACAAAAGTCGTTGCTTTTTTATAGTATATAATGTAGGTGGTCTTCATCACATGGTTCGGTCCCCATGCCGAATACGACAAACTGAGCTTATAGGTGGAGGAAATGAAGATACGGATATTGAGGAACGAAGCCGATTACGAAGCCGCCCTTGTCGAGATTGAGGAGCTCATGGAGCGCCCGAAGCCCGACGCGGACCGACTGGAGCTTCTGGCCCTGCTGGTCCGAGACTATGAGGACAAGCATTATCCCATCGACCTGCCTGACCCGGTGGAGACGATCACCTTTCGTATGGAGCAGATGGGGCTGACGCGAAAGGACCTGGAGAAATACATCGGGAGCCGGAGCAAGGTTTCCGAGGTATTGAACGGCAAACGGCGGTTGTCCCTCAGCATGATCAGGGCACTCCATGACGGTCTCGGGATTCCGGCGGAGGTTCTGCTCGGCAGGCCGCACAGGCCGGAACTCGATAATGCGGCATAGGCAGATTCCTGAAATGAACGCTGCGCGACTATACTTTCGTGTGGAACGCCGCTGCAGGCCGCAATCACCAGGGAGTGAGAGTATATGACTGAAAATGAAATTGCCAAGGTTGCTGTTTTTGAGGGGAAACACATCCGGAAGATCCTCCATGGGGGAGAATGGTGGTTTTCGGTCATCGATATTGTTCAGGTCCTGACCGGCAGCAGTATTCCCAAACGATACTGGAGCGACCTGAAAAGAAAGCTTGCCAAGGAAGGCTATTCCGAGTTGTACGAAAATATCGTACAACTGAAATTTGCCGCAGCGGACGGAAAATTTTATGCCACCGACTGCGCCAACACGGAAACCATGTCCCGCATCATCCAGTCCATTCCGTCGCCGAAGGTGGAACCGCTGAAGCGCTGGCTGGCCAGAGTCGGCAGGGAGCGAATCGACGAGATCGACTACAAGGGCACCCGAAAGGGAGGGCACCCGCGAGGGGTGCCCCTACGAATCCAAATTGTAGGGGCACCCCTCGCGGGTGCCCTGGTTATGCCATGTAACGACCATGAGATATGACCCTGATATTCATCACCGTCGTTCCATTCGCCTGAAGCATTATGACTATTCCCGGAGCGGTGCATACTTCGTGACACTGTGCACCTTTGACCGTGGCTGTTATTTTGATGGATTCCCTCATTTACGAGACATCGTTGACGATCAATGGCACCTGATTCCTGAGCGTTTTTCAAATGTGGAGTTAGACGAATATGTGATCATGCCTAATCATTTCCACGGAATAGTTGTGATCCACGATAATCGTAGGGATACCCCTCGCGGGTATCCTGGCTCTTGCGGGCATTCTGCCCCAACACGGGTATCTTTGGGCCATATTATCGGCGCATACAAATCATTGTGTGTCAACGCATGGTTGAAGGTCATCAAGGCAGAGGATATAAACACCAGAAGCAAATTCTGGCAGGACAATTATTACGAGCATGTCATTCGTAATGAGGAAGAAATGGACCGCATCCGCCAGTATATCGTCAATAACCCCCTACAATGGGAACTGGACAGAGAAAACCCGGCGCAGGGCAAACAGCAACCGCAGTCGGAGAATTGGATGGTTTGAAGCAACGCAGATAAAGGTTGACAGAAGGAGTTCGAGCCGCTCAAAAAGAATGACCAGGATGGCGGGGCTGTGGCCGGCAGGACGCGGAGGGATATCGAGGAGAAGTCCGGGAAGCCGGTCGTTTCCGGTGAGAATTTCAAGGGGTTGACGGGGAAGGGGCGGAAGAAGTTGGTGGAGTAGTTGCTAAGAATAGAAAAATAGAAAAGAGCGTTCCGAAAGACTTCCTTTGTCAATGTGTAGACGCGACACTATACTTTCCAGAAGGAAATGAAACCGTTACAAATTGTAACGCTTTGAAAATGACGGCACCGGACGGCAAAAAGCGGCTGACAGACGGAAGAACCGGGGGGCAAAGACGAGTGTCGAATATGCCATTCTGACCAACGAGATCATGAAGGGGGCGTTTGATCTGAATGTCGAAGATACAAGCAGGTGAAGGGTTTGGAACGGGAGAACCTGCGCGACCATATGACCGACATAGAGCTAATCCTGACCATGCTGGGAGAAGCCACGACCACCAAACTCCACCGAGATCGTGATTCCAAAGGTTTCGAGCCGCTGAAGAAAGATGCCCAGGATGGCGGCGCTGTTGCAGGCAGCACGCGCCGGGACATCGAGAAGCGGTCGGGCAAGCCGGTCGTTTCCGGTGAGAATTTCAAGGGGCTGATGGGGAAGGGGCGGAAGAAGTTGGGGAAGTGATTTGTCAAGGTTTAGACGCGACACCAAGTCTTCACTTGGCAAGCTCCGATAGGCTCCTGCCCAAGGCGTCGGTTATCAACATCCCGGCAGCGATGGATTCAGATCCGTATTGGATATTATATTTACGGGTATTATGCCATTTGGCATATTATCTTATAAAATTACTGCATAGAATCAGATTGTTATGCAAATACTTAATTGTTAAAATATTTTTTGTCCAAAATGGGAAGTTGACCGGGGACCGGTGAATAAGTCGTTGGTCAGGAAACCAAATAGAATCGATGAATAAACCGAAAGCAAATCGTAGAAACACCACACTTAGCGAGCGGATGACCCCGTGTACTTGCTGCCATTACCCACTGTCGAATCGCCATCACCTGATGGGCATAGCGACATATGGCGAGAACCGGCATACTATTCAGCTCTGCCCGAATTGTCACGATCTGTTCCACTTGATTCAGGCCGGGCTCGTACAGAAGAAACGTAACAGCATGAAGCTGTTGCAGCAATATACTGAAGCAAAGGGGATGAGAGATTCAACGTTTCAATTCTTGCTGGCCAAAGTATTGGAAATCGAAGAAATACAAGAGACTTTCACTTGGAACACACTCCAGATCACAGAAGCTGTACGTGAGCATCTGGCGAGATATGTTCCCATGCCTAAAGATGTAAATATCCTTGGGACTTTTGGAGTACTCAAGGATGCAAACGGCGTTCAGTTCAAAGTTGGTGCATGGGTGTCTGAAAAAGCCCTCTGTGGGCAGTTGTCCGAGTCTCTGTGGGTATTCCACTTCCAAGGAACAGATGTCACCAATGTGGAAGCCCTGCAAGTGAATCGAGAGGGGTAGTTATGAGCTTTTTCGGGGTGTTCGAATCACGCCAGGAAATCGCAGCAAAGAAAAAACAAATGCGCGCGGC
>JAMPXD010000273.1 GCA_023701365.1 Geobacteraceae bacterium
GGCAAGGGGAAACTGGGCGTGCTGATCTGCTTCGAGGGGATCTTCCCCGAGCTGTCGCGGGCCTATGTCCGGGCAGGGAGCCGGCTCCTGGTGAACATCACCAATGATGCCTGGTTCGGCAGGTCCTCCGCCCCCTATCAGCATCTCTCCATGATCGCATTCCGGGCGGTGGAGAACCGGGTGCCGCTGGTGCGGGCGGCCAACACCGGGATCACCGCCATCATCGACAGCCGGGGGCACATCCGGCGGATGACCCCCATTTTCACGGAGACCTACCTGGTCGGCGAGGTGCGGCTCGGCGAAGGGGGTTCCTTCTACAGCCGCTTCGGCGACCTGTTCGCGCTTGCCTGCCTGGCGGTGTCGGCGGTTACCATTGCACTGTCGTTTAGAAAAAGATATGGTAGGGTGGGTTAGCGAAGCGTAACCCACCGTTCTTGAGTACCTTTGCCTGGTGGGTTACGGCGCTTTGCGCCTAACCCACCCTACGATTAACTACGGCTTGACAAGTATAAGGAGTGAATGATGTACAGAGAAGAAATAGCCAGGATAGAGGCCCTTGCGGAGCGGATCACCAAGCTACGGGGGTCACTTTGACGTAGATCGACAGCGGGAGGACATGCAGGAGCTGGACGCGCGGATCGCCGCGCCGGGCTTCTGGGACGACCCCGATTCCGCCCAGAAGATCCTGAAGGAGCGGACCGTCATGGAGAAGATGGTCGAGGGGTGGGACGGCCTCAACCGGCAGATGGATGATATCCGCCTCCTGATCGAGCTCGGCGCGGAGGCGCAGGACGAGGAGACCCTCGCCGAGGTGGGGCGGCTGAACGATGAGCTGGAAAGGGGTGTCACCGCCGCCGAATTCCAGAAGATGCTCTCCGGCCCCCATGACCGGAGCTCCTGCTTCCTCTCCATCAACGCCGGCGCCGGCGGGACCGAGTCCCAGGACTGGGCCGAGATGCTCCTCAGGATGTACCTCCGTTACTGCGAGCGGAAGGGGTGGAAGTCCGAGATCACCGATTACCAGGAGGGTGACGTCGCCGGGGTGAAGGGGGTGACCTTCGCGGTCACCGGCGAGTTCAGCTACGGCTATCTCAAGGCAGAGGCAGGGGTGCACCGTCTGGTCCGGATCTCCCCCTACGACGCGAGCAGCCGCCGCCACACCTCCTTTGCCTCGGTCTTCGTCTTTCCGGAGATAGATGACGAGATCGAGGTGAAAATCAACGAGGCGGAGCTCCGGGTCGATACTTACCGCTCCAGTGGCGCCGGCGGGCAGCATGTCAACACCACCGACTCGGCGGTGCGGATCACCCATGTCCCCACCGGAGTCGTGGTGGCCTGCCAGACCGAGCGGAGCCAGCACCTGAACCGGGCGACCGCCATGCGGGTCCTCCGGGCGAAGCTCTACGAGCGCGAACTGCGGGAGCGGGAGGTCCAGGCGGCCGAGATCTCCGGGGAGAAGAGGGAGATCGGCTGGGGGAGCCAGATCCGCTCCTACGTGCTCCATCCCTACAAGATGGTGAAGGACCTCCGGACCGGGGTGGAGACCGGCAATCCCGACGCGGTGCTGGACGGCGACCTGGAGGAGTTCGTCGTCGCCTTCCTGATGGGGGTCAGAAGGGACATCAAGGATATCTGACAGCTTCGCCCTCACCCGGCCTGCGGCCACCCTCTCCCAAGGGGAGAGGGGCTGGGGATGAGGGCTGTTTTTGAGGTATTTGTATGATGCATAAAATACTGCATTTAGTAATCGTCATAAGCCTGCTGTTCCAGGGGTGCGCCGGTTTTGCCGCCGGGATGAAGGAACGGGAGGGGATCACCAGGGTCGGCTATTCCATCCAGGTGGGGGCGTTCGCCGAGGTGAAGAACGCCGAGCGCCTGACCGCCAAGCTCCAGGCGAAGGGGATCGACGCCTTCTATTTCAAGAAGGATAACGGCGTCTACGCGGTCCGGTTCGGCGACCACCCGAGCCGGGAGGCGGCCCGGAAGGGGGCGCAGAAACTGGTGGCGGAGAAGATCATCGGCGCCTACTTCATCGCTTCCCCACAGGATGCCTATCTGACCAAACCGAAGGGGCCCGAGCTCCACAAGGGGGGGGAGCCCCCTGCGAAACCGAAGGCCGGTCCCGACATGGGAGGGATCGCCGCCCGCACCGCCGAACGCTTTGTCGGCATCCCCTACCAGTGGGGGGGGAACAACGTGGTGGAGGGGATGGACTGCAGCGGGTTCGTGCGGGCCGTCTTCAACCTGTGCGGGGTCAATATCCCCCGGACCTCCCGGGAGCAGTTCCGGGTCGGCGAGAGCATCGCCAGGGACGACCTGGCTGATGGCGACCTGGTGTTTTTCGGCGCCTCCTCAGACCAGATCAACCACGTGGGGATCTACGTCGGCAGCGGCCGGTTCGTCCATGCGCCGCGGCGGGGGGATGACATAAAGGTTTCCTCCCTGGACGAGGCGTATTTCACCAAGAAGTTCGTCGGGGCAAAACGATACTTTTAACCAGTTATGAGTTTTGAGTTATGAGTTTTGAGTTGAAAACCTTAACTTGGAACTCAAAACTCATAACTCAAAACTTGAAGCTGAGGTAACCATGGCAATCATAAAACCATTCAGGGCACTCCGCCCACCCAGGGAGCTGGCGGAGAAGGTGGCGGCGCTCCCCTACGACGTGATGAACACTGAGGAGGCCCGGGCAATGGCGGCGAGGAACCCGCTCAGCTTCCTCCATGTCTCCCGGCCGGAAATCGACCTGCCGCCGGACACCGACCCCCACGGGGAGCCGGTCTATCTGAAGGGACGGGAAAACCTGCAACAGCTCATCCGCGACGGGGTACTGGTCCAGGAGCGGACCGACTGCTATTACGTCTACCGGCAGCGGATGGGGGGAATCACCCAGACCGGGCTGGTGGTCTGTGCCGGGGTGGACGACTACCAGAGCGGGGTGATCAAGAAGCACGAGCTGACCCGCGCCGACAAGGA
>JAMPXD010000086.1 GCA_023701365.1 Geobacteraceae bacterium
ATTCGGCATCATACGTTGTCCTCGGGCGACGCATGCGTCGCCCCTACAGAAAAATCGTAAAACATCAAAGGGATACAATGATCGACCGCCGCACCTTTCTCCATATGCTCGGCCTCGCTACCGGAACCGCCGCCCTCTCCTCCTGCACCTCGGAAAAGGAGCAGAACCGGCTGATCTCCCAACTGGTCCCCCCCGAGGAGGGGGTGACTCCGGGCGAGGCCCGCTGGCATCCCGGCAGCTGCACCGAATGCCCGGCCGGCTGCGGCATGCAGGTGCGGCTGCGCGACGGCTGGCCGGTGAAACTGGAGGGGGTGGCGGACCACCCGGTAAACAGGGGCGGCCTCTGCATGCGGGGACAGGCAGCCCTCTGGCGTCTCTATCATCCGCAGCGGTTGCAGGCCCCGATGCAGCGGCTGGGGGGGGAGTTCCGGGCGGTCTCCTGGGACCAGGCCTTCGCCCAAATCCTCGCCGCGCTGGAGGAGGCGCGCCGCTCTGGCCGCCACAGCCTCTACCTGGCCGGCCGCAGCACCGGCTCACTGGCAACCCTGCTCGGTGAGAGCTGCGCGGCCATGGGAATGGAGCGCCTGCCGGAGTTCGAGCCCTTCTCCCATGCCGCGCTGCGGCAGGCCAACCACCTGCTGTTCGCCCGGGGAGAGCTGCCCCACTTCCGCACCGACCGGGCAGATGGCCTCTTTACCCTGGGGGCCGACCTCCTGGAGACCTTCGTCACCCCGGTCGGCTTTGCCCGCCAGTTCGCCGACCGCGCCGGCCGGCGCTGGTGGCATGCCGAGCCGCACTTTTCCCTCACCGGCGCCAACGCCGACACCCGCCTGCCGCTCCGCCCTGGCAGCGAGCCGCACCTGCTCGCCTGGCTGCTGCGCCGCCTCGGGGAGGTTTCCCGGCGGCCGCTGCCAGCGGCGCTGGCCGCGGCGCTCCCCGCCATCAGCGACGCAGAGGCGGCCGCTGCCACCGGCCTTGCCCCGGCGCAGCTGGAGGAGCTGGCAGCCGGTCTGCGCCGGGCGCAGGAGCCGCTGGTGCTCGCCGGCGGGGTCGCCACCGGCCAAGAGTGCGGGCTGGCCGCGGCGGTGCTGGCCGGTCTGCTGCAATGGACCCTGGGAGCGACGGGGAAGACGGTCGACTTCAGCCGGGCCGAGAACTACGCCGGGGTCGGCTCGCTCCTCGACCTGCAGCGGCTTGCCGGGCGACTGGAGCGGGGGGAGGTCGGCGTCCTGGTTGTCGCCCGCGCCAATCCGCTCTTCCACGCCCCCCTTGCCTGGAACCTCGCCGGAGAAATGCGGGGGGCGCGGCTTCGGGTCGGGCTGGCCGATTTCCTCGACGAGACCCAGCGGGAGCTGGATCTGATCCTCCCCCTCTCCCACTCCCTGGAGTCGTGGGGGGACCTGGAGCCGCGCCGGGGGGTGCGGGGCCTGATCCGGCCGGTGCTTTCCCCCCTGCACGATACCCGGAGCGAGGGGGACATCCTGCTGGAGTTGCAGCGCCGCTCGGGAAGCCCCGGCCCCGGCAGCTACCGGGACTACCTGTTCGCCCAGTGGCGCCGCCGCTTCGACGAGCAGAGCCTGCGGGCCTTCACCGAGACCGGTTTCGTCGAGGAGCCGCTGGCGCAGACCACGGTGGCCCTCGACGCGCCGGCCGCCGCCGGCTTTCTGCGCGGGCTCAGGCTCCCCCCCCCCGCCGAGCCGCCGGTCCTGGTCATCGCCCCCTCGATCCGCCGCTTCGACGGCCGCAGCCGCCCCCTCGATCTCCTGGAGGAGATCCCCGACCCGCTGACCACCGTCACCTACGGTGCCTGGGTGTCGGTCTCGCCGCTGGACGCCGGCCGGCTGAAACTGGCGGAGCGCGACGAGCTGCGCCTGAGCCACGGCTCCTGGTCGGCGCTGCTGCCGGCCAAGGTCCAGCCCGGCCTCGCCCCGGGGGTGTTCGTGGTCCAGCGCGATCTGCTGCCGGCCTTTCCCGGCGGCGCCGACCCGGCGAGCGGCGAGGCGCTCTGCTGCCTGCCCGGCCTGCGCCTGGAGAAGAGCGGCAGGCGGGTGCAGCTCCCCATCCTCGCCGGCTCCCCCTCCCAGCACGGCCGGGGCATCATCCCCGACCCGCTGCACCGCAGGGAGGAGCACCAGCGTATAAGCCTCTACCCGGAACATGCCCACCCGGAGCACCGCTGGGGGATGGCCATCGACCTCGCCCTCTGCATCGGCTGCGGCGCCTGTGCCGCCGCCTGCCACGTGGAGAACAACGTGCCGGTCGTCGGTCCGGCCGACCACCTGAAGGGAAGGGAGATGTCGTGGCTGCGGATCGAGCCGTTCTACGACGAGGCCGGCGCTGTCGAGTTCATCCCCATGCTCTGCCAGCATTGCCACTCCGCCCCCTGCGAGACGGTCTGCCCGGTCTACGCCGCCTATCACAATCCCGAGGGGCTGAACGTCCAGGTCTACAACCGCTGCATCGGCACCCGCTACTGCTCCCACAACTGCCCGTACAAGGTGCGGCGCTTCAACTGGTGGGAGCACCGGCTGGAGAAGCCGCTGGAGCGTATGCGCAACCCGGACCTGTCACAGCGCACCAGGGGGATGATGGAGAAGTGCACCTTCTGCATCCAGCGGATCCGCGCCGCCAAGGATAAGGCCAGGGACGAGGCGAGGCCGGTCCGGGACGGGGAGGTGGTCACCGCCTGCGCCCAGAGCTGCCCGACCAGCGCCATAGTCTTCGGCGACCTGAACGACAAGGTCTCGCGGGTCGCACGCCTGGTGCAGTCGGAACGGGGTTACCGGGTCTTCGAGCAATTGGGGACCGAGCCTTCGGTATGGTATCTGAAAAAAGTGAGACCTGAGACATGAGACCTGAGACACTTGACAATATAAACGCCTCCGCCCGGGTCGAGGAGGACGTCCTGGCGGCGCTGGGGCGGCCCGGCTGGCGCTACCTGGCGGGAGTGGGGCTGTGCGCCCTGCTGGCGCTGATGCTCTTCACCCTCTGGGGCGGGCTGATCTTCCGCGGGCTGGGGCTTAGCGGCAAGAACCACCCGGTGGGGTGGGCGATGCTGATCACCAACTTCGTCTTCTGGGTCGGGATCGCCCACTCCGGCACCCTCATCTCCGCCGTCCTCTTCCTGTTCCGCGCCCGTTTCCGCACCAGCTTCAACCGCAGCGCCGAGGCGATGACCATCTTCGCCCTGATGGTGGCAGGCCTCTTCCCCCTGATCCACCTCGGCCGGGTCTGGGTCTTCTACTACCTCCTCCCCTACCCGAGCGAGCGGCTGATCTGGCCGAACTTCCGCTCCCCCCTGGTCTGGGACGTCTTTGCCGTCACCACCTACCTGATCGTCAGCCTGGTCTTCTTCTACGTCGGGATGATTCCCGACCTGGCCGTCGCCCGCCGCCGCCTGCCGGGTGTGCGGGGGCGGATCTACGGGCTCCTCTCCCTCGGCTGGCAGGGGACGCTCCGCCAGTGGCGCCACTACGGCCGGCTCTACCTGTTCCTGGCCGCCTTCGCCACGCCGCTGGTCGCCTCGGTCCACTCCATCGTCTCCTGGGACTTCGCGGTCAGCATCGTCCCGGGCTGGCACACCACCATCTTCGCCCCCTACTTCGTGGCAGGCGCCATCTTCTCCGGCACCGCCATGGTGATCACCCTGACCATCCCGATGCGGCGCTGGCTCCGCCTGGAACCGTACATCACCGTCGACCACTTCGAGGCGATCGCCAAGATCCTCCTGTTCACCTCCCTGATCATCACCTACACCTACCTGGTCGAGCATGGCCTCTCCCTCTACGGCGGCAACCCGTTCGAACGGGACCAGTACCTCTACCGCGCTCTCGGGGACTACCGGCCGCTGTTCGCGGTCATGGTCATCTGCAACTCGCTCCTCCCCCTGACCATGTTCATCCGCCGGCTGCGGCGCAGCCTCGCCTGGCTCTTCATCCTCGGCATCCTGGTCAATATCGGCATGTGGCTGGAGCGCTTCGTCATCATCACCGCCTCCCTCGCCCGCGACTACGACCCGTACGCCTGGGGGAGCTACAACTTCTCCGTCGTGGAGTTCGGCATCACCATCGGCTCCTTCGGCCTGTTCTTCCTCCTCTTCCTGCTGTTCGCCCGTCTGCTGCCGGTCCTCGCCGTGACCGAGATCAAGCAGGGCGCTGAAGAACGTCATGAGGAGGCCGGGATGCAAGGCGCAAGCGAGCGAGGAAGCGAGGCGTACCCATGAGTACGTTGAGCTTTCGAGTGAACGGCAACGCCGCAGACCGGCCCCGCAGTAGTTATTCAGCACCCTGCAAGGAGCATCAGTGATGGCGAGTTATTATTTCGACAACCGGGAGGAGTTCCTGGAGCGGCTGCGGGCACTGGTCGATGGAGGGGCCGCGCCGGAAACCATCCGGATCCGGATGCCGTACCAGGTCCCCGAGGCCGAGGAGATCCTCGGCGGCCGGCCGAGCCCCTTGCGCTTCTTCGCCCTGTTCGGCGGCCTGGCCGGATTCGGCGGCGGGCTGGCCCTCACCATCTACTCGGTCCTCAGCTGGCCGATCATCGTCGGCGGCAAGCCGATCGTGTCACTGCCGCCGTTCCTCCTGATCGGCTACCTGCTGACCATCCTCTGCGGCTCGCTGGGGGCCTTCGCCGGCTTCCTGCTGCTCGCCCGCCTGCCGAGCGGCGCGGCCCTGGCCGCGGACGCCGAGTTCCCGGAGCGGTTCGTCATCATCGTCGAAGAGGAGGAGCGCCCATGAGCGGGGTATCCCTGAGCCGGAGCGGCTTCCTCCTGGTGCTGGCGCTGGCGGCGGCGGCACTCGCCCTGCTCGAGCACGGCGGCCCGGCAGCGGGACGGGGAGCGTTCCTGGTCACCCTGGTCTTCTGGACCTCCATCGCCCAGGGGAGCGTGGCCGTGGTGGCGGTCACCGACCTGACCGGCGCCCGCTGGAGCGCCCCCCTGAGGCGGGAGCTGCTGGCAGCCGTCCCCCTCCTCCCCTTTCTCCCCCTTCTGTTCCTGCTCCTCTGGCCGCTCTCCGACCTCTACCCCTGGGCCGCGGCCCCGACCGCCTGGCTGAACCGGCCGTTCTTCCTCGCCCGCAACCTGGCGCTCCTCGCCGCCACGGCAGGCGCGGCCCAGCTGTTCGCCCGCCGCTCGCTCCGGCGCGACCCGGCCCGGGTCCGCTTCGCCATCGCCTATCTCTTGCTGTACGTCACCTGCCAGAGCCTGGTCGCCTTCGACTGGGTCATGTCCCTCTCCTATCCCTGGGTAAGCACCATGTTCGGCGCCTATTTCTTCGTCGAGGCGCTCTACGCCGGTCTGGCGCTGGCCGGGATGCTGTTCCTCCTGAGCGGCCGGCGCCGCCCGGGGGAGGCCACCGCGGCCTGGCCGGCGGCCCGCCGCGATGCGGGCCTGTTGCTGTTCGGCTTCAGCATCCTCTGGGGGGGGCTGTTCTTCGCCCAGTTCCTGGTGATCTGGTACGGCAACCTGCCGGAGGAGGTGCGCTTCATCGCCGTACGGCTCTCCGCCTCGCCGGAGCTGTGCGCCTTCTTCCCCGCCGCCTGTTTCGCAGTCCCGTTCCTGGCGCTCCTGTCCGCCCGGGCCAAGGGCAGCGCCGCCGTCCTTTGCGCCGTATCGCTGTCGGTGCTGCTCGGGCTGCTGGCCGAAAAGCTCCTCTTCATCCACCCGGCTGCGCCGGTGCGGTTCGGGGGGCTCCTGGCCGAGAACGCCCTGCTGCTGGCACTCTGGCTGCTGGCTATGCGGAGCCGGGAGCGGCTGCTGCCGGGGGACGGTGAGGGGAATGCCGCAGGGCGGGAGGGGAGAAGCGGGGAAGGTTGCTGACGTGAAAAGGTATGGTTTTTAACTCCCCCTTTCGTAAAGGGGGATTGAGGGGGATTTAGCTCAGCCGGTTTCTAAATCCCCCCTGGCCCTTTAGGCCCGGAAATAAGATCAACCTATGGCGCGATGTCTGAGCAGATGCCTCAGCTCCCGAAGCGAGCGGATTTTGACTGCATCATCGTCGGCGATATGGTCGAGATGGCGATCCAGCAGGATGGAGTCGACTCCGACGGTGCGGGGATAGAGATAATCCTCCTGATAATCAGTGCCGATATGAATGATGCCCTCTCTGGGGAAGCCGGAGAGTGCCGACGCCTCCTCGAACAGTCTCGGCCCGGGCCTTGCGCCGGAAGGCCTCCGGGAGCCGATGGTAAAGTTGAATGAACCGGTCAGACCATGGGCCGAGAGTATTTCCTGCAGCCGCATGGGGTGGCGAGATGAAATGAGCCCGGTGGAGAAGCCGTTGTCCCGGAGATGAGCAAGGGCATCTGCGACATCGGCGTATAACTCCGGTACTTGCCTGATCTTGCTGCAGACATGAGCCGCGATTCCGGTTGCCGGGCCCCTCTCTATCCCGAGATTTTCCAGAACATCCAGATGATACCCGATACAATCGTCCGGCGTCAGCGTCTTTCCTTCAGGGGCTCTCCGCAGACCTCCCGCTTTCCTGAACGACTCGGCCACATCCGCCGGGTGAAAGAAATAGCCGATGCCTTCACACGATCTTCTGAACTCCTCCTCCGGTGACTCCACGATGGTGCCGTCCAGGTCAAACAGAACGCATTCCTTGTAAAAGATCTCCTCGGGATTCTGGGAATAATCATCGGTCAATATGGCCATTGCCTCCTTAACCGTGTCGCACAGGTAAAGATGTCTGTAGTACTTGTACTTTATCATCTGCTCCTGCTTGATCTCCGCCAGGACGCGTTTCCAGGCCCTGGAGACGAATAGCACCGGCCTGCTGAAATCTCCCGCCACCTGCAATGAATGCCAGATGAAGGCGAACTCGGCAAGGGAGCCGATCCCCCCGGTAAAAAAGACATATCCATCCGCGTTTGCGAACAATGCCAGTCGTTCGGAGATTGTGCCGGCAAATTCCGTCTCGGTGAGAAGGGGATTCATCTTCGCGTTTCGTTGCAGCTGTTTTGATTCCGCCAGGGATATCCCCAGAATCTCCCCCCCACCCCTGGTTGCGCCTGAAGCAAGGGCGGTGACGATGCCGCCATGACCGCCGCAAATCACCTTGATACCATGCACGGCAAGGAGATAACCAAGATCCTCCGCCAGCTGATATTCAGGTGACTGCGGGTTTGCCAGGAAACTTCCAAAAACGGCAATCCGTCTTCGCGGTCGCATATTGACTGTTCCTCGTCCGTCTCCCTGAACAGCGATATCTCAAGCACCATGTTCGGCTGAGATATACAACAGGATCGATCTTTATCAATCAGCGGATCATCAAATGGTCACTCCCAGCTGCTTCGGGGCGGCATCTATCGTCTCGTCGAAGGCCTTGTCAAGCAGTTCGTTGACCCCCCTGCACCCCGCCACTACCCGCCTGGTCCATAGGAGATATTCCTGTTTTCTCTCCAGAGACCAACCGGAAGGGGGGTTATGGATGATGTCCCGGACATTGCAGATCTTGTCAGCGATCTTGAGCTGCTTTGCCCGAGATGACGCATGCGGAGCATGCTCCACCTGGAGGCGTTTGCGCACCTCGCTCTTCAAGGTCTTGTCGTCGGTGACCTCGCGCACGATTCCGGCGACCGTTTTCCCGAAATGCTCCTCGATCTCCGCAAAAGAGGTCTCCGTATCCTCGACGGCATCGTGGAGTATCGCCGCCAGCAGCAGCTCTTCATCCGTCACCTTCCCCTCTTCCGCAAGGACAGTTGCCACCGCGATGAGGTGGTTTATGTAGGGGGAGGCCTTAACATCCTTGCGCCGCTGGTCCTTGTGTTTCTCCGCGGCAAAGGCTATTGCTCTGAGCAATCTGACATGCTTGTTCAAGCTGTCATCTCCGATCCGCCATGGCGAGGTGATCCACCAGCTCCCAGTCATCGGCATTGATATCGTGTCGCAGCAGGTAGGTCTTGCCGTCGTCCGCGCGCACCTTGAAATCGTGATGGTCAGGTTCGTACCAGCGATCGACGATATCCACGACCTGGAAGGTGCGCCCTTCCCGTGAGAACGAGACCGGTCTCTCATCCCCCTTGTATCCGGCATAGCTCTTAACGGTAATTCGCATCTGCGTGCTGGATGGCAGTTCCGCCATGTCAGGCCCTCCTTTGCGGTCTTTCATTCACCCGCCTCATTGGCGATAAGGCGCCTTCCGGTCGCTGTGGAGAAACCAACGGTCCAAAACGATATGGCGGGCAAACCAGCTGCTGGAGAGAAGTCTGGCCCCGAGAAAACGCGAGAGCCGGGAGGAAAGCGGCGAAGAGGGGACGTGCGCGCCGCCGCCGAAGCGAAGGGCCAGGTTTGCCGCATACGGCTCCAGGTTGTCGCGGCGATAATCGCCATTGGCCGCCAGGATAGCATCCGCGGCCAGCAGGGCCGATTCGATTGCGGGCATGATCCCTTCGCCGCTCCGGGGATGGGCGAGCCCGGCCGCGTCGCCGATCAGCAGCGCGCCATCGCCCACGCAGGTGCGCCCCCCCTGGCGCTGGTATAACCGGTAGGCATGCCCCTGGAACCTGGCGTTGCAGCCGGCCGCCAGATTGCCGCGCTCTACCAGGAACCGGCAGAAGTCGCCGGTGTGGCGGCCGAGATTGACCTGGTCCATGCGCCCCAGGCCGACATTGAGAACCCCCCCTTTCCGGAAAAGCCAGCCGTACCCCTTCATGTCCCGACAGAAAAACAGCGCCGGCGTATCGCCATGGGCGCGGCACAGGCGCTCCTGGTCCGGGTTCATGGCAAACTCCGCCACCTGGGCAACGATGACCTCCTCCCGGCCGATCCTTGCCCCGAGCAGACGCGCCACCGGGCAATAATGGCCCCCCGCACCGACCAGGAGCCGGGCACTGATGCGGCCGTTCACGAGCCAGCCCTCCCCTTTCCGTTCCAGCGTTGCCACCGGTTCACCCAGGGCCTGGCGCACGGCACTGCGCTGCAGCAGGTAGTGATCGAATTCGCTGCGCCGGATGCCGTAGCTGACGGTCGCGTCATAGCAGGTAGTCACCTCGGGGCCGTGGATGAGGCCGGTGCGGAAGCTGCTGATCTCCTGAAGCACCCGCCCCTGGCGATACTCTTCGCGGTCGATTGCCAGCGCCTCCAGCACCGCCGGCGTGATCCAGCCGGCGCACGGTTTCTGCCGCGGGAACGCCTCCCGGTCCAAAAGCAGCACATCGAGCCCGGCCCGCCTGAGTTTCCCGGCGCAGGTCGATCCTGCCGGTCCGCCGCCGACGATGAGCACATCGCAGCTCTCCATCAGGGCTCACCGGTGGGGAGAGTGAGGTGGGATCGGGTCCAGGGCACCAGGTTGTTGCCCGGGCGCGAGAATACGACCTGGAACAGCTGCAGGCTGCCGATATTGAAATTCGCGATGCAGCCGGACAGGTAGAGTCGCCAGGCCCGGACAAAGCATTCATCGAACATCTCCCGCACCCGGTCCCGGTTTTGTTCGAAACGCGCGAGCCAGTGCTCGCACGTCCGCGCATAGTGCAGCCGCAGGTTTTCCACATCGAGGACGGTGAACTCCCATGGCTCGAACAGCGCCATCATCTCCCGCAGGGTGGGCGGGTAGCTGCCAGGGAAGATACGCTGCAGGAACCAGGGGCTCATCGGTTTCGCAATGTTTTGGCCGATGGCATGGATCAGGCCGAGGCCCTCGTCGCTGAGGGAGCGATCGATCACCCCCCCGAACTCCCGGTAATGGTCGGGTCCCACATGCTCCAGCATCCCCACCGACACGAACGCGTCATAGGTGCCGGTGATGTTGCGGTAATCGTCCTCCACATATTCGACCCGCCCCTCCAGCCCTTCGGCCCTGGCCCGTTGCCGCGCATAGGCGATCTGCTCGCCCGAAATGTTGTAGGCCCTGACCCTGACCCCGCAACGTCTGGCCATGTGCCGTGCCAGCGCGCCCCAGCCGCAGCCGGCCTCGACCACGGTCTGCCCCGCCTTGAGGCGCAGCTTGCGGCAGACCAGGTCCATCTTGGCGATCTGGGCATCCTCCAGCGAGGCGGCCGGATCAGGAAAGTAGGCGCAGGTATAGAGCATTTCCGTGTCCAGCCAGAGCTGGTAGAAGGCGTTGCCGATATCGTAGTGGTACTGGATGTTGCGGCGTGATTCCGAGGGGGAGTTCAGGTTCGGCTGATTGCGGCGGTACGCGGCGGGATCGGATTTACGCCGGAATCTGGAGGTGCGGGCCATGGCCCGGTAGACGGTTTCCATGAACGGCACCAGCCCCCCTTCTATCTTGATCCGGCCGGCGCTGTAATCATCGCCGAAGTGGAGCAGGGGATTGGTCAAAAGCCGCCACAGGGTGGCCCGGTCGCTGATCACCATGGCGACGGCGGGCACGGCGTCGTCCGGCGCCATTTCCTCCCCGTCCCACAGGATCACCCGCAATGGGGGCCTGCCAATGGCATCCAGGAGCTTGCGAACCAGCCATCTATCGACACCGTGGACCCTTCCGCCGCTGTTCGCTTTACCATTCCTGCAGGGGATCGCTGAGGCGAATATGTTTGCCCAGGGATCTTTCATAAGAGTCACCCCGAACCGCAGAATTTACTGCTTCAAGTGTGAACCGTCGCAGCAATAAGTCAAGCGGGGGATGCCCTCTGGCCGCGACTGACCGAGGGAGACGCGCCTGTAGGCGAGCTCTTGAATTCCTTCGTGAAACTTCGTGTACTTCGTGGAAATGATTTTTCGAGGTTTATATGCGTTGCGGAAGTTTGGCGTCAAGCCAGGGCGGAACCGGGCAGCCGATGGCATCGGCGATTGCCCGGAAAAGCTCGATTTCCGCGACGGTCACCGTGCCGTCATGGATCAGGCATTCCAGACAGGCGGCCAGGAGGCGGCGCTTGATCAGCGGGCTTGCCCCGTCGAGGACCGCGAATGCCCGCTCAAGGGATGCCACGCCGCATTCGCCTGCCGGGACGAAGGAGAATTCCGCCTTGGGCTCGCGCAGGAGCTGGACCCCCCGGGCGAACGCCTGTTGCGCCCCGGTTTCCTCACGGTGCCCGACCCTTGCCAGCGCGGTCAGGACAGAGGAGCACTCCTGCTGGACGCCGCGCAGGCCGTAAATCTGCGCCGGCCGCTGCGGCCGCTGCGTGAAGCGGGGTTCGAGGTGGCGCAGGAGCAGGTAGCGCAGGGTGAATTCGAACAGGCTCAGCCTGCTGTCGGCGCTGCTCAGCAGTGCCACGGTTTCCTTCAGCCGGAGGAACTGGTCACGGCTCAGGGCGCGCAGCGCCGGGAGCGAGAGGTCGAGCAGCGGCAGGCGCACCTCCGGGGCAAGGGTCTCGACGGCTGGGCAGAGCCTGCGGACCTCATTGGCAATCGCCCCGCTCTCGCGGGCAGCCAGGATCTCCTCCTGGCGGCTGCGGACTGCCGGGTCCCGGTCGAGCAGCAGGCCGTACACCAGGGCGCAGGCGCCGAACGGGTCACGCGTCGCCGCAACCACCGCTTCGGGAAGCTCATTGATGAGGCGCCGGGCAAGGTCGATATGTTCCCGCACCGGCTCGCCGACCCGCTCCAGCAAGGCCGCCACCGCAGCCCCTGTAAGGGCGGCAGCAGGCTCGGGGCTCGCCTTTGCCGGCCGCGGCTTGAGGTAAATCTCGGCGGGGGGCGGCGTCGGGAGGGGGGTCACCGCCGGGAATGTCCCGTCGAAGCGGGGTTCGAGGCGGCGGATCCGCTCCGCCAGGGGGGGATGGGAGTCGAGGGCCTGCAGCCATGCCGCCTCGATGCCGTTACTGAAGAACAGGTGACTCACTTCGGCGGCCCGCGGATGATCGAGCCGCGACCCCGTCAGCAGCCCGCCGATCTTCTTCAGGGCGCCGGCGAGCCCTTCGGGGTTGCGGGTAAACTGGACGGCCGAGGCGTCTCCCAGGTACTCGCGCTGCCGCGATACCGCGCTCTTGATCAGGCGGCCGAAGAAGTAGCCGACGTAACCGACCACGTAGAGCGCGGCGGCCGCCAGCGCGATGGCGCCGGCGCCTCTTCCTCTCGCACTCCGCATCCCTCTGAGCACTGCTTCCCCCGCCTGGCTGACGAGGAGGATGCCGTTCAGCCAGCCGAGCAGGCGCAGGTTGAGGCCCATGTCGCCGTTCAGGATGTGGCTGAACTCGTGGGCCACGACCCCCTGCAATTCGTCCCGGTCGAGCAGCTCGACGGCGCCGCGGGTCACGCAGATCACCGCATCGTCCAGGCCGTGGCCGGCGGCAAAGGCGTTGATGCCGCGCTCCCGCTCCAGCAAGTAGAGATCGGGCACAGGCACTCCCGAGGCGATGGCCATCTCCTCCACCACATTGCGCAACCGCCGCTCCCGCGGGTCCCCGGTCTGGGGCGGCACCGGCCGCGCTCCCAGGATCATGGCGACTGTGGCTCCCCCGGCGCGCAACTCCCTGATCTTCCAGAACGAGCCGATCCAGACGAACAGGAGGGTGCCGCCGCTGGTCCAGAGAAAGAGGCGCGGGTGCCAGAAAACCGCCGCCGTCTGTTTGAAAGACCAGAGGTAAACGAAGGCCGCCACCAGATAGACGGCCAGTGCCACCCCGACCACGGCAAGGGCGAAGAGGACGATCAGGCGGACGCTCTGGCGGCGTGCATCTTCCTGGCGGGCAAAGAAGTCGTTCATCGGTCCGGCGGGCTCAGGAGAAGGAGACGCGCGGCGCCACCCGCGCGGCGGTCTCGATCTCCAGCAGGGTTGCCGACAAGAAGCCGAAGGAGCCGGCGACCAGGACGCCGGGGAAAACCTCGCAGGCGGTGTTGTAGGTCATCACCGCGTCGTTGAAGGCCTGGCGGGCAAAGGCGACGCGGTTCTCGGTGGAGGTGAGCTCCTCGCTCAGCTGCATCATGGTCTGGTTCGCCTTCAGGTCGGGGTAGGCCTCGGCCAGGGCGAACAGCCGTCCGAGGGCGCCGCTCAGGGCGCTTTCGGCCCCGGACAGAAGCGCCATAGCCTGGGCATTGCCCGGCTCGGCCGCGGCCCGTTTCTCGGCGCCGGCGGCCTGATTGCGGGCCGCGATCACCGCCTCCAGCGCCTCGCGCTCGTGCTTCATGTAGGCCTTTGCCGTTTCCACCAGGTTGGGGATCAGGTCATAGCGGCGTTTGAGCTGCACGTCGATCTGCGCAAAGGCGTTTCTGAACAGGTTGCGCAGCGTCACCAGGCGATTGTAGATGCCGACCGCGTAAAGCACGGCGATAACGACAATGCCGACCAGCACGAGCAGAGAGATGGCAGCGAAGTTCATCGGTTTTCCTCCTGAAGTGGATTCTATTTCAGTGCAACTGTGAAAGATCAGTCCTTGGTCTCTTCGATAAGACTTGAGCTGCCAACTGGCGGTGAGTGGGTTCGCCGCCCCACGGCATGGTTAAGCCGCGTCTCTGAAAGTATGGTAAGGCTGTATAAGGACTTCTGCCGGTATACCGAGCCCGTTATGAAGATTTCGGATCATTTCCATGGTTAGCGGGCGTTTTCGGTTAAGTACCTCTGATACACGGGCGCGGCTGCCGATATATGGTTCGAGATCACGGCGTGTCAATCCACGGCTTTCCATGTGGTACAAAATTGCCTCAATCGGGTCAGGCATGGGGATACTATAGTGCCTTTCTTCATAGGCTTCGACAAGGGTTGTCAACACCTCCAGCCTGTCTCCTTCCGGTGTATCGGGAGCGGCGTCGAACAGAAGGTCAATCTCTTTGAGCACTGCCTGATAATCTACATCGTTTTTTATAGGTTTGATTTGCATATGATTTCTCCGATCAGATTGTTGTTGCGTCAATCCTGTCATACTCCCGATGTGCACCAACGAAGCGGATATAAAGTATGCCATGAGCGTACTGGACGACCACGATAAGTTGATGAGCATGAAAATGCTAAATACCTTGCTTTGCCTCCCTAAATAACCCAGTTCCTGTTCTCGTGCAGACCGTGTTCCTTATTAAGCCCTTGAGCTCCCCTCCATTTTCTTGAATGCGGCATAGGCTTCCATGAAAGTTGGAAAGCCCGTGGTCTGCATCAGCAGGAGCAGAGTGTGTTTAATCTCATCGTCAGTCACCCCTGCGTCTTTTGCCTTGACGATATGCGTTTCAAGGGCTGACAGATGGCGACTTGCACCGGAGATGGCAATTTTTAGCAACCAGCGCATCCTTTCCGGCAATGGCCCCGACTTTTCATGGATCTCAATACCCAACTCCTCGTGGCCGGCGTTAACCCGTGGGAAATCTTCCTTGAATTTGGTGAAAATCTCGTGAAGGTCTTTCATGAATCCTCTCCTTTCCTGTAAAGATGTCTGTTCCAGCGGCAAAAATCAAACTACCAAAACTGGGGTCAGGCTTCCAAGTTGTCAAGTTGCCTCTAATGCAGTTTTCAATAGACGCACTCGATCTGCCAATTCTGGTACTTCCTGCATGCGGTACGACAAGCGGCGAACGGATGAACTGATACTCCCTACATCCCGGTTGACGAGC
>JAMPXD010000274.1 GCA_023701365.1 Geobacteraceae bacterium
CACCCTAATCTGATACTATAGCAACTGGTCGTGACGGCCCCCTCGCAGGGCCTTTTTTTATGGCTTTGTCCGGCCTTTCAGCAAATCCGCAGGTAATCGCCGTTTCACAGCAGGGAGGATTTCGTTGCATACCAATCAGTTGCTTTCCGTGGAAAAGCCGGTCCGCTACCTGGGGGGGGAGATGGGCGCGGCAGGGAAGGAGAGGGCCGAGCTCCGCTTTGTCCTCGCCTTTCCCGACGTATATGAAGTGGGCATGAGCTACCTCGGCTTTCAGATCCTCTACGCGGTGCTGAACAGGGTGGAGTGGCTGGCGGCGGAACGCCTCTACTCCCCCTGGCCCGACATGGAGGAGTTGCTCCGCGCCAACAGCGGGCAACTCGTCACCCTGGAGAGCGGCACCCCCCCGGCGCAGGCCGACATCATCGGCTTCACCCTGCAGTACGAGCTCTCCTACACCAATATCCTGAACATCCTGGAGCTCTCCGGCATCCCCCTCCTGGCGCGGGAGCGGGGCGAAGGGCTCCCGCTCGTAATCGGCGGCGGGCCCTGCGCCTACAACCCCGAGCCGCTGGCCGACTTCTTCGATGCCTTCCTGCTGGGGGACGGCGAGGAGGCGGTACTCGAAATCGCCGCGGCATACCGCGCCTGGAAACGGTCCGGGCTGCCGCGGACGGACCTCCTGGAGCGGCTTGCCGCCATCGAGGGGGTCTATGTCCCCTCCTTTTTCGAGGTCCGTTACGACGACTCGGGGCGGATCGCCGGGATAGTCCCCCTGAAGGAAGGCCACGCAAGAGTCAGACGCCGTTTTGTCGCCGACCTCGGCGCCGCCCCCTACCCCACCGCGCCGGTCATCCCCTTCCTGAAAACCGTCCATGACCGGGTCAGCATGGAGATTGCCCGGGGGTGCACCCGGGGCTGCCGTTTCTGCCAGGCGGGCTATATCTACCGGCCGGTCCGCGAGCGGACTCCGGAACAGGTGCTGGAGCTGGTCGAGGAGACCCTGCGCAACACCGGCTATGACGAGATCTCGCTGCTCTCCCTCTCCACCGGCGATTACGGCTGTATCGCGCCGCTCCTGCAAACAGTCATGCGAAGGTATGCCGCGGAGCGGATCGCGGTCTCCTTCCCGTCGCTTCGGGTCGGGACCCTGACCAGCGAGCTGGTGGAGGAGGTGAAGAAGGTCAGGAAGACCGGCTTCACCCTCGCCCCGGAGGCGGGGAGCGAGCGGCTGCGCCAGGCGATCAACAAGGGGATCACCGAGGAGGACCTCCTGGCCAATGCCTTTGCGGCCTACAGCGCGGGGTGGCGGCTGATCAAGCTCTATTTCATGATCGGCCTCCCCGGCGAAACCATGGAAGATGTCCTCGCCATCGCCGAGCTGGCAAAAAAGGTGAAGATGGAGGGGCGACGGTCCGGGCAGGGGGGTGAGGTCAACGCCTCGGTCGGCACCTTCGTCCCGAAGCCGCACACGCCGTTCCAGTGGGAGCCGCAGATCGGCCTCGACGAGATCCGGGAAAAGCAGCGGTTCCTGCGCCAGGAGCTGAAGAAGCGGAAGCTCAATTTCAAATGGCAGGATGCCCCGCTCTCGTTCATGGAAGGTGTCTTCGCCAGGGGCGACCGGCGGCTCGGCAGCGTGCTCCAGAAGGCCCACGCGCTGGGGTGCCGGTTCGACGGCTGGGGGGAGAAGTTCAATTTCGCCGCCTGGCAGGAGGCCTTTGCCGCCACCGGGATCGACCCGCTCTTCTACCACCGCCGCCGCGACCTCGCGGAAACCCTCCCCTGGGACCATCTCGACTGCGGCGTGACCAGGGAGTTCCTGCTGCGGGAGAGGGAGCAGGCCTTGAGCGGCGCCCCGACCATTGATTGCCGGGGCGGCACTTGCACCGGCTGCGGGGTCTGCGACTTCAAGAACATCAGGATGCGCCTCAATACGCCTGATTTCGTGGAGAAGCATGGCCATCCGTCTCTGCCCGCGCCGGAAGCGGCACAACTGCCAGAGGAAGCCGCGAGAATCCGGCTCCGCTTCCGGAAGACCGGCGCCATGCGCTTTTTGAGCCACCTGGAGCTGCTCAACCTGTTCGTCCGGGCGGTGGGGAGAGCGCGGCTCCCGATCAGGTACTCCCAGGGGTTCCACCCCCACCCCCGGTTCTCCTTTGCCACCGCCCTGTCGGTCGGGGTGGAATCGTGGGCCGAGTACATGGACATGGAGATCGCCGCCGGCTACGGTGCCGACCAGGCCCGGGAACGGCTCAACGCGGTCCTTCCCGGGGGGATCGAAATCATGGAAGCCCGCGAAATACCGTTGCGCGCCGAGTCATTGTCAGTTATCATGGAAAGGGTGCGCTATCGGGTCACCCTCCCCGAGCCGGCCGGCCTCGACCTGCCGCTCCTGGCGGAGCGGTTCCTGGCGCTGGAGAGCTGGCCGCTGCGGCGGGAAAAGAAGGGGAAGACCACGGAACTCGACCTGCGCAGCGAGCTGGCCGAGCTGAAGGGTGACGGCAACTCCCTGGAGATGCTGGTTGGCAGGGGCAAGCCGCTGGAGTTCACGGCGGCCGTCACCGGCCTCTCCCCGGCGGAGCTGACGGGCGCCCGGATCGAGAAGCTCGCGGTAATCTTTAAAGAATAAGAATCAGATTTTTCATATAAGATATCGGACTACAACGTCAGATTTGAGATGATACCAAGGCGGCAAGGAGGAGGCTCCGCAGGCGTACCGGAGGTACGTCGAGGAAGCCGACGACGCGCCAACGCAGGTAGCGCTCAAATATGGCGTTGTACCTTAGGGAGAATGCATGGGGAATGAGCTCGTCATCAATACCACCTCCCACGAAACCCGGATCGCCCTGATCGAGAACGGCACCATCGCCGAACTCTACATCGAGCGGAGCAAGGTCAAGGGGATCGTGGGCAACATCTACAAGGGGAGGGTCATCCGGGTCCTCCCCGGCATGCAGGCCGCC
>JAMPXD010000087.1 GCA_023701365.1 Geobacteraceae bacterium
CGGAGAGCTCGTCCATCCCGAGAATGGCGATGATGTCCTGGAGGTCCTTGTACTTCTGGAGCACGTACTGGACCTGACGGGCAATGGCGTAGTGCTCTTCGCCGATGACCTGGGGATCAAGTATCCGCGAGGTGGAGTCGAGCGGGTCAACCGCAGGGTAGATGCCGAGCTCGGCGATCTGCCGTGAAAGAACCGTCGTCGCATCCAAGTGGGCGAAGGCAGTGGCCGGCGCCGGGTCGGTCAGGTCGTCGGCAGGGACGTAGATAGCCTGAACCGAGGTGATGGAACCCTTGGTGGTGGAGGTGATCCGCTCCTGGAGCTCGCCCATCTCGGTGGCCAGGGTCGGCTGGTAACCGACCGCGGAAGGAATCCGGCCGAGCAGCGCGGAAACCTCGGAACCTGCCTGGGTGAAACGGAATATGTTGTCGATGAAGAGGAGCACGTCCTGTCCTTCCTCATCACGGAAATACTCGGCGATGGAAAGGGCGGAAAGGGCGACACGGGCACGGGCACCGGGAGGCTCGTTCATCTGGCCGTAGACCAGGGTGGCCTTCTCCAGAACGCCGGATTCCTTCATCTCCATCCAGAGGTCATTCCCCTCGCGGGTACGCTCGCCAACGCCGGCGAACACCGAGAAACCGCCATGCTGCATGGCGATGTTGTTGATCAACTCCATGATGAGCACGGTCTTGCCGACGCCGGCGCCGCCGAACAGGCCGATCTTGCCCCCCCTGGCGTACGGCGCGAGGAGGTCGACGACCTTGATGCCGGTGGTGAACGCCTCGACCTTGGTGGACTGATCGACGAATGCCGGTGCCTCCCGGTGAATGGCGTACTCTTTTTCCGCGTTCACCGGCCCCATCTCATCGACCGGGTCGCCGATGACATTGAGTATCCGGCCGAGGGTCTTGCGCCCGACCGGCACCGAGATCTGCTTGCCGGTGTCGACAGCGTCCTGGCCACGAACCAGACCATCGGTAGAGTCCATGGCAATGGTTCTGACGACATTTTCACCCAGATGCTGGGCAACTTCCAGCACCAGGTTATTCTCCCTGTCATCGATCGAAGGGTTGGTAACCCGGAGCGCATTGTAAATAGGAGGCAATTTGCCCGGCTCGAATTGCACGTCGATAACCGCACCGATGACCTGCGATATTTTTCCGATGTTCTGACTCATGTAACCTGTTCCTCCTGCGGCCTGTGTGAGGCCTCTATTTTGTAAGCGTAAGGCGTTATCCCTTGATCGATTCGGCGCCGGAAATGATCTCCATCAGCTCGGTGGTAATGGCGGCCTGACGGGCACGGTTGTACACCAGGGTCAGTTTGCCGATCATCTCCGTGGCGTTCTTGGAGGCGCTGTCCATGGCGGTCATCCGTGCGCCATGCTCGGAGGCGACCGACTCCAGCATCGCCTTGAACATGGTCACTTCTATGTACTTGGGGAGCAGCTCGCCGAGCAGTTCGCTCATGGACGGCTCATAGATGTATTCCGGCGGGGTTTCCCCTTCAGCCGCAGCCGCCTCCGGCGGAGTGATCGGGAGGAGCTGCTGGAGCGTGATATCCTGCGACATGACGCTGCGGAAGGCATTATAGAAGAGGAATACTTCGTCATAATCACCGGCCAGGTAGCCCGCGATCACTTCCTGGGCCAGCATGGCAGCGGTCTGGTAATTGAGGGTGGAGAGCACGCCGGTGTAGTTTTTCCGGATCGTCTGGCGGTTTTTCAGGAACTCGTACCCTTTGCGGCCGATAGTGAGCAGGGAAATCTCCGCGTAATCGCCCTTGCGCTCCTTGATGTAACGCTCGGCAGCCTTGGAGATGTTGGCATTGAACCCGCCGCACAGGCCGCGGTCGGATGTTACCAGGATCACCAGCGCCTTTTCCGCGACGCGCTTTTCCAGGAGAGGATGTCCGTCGCTGTCCTGGCTCTGCGCCAGGCGCTGCAGCACTTCACCTAATTTCTTGGCATAGGGGCGGGCGGCAACCACGTTTTCCTGGGCACGGCGCAGTTTGGCGGCCGACACCATCTTCATGGCCTTCGTTATCTGCCGGGTGTTCTTGACCGAAACTATCCGCTTTTTTATGCTTTTAAGGTTTGCCATTCGCTGATCGTCCTTGGATTAAGCAGTAAATTCCTTCTTGAATTCATCGAGAGCCGCGACTATTTTGCCCTTGATGTCGTCGTCGATCGCCTTCTTGTCGCGCAACGCAGTCAGGATCTCACCCTTCCTGGTGTCGAAGAAGGTGTAGAGCTCGGTTTCGTAGCGGCGCAGCGATGCGACCGGATAGTCGTCAAGGAAGCCGTTGTTGGCGGCGAAGATGATGAGCACCTGTTTCTCGTTGGGAATCGGCTTGTACTGCGGCTGCTTGAGAATTTCCACGAGACGCTCGCCGCGGGCGAGCTGCATCTGGGTTGCCTTGTCGAGGTCGGAGCCGAACTGGGCGAAGGCCGCCATCTCACGATACTGGGCAAGGCTCAGACGGAGCGTTCCGGCAACCTGCTTCATCGCCTTCACCTGGGCGGAACCGCCGACCCTGGAAACCGACAGACCGACGTTGATGGCCGGGCGGACCCCGGAGTAGAACAGGTCGCTCTCCAGGTAAATCTGACCGTCGGTGATGGAGATAACGTTGGTCGGAATGTAGGCGGACACGTCACCGGCCTGGGTTTCGATGATCGGCAGGGCAGTCAGCGACCCGGCGCCGCACGCATCGGAAACCTTGCAGGCACGCTCCAGCAGACGGCTGTGGAGATAGAATACGTCGCCCGGGTAAGCTTCACGTCCGGGAGGACGGCGGAGCAGCAGGGAGAGCTGCCGGTAGGCAACCGCCTGCTTGGAAAGGTCATCATAGATGATCAGGGCATGCTTGCCGCTGTCGCGGAAGTATTCGCCCATGGTGACGCCGGTGTAGGGGGCGATGAACTGGAGCGGCGCCGGCTCGGAGGCGCTGGCGGCGACGATGATGGTGTAATCCATGGCGCCGTGCTCCTGGAGCTTGGACACAACCTGGGCGACCGTGGAGCGCTTCTGGCCGATGGCGACGTAGATGCAGACCACGTCGCCCCCCTTCTGGTTGATGATGGTGTCGATGGCAACGGCGGTCTTGCCGGTCTGGCGGTCGCCGATGATCAGCTCGCGCTGGCCGCGGCCGATCGGAACCATCGAGTCGATCGCCTTGAGTCCGGTCTGCATCGGCTGGTGGACCGACTTGCGCTGGACGATGCCGGGGGCCTTGACCTCGACCTTGCTGAACTTGTCGGTGGCGATCGGCCCCTTGCCGTCGATCGGCTCGCCGATCGCGTTCACCACGCGGCCGATCAGGGCCTCGCCGACCGGGACCTCGACGATCCTGGCGGTCCGCTTGACCGTGTCGCCCTCCTTGATCTCACTGAACTCGCCAAGGATCGCGGCGCCGACGTTGTCCTCTTCCAGGTTGAGGACCATCCCGGCAATCCCGCCCGGGAACTCCAGCAGCTCGCCGGCCATCGCCTTGTCAAGACCATGGATGCGGGCAATACCGTCGCCGATGGAGATGATGGTGCCTGTCTCGGCAACTTCTACCTCTTTCCCGTACTCCTTGATCTGCTTCCTGATAATCTCGCTGATCTCTTCCGCTCTGATTTCCATAGAAACGTTTACCCCTTCTGTAATATATCTTCAATTCTGTTTAACTGAGTTCTCACGCTGCCGTCAAAAAGCTTGTCCCCGATCTTGGTGACTACCCCGCCGATCAGGGCCGGGTCGACTTCTACTTTCAGCACGACCTTCTTGCCGGTCGCTTTTTCCAAAGCCACCCTGATCCCCTCGACCTGGCTCTCGTCGAGAGGCATCCCGGAGGCGAGGGTCGGCCGGATCACTCCGGAGAGCTCATCGGCAAAGGCGCTGTAGCTGCCCGCGATCTCGGGCAGAAGACCGAGCCTGTTCTTGTCCAGGAGGAGCCGGAGGAAATTGGCGCCGGTGCCGGACAGGGCAAGCCTGCCGATGATGTCTCCGAGGATTTCCCGTTTGGCCTCAATGCCATAGGCGGGGCTCTTGAAGATCGAGCCGAGAGCGGGATTGTCCGTGAGCGTGGCGTTAAACGCCGCCAGTTCGGTGTTGAACTGCTCCACCGCTCCCTCTTCGGCTCCGAGCTGAACGAGAGCCTTCGCGTAACGTCGTGCGATAGCGTTCGTGATCAATGTAACTCCACCACCTTGGTAAGATATTCGCCGACCAGGCGATCCTGGTCGTCCTTGCGGATCTTCTCTTTGATGTTCTGCTCGGCAATCTCCACTGCAAGCCGGGCGGCTTCCTTGCGCAGTTCCGTCCTGGCCTTGAGCACTTCCTGGCCGGCGGTCTGCTTGGCCTGCTCCCTTATTTTTTCCGCCGTCACCCTCGCCTCGGCGAGAATGCGCGCCTTCTCCGCCTCCCCCTCGGTCCTGATGGCGGCATAAATCTCATCAATCTCCTTGTTGGCAGCGGCCAGTTTCGCGCTGTATTCCGCGAGCTTCCTCTCCGCCGCCAGTTTCGCCTCGTCGGCCTCCTTCAGCGCCTTGTCAATGCCCGCCTGGCGCTGCGCCAGGGTCCCTTTGACATCGGCCTTTTTCAGGGCCCAGACGATCAGGGCAAAGAGTGCCGCAAAATCGAGCACCCGCCAGCCGAAGTCCTTCATCTGCTTGGCCGTATCCACATGGTGGGCGCCCTCGCCCCCCTCGGAGGCAAAGCCGGCAACGGCCAGACCCGTGAGGAGCAGGCAAACGGCAGCGGTTATGATAACGGATGTGCTCCACCGTTTTTGTTGGGCAGTGTGTTTCATCTTACAGACTCCTTCCAAGGACCTTCTCGCTAATCTCAAGGGACAGCGCCCGTGCCTGTTCCCTCAGGAGCATCTTGGCGTCGGCTGCCTCCTTGGCCACCCTGTTCTTGATGGCGGACAGGGAATCGGCGGCTTCCAGGCGCGCCCTCTCGACCAGAGAGGCTTCTTCCGCCTGCGCTTCTTTAATCATGGCGGCCCTTTCGCCCCCGGCCTTCGCCTTTACCTCGCGCAGTCTGGCTTCATAGAGGGCCACTTTTTCCTGGACCTCCCGGTCAACCTCGGCCGCTTTCGCCTTGGCCCCGCTGATCTGCTCCGCCCGGTCGGCCAGGACCTTCCGGATCGGTTTATAGAGGAACACGTTCAGGATCAGGACCAGAACCAGAAAATTGACCAACTGGAATACAAAGGCTAAATCTAAATTGATCACCCTGCCACCTCAAGCCGAATAATTGTATACTGTATACGTTGTCCGGGCACCCAGCACAGTGCCCGGCGTAAAACATGCGATAGCTATCATATGCCACGCCGCATGTCAAGAGATATTCTATTTATTGATAATTCTAATATTGCAGAATGCGCGCAAAAGGGGGTTTACATGTTGAGGATTTCGATGATTCGGGTCAGCTCGTCCATGCTGGCAAAGCTGATCTCGATCCTGCCGCCGCGGCCGGCCTGCCTGAGGGCCACCTTGGCCTTGAAGTGCCGTTTCAGCTGCTCCACGACGTCGGCCAGTTGGGGATCGGTTTTTTTCGCCCCCTTCTGCACCCTGTTCGCCTTGAGCCTTTTGACCAGCAGCTCGGCCTGGCGAACGGTCAGTTCCCTCCGGAGGATTTCGTCCCGCCCCGTCTTCATCTGCTCCGGGGAGTCGAGCGCCAAGAGCGCCCGGGCATGCCCCATGGCCAGGCGCTCTTCGGCGACGTCCCGCTTGATCTCGGCGGGGAGCCGCAGCAGCCGGAGGGAGTTGGCTACCGTGGAGCGCTCCTTGCCGACCCGTCGGGCCAGTTCCTCCTGGGAGAGGGCGAAATTGTCCATGAGCGCCTGATAGGCCTCCGCCTCTTCCACGGCGTTCAGGTCCTCACGCTGGATATTCTCGATCAGGGCCATCTCCAGGGCGGTGTCGTCCGAGACGTCCTGGATGACCACCGGGACTTCCCGCAGGCCCGCCCTCTGGGCGGCCCGCCAGCGTCTTTCGCCGGCGATCAGCTCGTAGTGATCGGTCTTTTTCCGTACCACCAGGGGCTGGATGATCCCCTTCTCCCGGATGGAGGCAGCCAGTTCCGCCAGCTTCTCATCGGAAAAGGTCTTGCGCGGCTGGCTCCGGTTCGGTCTGATCTCCTCGATCGGGCAGGAAAAGTAGACGTTCCCCTCTTCGTCGGAGCTCGGCAGAAGCGTCGCCAACCCTCTCCCCAGGCCGGTTTTCCTAACCACCATGGTTACCCTCGCGCTGAATGATTTCCCTGGCCAGCTCCAGATAGCAGGCAGCCCCCCGCGAGGCGATATCGTAGAGAATGATCGGCTTGCCGTGGCTCGGGGCCTCGGAGAGGCGGACGTTTCTCGGAATTACCGCAGCAAAGGTCTCCTGCGGGAAATGGGTGCGGATATCCTCGCTCACCTGCCGGGACAGGTTGTTGCGGCCGTCGTACATCGTCAGCAGGATTCCTTCGATGACGAGAGCGGGATTCAACGCCTTTTTCACCAACTTGATGGTCTGAAGGATGTGGGAAAGCCCCTCCATGGCATAGAACTCACACTGGAGCGGGATCAGGATGGAATCGGCGGCAGTCATGGCATTGACCGTGAGGAGCCCAAGGGAGGGGGGGCAGTCGATGATGATGTAATCAAAGGCGCTGCCGAGAGGTTTGAGGGCCTCCTTGAGTTTCAGTTCGCGGCCGATGACCGAGACGAGCTCCAGTTCCGCGCCGGCCAGGTCGGTTGTGGAGGCCAGTACCGAAAGGAAGGGGATGCCGGTCGGCTGCACCACACCCTGCGGGTCGTCATCGTTGATGAGGACATCATAGATACTCTGCAGGAGTTTTCCCTTATCTACCCCCACGCCGCTCCCCGCATTCCCCTGCGGGTCCATGTCCACCAGGAGGGTCTTCCGCTCCGCCACCGCCAGCGAGGCGGCAAGGTTCACGGCGGTGGTGGTCTTCCCCACCCCCCCCTTCTGATTGGCTATGCATATGGTTCGGGTCATATTCGGTCTTGATGAATTCAATATATTGATTTTCTGTCCGGCGGGTCTCGGCTCCGGGTGAGTCGGCGGGGACCTGATATTTAGCATGAATCGCCGGATTTGGGAAGGTTTTTTTCGCCCCCCTGCGGAGCGTGGCCGCCTGCTGCCGGATGCGGCTCCGATCTTCGGTTTCTTGACCCCGGTCAAGGCGATTGTCCCCGCCTTCCGGTACAGTACTGAACAATCATTTCCCCGGAGGTATCATCAGATGAGAAGATCCAAGACAACAGCAGCCGCGCTTTACTGCTTGCTCACCTTTCTTGCGGGCACGGCCCACGCCTTCGAATGCAAGGTCTGCCACAGCAAGAACCCGGCGATGGTAAGGATGCACAAGGCGGTGCAGGGACGGGGCTGCTTCGACTGCCACAGGGTGGGGGAAAAGCTGATGGGGAAGGGGCAGCCGAAGGACCGGGAGTCGCTCCTGAAGCGGAGGGTTGCAGACCCCCTCTGCGTCGAGTGCCACAAGCAGGGGTAGACCCCCTTTCCGACTTGCGCTTCCTGAGCCAGCGGCTATACTTTCCAGATAAATCCGCACACCCGGGGGGTCTGCATGTCCTGGTTCGCCAACCTGAAGATAGGGTACAAGTTCAACCTCATCATGTCCCTCCTTCTCGTTTCACTTTTCATCTTTGCCGCACTGCTGACCTATCGAGGCCAACAGGCCTTCATCCTGAAGGTGGCGGTGGACAACGCCCGCAATTTCGCCAAGCAGATCATCGAGACCAGGGACTACATGTCGAGCGTGGTCCGCGGGGAACCGGAGAACAACTACGGCCTCGTCCCCCAGGTGGTCGCCACCCAGGTCGCGAAAAGGATGACGACCGGCAGCAAGTATTACGTGCGTCAGGTATCCCTCAGGTACCGCAATCCCGACAACCGCCCGGATGACTATGAAGCCGAGCAGCTGAAAGCATTTGCGGAGAGGACGGCCAGGGAATCATCCCGCGTCATCAAGGCAAAGGGGCGGGAAGTCTTTCGCTACATGCTGCCGATGGTCGCGGAAAAGTCCTGCCTGGAATGCCACGGCGAGTATGACAAGGCGCCGTTGTTCGTCCGCGAACTCTTCCCGCGCGGCCACTATTCGTACAATTACCGGCTCGGGGAGGTAATCGGCGCCGTTTCCGTATCGATCCCGATGGATGATCTGTACCGGGAGATCGGCACCAGCCTGAAACGGGACCTCGCATACCGGGGAACCATTTTCCTACTGATCATCCTGGTCATGGGGGCATTGATCCGCCGGACCATCATAGATCCGGTGAAGCTCCTTTCCGAAACCATCACCCGCGTGACAAAGACCGGCAGCTTCGCCGAACGGCTGCCAATGAGGACCAACGACGAGATCGGCCAACTCATCGGCGCCTTCAACGAGATGATGGAGGAACTGGAGCGCAAGACCCTGCAGAGCAGGGAATCGGAAGGACGTTACCGCAAATTCATAGAGATGGCGAGGTCAGCGGTGGTGACCTTCATGGAGGACGGAAAGATCGTCATCTCCAACCAGCGGGCGGAGGAACTCATCGGCCTTTCCCGACAGGCGCTCCTCGGCGAGAACATCTTCACGTTCCTGGAGAATGGTGAGGCCCTCAAAAACGGGGTCGCCGCCTACCTGAGGGAGGGGAAGGGGGGTGGAGTGGGAGAAACGAGCCCGCAGAGGGTGAGGAACATCCACGGCCAGGTAACGGAGGTGGAAATGGCCCTGTCCGCCTCGATGACCGACCAGAAGCCGCTGTTCACCGCCATTCTCCGGGATATCGCCGCGGAGAAGCCGTAACGCCGGCTTTTCAGCTCGGAAGTGCTAATGTCTGGAAGGAAAATCCTTTACTTCCGCCTTCCGCTCTTCATCCTTCCGCACTAAAAAAAGGGGGGCAGAAAAATCTGCCCCCCTTTTCGTTGCCTCTCCACTATGCCGTTGGTTTCAGGGCCTCCGAGCGAGTTCCCTAACAAGTGGGCTCCCAGAGTACCGCTTCAGGCAATTCCCGCGCAATGGGGCAGCTCACCGCGATTCTGCCAGGCTCCCGGCATTAATGACTATTCCGCTTGGGCTTTACAACCTCACGCACACAACAGAGAGAAGCTCTCAAATGAGGTCAGTTTAGCGCCACGACGCGGATAAATCAAGAGGCTTTTTTTATCAATATCCGAGAAAGGCGGTCAGCTTGCCGATCTCCTCCATCAGCCGGTCAAACCCCTGGAAGGTGAGGGATTGAGGCCCGTCGGAGAGGGCCTTTTCCGGCTCCGGGTGCACCTCCACCAGAATGCCGTGGGCGCCGGCCACCAGGGCGGCCTTTGCCATGGGGGGGACCAGGCTCCTCTTTCCGGTGGCGTGGGATGGATCGACCATGATCGGGAGATGGGACAGCTCCTTGATCAGGGGGACCACCGAGAGGTCGAGAGTATTGCGGGTGGCGGTCTCGAAGGTGCGGATCCCCCGCTCGCAGAGGATCACCTGGCCGTTACCCTCGGCCAGGATGTATTCGGCGGCGGCGAGGAACTCCTCGATGGTGGCGCTCATCCCCCGCTTCAACAGCACCGGCTTGCGGATTCGCCCCAGCTCCCGCAGCAGGTCGAAGTTCTGCATGTTCCTTGCCCCCACCTGCAACAGGTCGGCGTATTCCGCTACCAGCCCCACGTTGTCCGGGCTCATCACCTCGGTCACGATGGGGAGGCCGGTCTCCTCCCTGGCCAGGGCGAGGAGCTTCAACCCCTCCTCTTTCAGCCCCTGGAAGGTATGTGGGCCGGTGCGCGGCTTGAACGCCCCCCCCCGCAGCAGATCGGCCCCCGCCCGCCGCACCGCCCGGGCGGTCTTCACGATCTGCTCCTCGTTTTCCACCGCGCAGGGACCGGCGACCATCACCGGCCGCTCCCCCTCGCCGATCACCACCCCCCCCACCTTCACCAGGGTCCCGCGGGGATGAAAATCACGGGAAACCAGCTTGTACGGCTTGGAGACGTGGATCACCTCCTGGACTCCCGGCAGGTCCCGGATGGTCGAGTCGTCCACGTATCCCTTGTTCCCCAGGACGCCGATGGCGGTCCGCTCGCTCCCGGGGATCGGAGCGGCCTGGAGCCCCATCTTCTCCACCGCCCGGATGACCGCCTCGATCTGCTTCTTTCCCGCCTTGTGGTGCATGACTATGAGCACGATTCTCCTCCTATCGATCGATTTCCCGCCGCGCCGACAGGGCAAAGATAGCAAGGCAAAGGGGGCAGGTCAACATTAACCGTACCTGCTGCACGGGAAAATCTTGCTTTTTCGCCGGGAAGCCGTACAATGAAAAGCCGTTGGCGACCCATTTTGCAGGAAGGTGCGGGGAACGGCTCAGATGCGACTCAAGGAAGAGCAGATCAGCAGGCTGGCGGAGCACATTCTGGCGGACCTGACCGGAGCCGGTCTGATCGCCGTGAAAAAGGAGCGGGGCGCGCTCCTCGCCGCCATCAAGGCGGCCATCAGCGCCGACATCCAGGCGGAAGAGACGCTGGAAAAGGACGCCGAGAAGCTCCTGGACCAGACCCTCAGATCAATGGGGGGAGAGGCCGGCATAGACCGGCACCGGATGCTGCGGATGATCAAGGAAAAACTGGCCAAAGACCGGAAGATCGTCCTGTAATAGAGACAGGCACGAGGTGCGAGGATTTTGAACCTCGTGCCTCGAACCTCGATCCTTCAAGGAGCACTCCATGCACATCTCCGAAGACCGCATCTCCCACATCGCCCACAAGGTCGTCGAAAAACTCTGGCGGGACGACCTGGCGGACTTTCCCGACGAGGCCCGGGCGCTCAGCACCGTAAAGGATTCCATAACCGCTTTTTTCGCCGTGGCTGAGGAGATCGACCAGGCGGTCCGGAAAAAGCTCGCCTCCTACGCCCAGGCCAAGGTGCCGGGGAGCAGGGATTGGGAGATCCTCTACCAGAAATTCTACCGGGAGGAGATGGCCAGGAAAAAATGGTGACCCCTCTTCCCTGTTGTCCCCGCCACTCCAGACACGCCCCCCGCGCCAGGCAGAGCCTTCCCGCATTATCCTCCCGCAATTATTGGCATAATTTTTTTCGATGATATGACTTGATTTTTCCCGGCAACGTGTTTATATTTACCCAGCAATTAGCACTCAGCGGTTTCGAGTGCTAATATTTTTTGAGGCTGGTTACTGAACGGACGGCTCGAAGCAAATCCCGGCCGTCGCCAATTTTATCCAACGAAAGGAGAACGCAGTAATGAATCTGAGACCGATGCAGGACCGTATTATCGTCAAGAGGGTAGAGGAAGAGGCCATGACCGCCGGAGGGATCTTCATCCCGGAAACCGCCAAGGAAAAGCCCCAGAAGGGTGAAATAATAGCGGTCGGCAACGGCAAGAAGACCGAGGACGGCAAGGTCATCCCGCTCGACGTCAAGGTCGGCGACAAGGTGCTGTTCGGCAAGTACGCCGGCACCGAGATCAAGATCGAGGGCGAAGAGTATCTGATCATGAGAGAGGACGACATCCTCGGCGTCATGGAATAAGTACGACGTTTTGTAGGGGCGCATGGCATGCGCCCTTATCCGGGCGAACAGCCGTTCGCCCCTACATCGAAAATACAATAATCAAACGGAGGAATAATCAACATGGCAGCTAAACTCATCAAATTCGACCAGGAAGGCAGAAACGCCATCCTGAAAGGTGTCAACACCCTGGCCGACGCCGTCAAGGTGACCCTCGGCCCCAAGGGGCGCAACGTCATCATCGATAAATCGTTCGGCTCCCCCCTCATCACCAAGGACGGGGTAACCGTCGCCAAGGAAATCGAGCTGGAGGACAAGTTCGAGAACATGGGCGCCCAGCTGGTGAAAGAAGTCGCCTCCAAGACCTCGGACGTGGCGGGTGACGGCACCACCACCGCAACCGTGCTGGCCCAGGCGATCTACCGCCAGGGCTCGAAACTGGTGGCCGCCGGCCACAACCCGATGGAGATCAAGCGCGGCATCGACCAGGCCGTGGAAACGCTGGTCGCCGAACTGAAGAGCATCTCCAAGCCGATCAAGGACCACAAGGAGATCGCCCAGGTCGGCACCATCTCCGCCAACAACGACAAGACCATCGGCGACATCATCGCCCAGGCCATGGAAAAGGTCGGCAAGGAAGGGGTCATCACCGTCGAGGAAGCCAAGGCGATGGAGACCACCCTGGAGACCGTGGAAGGGATGCAGTTCGACCGCGGCTACCTCTCCCCCTACTTCGTCACCGATCCGGAGCGGATGGAAGTCACCCTGGAAAACGCCATGATCCTGATCCACGACAAGAAGATCTCCAACATGAAGGACCTCCTGCCGGTCCTGGAGCAGACCGCCAAGTCCGGCCGGCCGCTCTTGATCATCGCCGAGGACATCGAAGGTGAGGCGCTCGCCACCCTGGTGGTCAACAAGCTGCGCGGCGTCCTCAACATCTGCGCCGTCAAGGCCCCCGGCTTCGGTGACCGCAGGAAAGCCATGCTCGAAGACATCGCCACCCTCACCGGCGGCAAGGTGATCGCCGAGGAAGTCGGCTTCAAGCTCGAGAACACCACCATGGACATGCTCGGCAAGGCCAAGAAGATCACCGTTGACAAGGACAACACCACCATCATCGACGGCGGCGGCGCCGAGGCCGACATCCAGGGACGGGTCAAGCAGATCCGCGCCCAGATCGAGGAAACCAGCAGTGATTACGACCGGGAGAAGCTCCAGGAGCGTCTCGCCAAGCTGGTCGGCGGCGTTGCCGTGATCAAGGTGGGAGCCGCCACCGAGACCGAGATGAAGGAGAAGAAGGCCCGCGTCGAAGACGCCCTGCACGCCACCCGCGCGGCGGTTGACGAGGGGATCGTCCCCGGCGGCGGCGTCGCCTACCTCCGTTCCCTCTCCACCCTCGACAAGCTCAGCCTCGCCACCGAGCAGCAGTTCGGCGTCAACGTCATCAAGCGCGCCCTTGAAGAGCCGATCCGCCAGATCGCCCAGAACGCCGGGGTCGATGGCTCCATCGTGGTGGACAAGGTGAAGAACGGCAAGGACGCCTTCGGCTACAACGCCGCCGACGACGAGTACACCGATATGATCGCGGCCGGCATCATCGACCCGACCAAGGTCGCCCGTTGCGCCCTGCAGAACGCCGCTTCCGTGGCCGGCCTGATGCTGACCACCGAGGCGATGATCGCCGAGAAGCCGAGGGAAGAAGGCGCCATGCCCGCAATGCCCGGCGGCATGGGCGGCATGGGTGGCATGGGCGGCATGATGTAATCGCCCTGATTTCCCGGCTGGAAAAGAAAAAGGAGCGTTCCGCAAGGTGCGCTCCTTTTTTTTATTCCCGGTGTGCGGGCAGCGGATGGCAATTGCGCCGTTCCGTGGTATACGGTTTACATGCGGTTACCTCACCCGCCGGAGGGCCCACCATGGCGAAACTGATCTTGCTCTATACTCTGATGTTCACCCTGCTCGCTGCCTGCACCGGCTACCGGCCGCCGCGCTACGAGCCGGCGCTCTACCCCCATTGCTACCAGGGATACGACCTGGCGCTTTCGTGGAATACCGGCCGGGACGGGAGCAGCGTGACCATCGACGGCTTCATCAGGAACAACCGTAACGCCTATCTGCGGGGGCTGGAATTGACCCTGGAGCTGCTGGACGAGAGGGGGAGAAGGCTCTCCGAGGCCACCTTCTTCTTCATTCCGGATCTGATCCAGCTGGACGAGCTCAAGCCGTTCGACCTGAAGCTCCCGGTCCCCCCGGATGCCGTCCCGAAACGCCTCAAGTTCCGCTACAAGTACTACCCGCACGGAGAGGGAGGAGCGCAGCAGATCCCCTATTTCCACTCCTTCGAGGCAGAGCTCTGAGTCGCGGCTTCCTCACATCTCCACCCGCGTCACCACCCCCTGCAGCTTGCTCGCCGGCAGCTTGTTGAACTGGACGAAGTTGGGGGTCAGCTTCTTGATCGCCGCGAAGACGCGCCAGACGGGATTGGGGGTGGAAATATCCTCGATGCCGTAGAAGATGACCTTTTCCGAGATGCCGTGCTCCTTCAGCAGCCGCTCGATGTC
>JAMPXD010000088.1 GCA_023701365.1 Geobacteraceae bacterium
TAGGCGGCGACCGCGCCGATGGTCTTCTCCAGGAAGCCCCCGTTGCCGCGACCGGCGGTGAGCGGTCCGCCGGGAGGGTTCCCCACTGCCAGCCAGGGGGGGATCACTTGTCTTCACGGAACGCCGAGAGCCTGCCGCAGACCCTGGCGCAGATGACGAGGAGCGCGATCCCCAGGGCCGCCGCCAGCAGGGAGGCGAGGCTCGCCAGCACCACCCCGCCCCGATCCGGGTCGGCCAGGAGGAAGTCGCCAAGGGGAGCCCGCCACACCCTCCCGAGCCGCTCCACCCCCTCGGGGACAAAGCCGGTCAGCCCCCCCAGCTCAGCCGCGCCCCACTCCCCCCAGGTAGTGCCCGCCCCGGCCAGCCAGGGCACGATTACCCCCAGTGGCGAGAGGAGGGCCAGCACCCCCAGGCCGGAGCGGAGCCTCTGCAGGGTGCCGCCCGCCATCTCCCCCGCGCCTTGCAGGGAGAGGAGCGCCGGGTCGGCCCCCTGCAGGTAGCGGATGATCAGGGCGGTCGCCACCCCCTCGACGACGCCGAACAGGAGGAGGTGCGGCAGCGCCAGGGCCGGCACGGCGACGGCAAGTGGATAGGGGGCGTAGAGGGGGCGGCCATCTGGGGCGGAGGCGATCAGCGGCTGGAGGCCGAACATGACGGCGGTGTAGAGGGCCGCCCCGTTCAGGGCCAGGTAGCCGGCGCCAAAGGCGGCCACCACCCGCCGCGGTGAGGTGGCCGGGGAATCCCCGGCGATCAGCCGGTAGCTGAAGCAGCCGACGAACGGCATGACCACCGCCATGGTGAAGGCGTTGGCGGCCAGCGTGGTGATCCCGCCGTCGCCGAACAGGAACGCCTGGATCACCAGGGTCAGGGAGACCGCCACGCAGGCGGCCCAGGGACCGAGCAGGATGGCGACCAGCGCCGCGCCGACCGCATGGCCGGTGGTTCCCCCCGGCACGGGGATGTTGAACATCATGATGATGAAGGAAAAGGCGGCACCCAGGGCCAGCAGCGGGACTTGGCGGGTGCGCAGGGTCCGCCTGACCCTGCGGGCGGCCGCCATCCAGAGGGGGATCATCACGGCATAGAGGGGGACGAAGGTCTGGGGGGAAAGGTATCCGTCCGGTATGTGCATGGCGCTCCTCCCGGTGCTCCCGGCAACAAATCGGCCCCGTCACCACGCGGGGCTGGGAGAAATAGTACACCACCTGCCATCGCTGCGCAAACACGATTTGCATCCGATTCTCAAAAGCGTGCTGCCGTCGGCACCCCATGTCGCTTTCTGTTAATTTATTCCTGCACACAGCGCGAATTTATGCTATTTATTAGCTGTCCCCGATGTCATTCAACATTTTTCGGCAGCAATCATGACGTGGAGCCTATGAAAACGATCCTGATCATCGAAGACGAAAGAGACCTGGCGGAACTGGTCGCCTTCAACCTGGAACAGGAGGGGTACCGTCCCATCGTCGCCCTGGATGGCGTCGCCGGCCTGGAGGCCGCCCGCACCGGCTCCCCCGACCTGATCCTGCTCGACCTGATGCTTCCCGGCATGAGCGGGACCGAGCTCTGCCGGACCCTGAAGGGGGACAAGCGAACCGCGGCGCTCCCGGTCATCGTCCTGACGGCCAAGGGGGAGGAGATCGACCGGGTGGTCGGTTTCGAGATCGGGGCCGACGACTACGTGGTCAAGCCGTTCTCCACCCGGGAGCTGCTGCTCCGCATCAAGGCGGTGCTGCGCCGCGCCCACCCGGCAGAGCCGGCGGGCAAGGTGATCAGGGTCGGCCCGGTCGCCATCGACACCGAACGGCACCTGGTCACTGTGGACGGCGCAGAGGTGATCCTCACCGGCACCGAGTTCAAGCTCCTCCTCACCCTGACCGAGCGCCTCGGCAGGATGCAGAGCCGGGAGCTCCTGCTGCGGGACGTCTGGGGCTACAACTACGCCGGCGACACCCGCACGGTGGACACCCACGTCACCAGGCTCCGGACCAAGCTGGGGGAGGCGGGGGGGATGATCAAGACGGTGCGTGGCTTCGGCTACAAGATGGAGACAGAGTGAGAAATTCGACGAGAGTCCATCTTCTGCGTCGGCCAGGGGCGCACCATATATGAGACTGACCTTCCGCTGGAAACTCCTCGCCTCCCATCTCCTCGTGGCGCTCTTCATGGGTGGGGTGCTGTACGCCTATCTCAACCACACCCTGGGAAACTACCTGGCAGCGGAGATTCGGACCAGCCTTCTCAGCGAAGCCCGGCTGGCACGGCTCACCGTCGCCAAGGAAATCGGGGAGATGCGCCGGGATGCGGCGGCTGCCGCCACGGCCATCGCCCGGGAAACCAGGTCGCGGGTCACCATCATCTCCCTGGGGGGAGAAGTGCTGGGGGACTCGGAACTGCGGCCCGGAGAGCTCAAGGAACTGGAGAACCACCTGAACCGCCCGGAGATTCGGGAAGCGCTGGCAAAGGGGGAAGGGAGCGCCATCCGCTATTCCTCGACCCTTAGAACGACCATGCTCTATGTCGCCTTTCCCTTCACCTCTGCCGCTGGCGAAGGGGGGGTCCTGCGGCTCGCCCTCCCCCTGTCGGCCCTGGACCAGACCCGGGCAAGCCTGCGGACTATCCTCTGGGCCTCGCTGGCCCTGGCGACCCTCATCTCCCTGGTCCTCAGCTATATCCTCTCCAACGTCACCTCCCGCTCGCTCAGGACCATGGCCGCAATCGCCAGCCGGATCGGCAGGGGCGAGTTCGGCATGCGGATCCCGATCAGCGCGGGCGACGAGGTGGGAGAACTGGCCAGGGTCATGAACGACATGGCGGTCAGGATCGAGGATCAGCTCGGCAGCATTTCCGCGGAAAAAAACAGGCTGGACACCATTCTGCGGGGGATGGGAGAGGGGCTGATGGTGACCGACGCGCACGGGGTCATCACCCTCGTAAATCCGGCGTTTAGGACCCTGTTCGCCATCCGCGACGAGGTGGAGGGGCGGCCGCTGATCGAGATCACCCGCCACCCGGCCCTCCATGACGCCTTCAAGATCGTCATCGCGACCAGAAACGAGCGGCTGGAGGAGATCACCCTCCCGTCCGGGGAGGAAAAGACCGTGCTGACCCACTGGGTCCCCCTCCTGGAAAGGGGGGAGATCCAAGGGGTGGTGGCGGTGTTCCACGACATCAGCGACCTGAAAATGCTGGAGAGGGTCCGGAAGGACTTCGTGGCCAACGTCTCCCACGAGCTCCGCACCCCGGTCGCGGTCATCAAGGGGTACGCCGAGACCCTCCTGTCGGACCTGCTCCGGACAAAGCCCGAACAGGCGGCCCGCTTCATCGGGATCATCCACAATCATTCGGAACGGCTGGCCAGCCTGATCGGCGACCTCCTCACCCTGTCGGAGCTGGAATCCGGGGGGATGGCGCTGGCGCTGGCGCCGACGACCATCGAAGGGGTGGTGCGGCACGCTGCCATGCTCCTGGAGCAGAAGGCCCAGGAGAAGGATATCTCCATCGACTGCGGCAATTTAGGAAACCTGCCCGTGGTCCTCGCCGACCGGGGCCGGCTGGAGCAGGTGCTGATCAACCTCTTGGACAACGCGATCAAGTACACCCCGGCGCACGGCTCGGTGACCGTCTCGGCGGCCGAGGCGAGCAACATGGTGAGAATTGCGGTGACCGACACCGGCATCGGCATCCCCCCCAAGGACCTCCCCCGCCTGTTCGAGCGGTTCTACCGGGTGGATTCGGCACGCAGCCGCGAACAGGGCGGCACCGGCCTCGGCCTCTCCATCGTCAAGCACATCGTCCAGCTCCACGGCGGCACCGTCTCCGTGGAGAGCACCCCGGGGAAGGGGTCGGCCTTCTCCTTCACCCTGAAGAAGGCCTGACTGCTTGTTCTTTCGACTCCCCTCAGATGTTCCCGATATCCTCATTCCACAGCTCCGGCTTCAGCCGGATGAACTGCTCCATCATTCCCATGCACCTTTCATCCTGCAGCACTTCAACGGTCACGCCCCGTGACCTGAGGAGTTCCTCCTCTCCAGGAAATGTTTTGTTTTCCCCGACAACGACATGGGGAATGCCGTACAGCAGGATGGCACCGCTGCACATGGAGCAGGGGGAAAGGGTGGTATAGAGCACGCTTTGACGATACACAGATGCCGGCTGGCGACCGGCGTTTTCCAGGGCGTCCATCTCACCGTGCAAAATTGCGCTTCCCTTCTGCAGCCGCCGGTTATGCCCCCTGCCGATGATCTTTCCGTCATGGACAATGACGGAACCGATCGGGATTCCTCCTTCGGACAGGCCGATTTCCGCTTCTTCCAGAGCTGCTCTCATGAACTGGTCCATCGGGTTTCCTCCCTTTACTGTTGTGGTCCGGAACCGAGAGGGTCGTGGAAAATTATATCAGGGGTCACGGAGGAGCTTTGAGCGGTCGGATAATAGGATGTCGAGAGATGCATATAAAACCAGCATATTTCCGCCCCCCTTCCCCACCAAATAAAAGCCGACCAAGCCTTTGCTTCGGCTCGCAGCGGCCTCTCATGCCGCCAGCCGAAAGGTTGCATCAATCTCATCCCATGGGACGAAAAACCTGTTCTCTTCGTCCTTTTCGACGAGCCCCAGACGCTCCAGGATTTTCACGTCGTCAAAGACGTTGCGGTACTGCCGGTGGAGCTTTTTCGCCAATGCATTGATGCTGACATGCCCCATTGCGTGAAGGGTGTTGAGCAGCTCGAACCGCTTCGGGGTAAGGTATTTAAGGAGTGTCGGCAGGTCGTCGAAATAGAGCCGCTCGACCGGTTGTTCCGGACGCCAGCCAGTGTCGAGCTTTCGGGCTATTTCCCCCGCTTCGGCAAAGAATTCATCATCAGACTTGATCCCTACCTTGATATCTCTCTTCATTTTTTCAGCACCTCCCGCACGTCTTTTTCGAAGTCGGCAAACAGTCTTTCAAGATCGGTGAAGGCATAAGATTGCTCCCTGTCATCGGCATGCCTGTGGTCGCCCTTTCCCCGTTCATTGTCGTACCTGACAAGACACGCGCCGGTTTCCAGGCTGCCGCAAAAAAGACGGTACTTGAAACGATGGCTGCACCCCTTCGGCGGGGAATCAAGCTCCCAGACTACCATTTCAATGATTAACCCCCATTTGACCTTCTTGACCCTGAAGAGAAGCTCAGCCCCCACAATATTACCTCCAGCAACATATGTTATACAATAACATAGTTGTCATTCGAGTCAACAGGAAAGTTAGTTTCAGCTTGCACGGGAGGTGACGGGACATTATTGCCCTCACTGCATCAGCAACAGGCTCAGCGCCATGACAACCATTCCTGCAACCAGACCGTAGATGCTGTCATGCCCCTTGCCGTAGGCCCTGCTCGTGGGCAACAACTCATCGAGGCTGATGAAGACCATGATGCCGGCCACGCCGCTGAACAGCATCCCCATCACCTGAGGCGGGATCATGCCCTGTTCTCCCCCGAATAAGTACGTCAGGGCGATGAAGGCGACAGCTGCGCCGACCGGTTCAGCCAGGCCGCTCAACAGAGAGCATGCGAACGCCTTGCCGCGGCTCCCCGTGGCATAGAATATCGGCACCGAGACGCTGATCCCCTCAGGAATGTTGTGCAGCGCAATAGCCACGGTGATGGCGATTCCGATGCTCGGGTCCTCCAGCGCCGCCAGGAACGTCGCCAGTCCCTCCGGCAGATTGTGAATCGCGATCGCCAGCGCCGTGAAGAGCCCCATGCGCAGGAGTTTCCTGTCGTTGCTGTGGTGGTCATGGCTGCCGAAGGCCACAGGCCCGCCTGCGCCGGCACCCCCGAAAACCGGCCAGGGAGCGGACGCATCGCGCAGTGGCGCGGTCTCCTGCTCCGTATGGGTCTCGTGCGGGTTTTCCGCCGTGGGGACCAGGTTGTCGATGAGCCCGATCAGGAGTATCCCGCCGAAGAACGACGCCGCGTTGACCCAAGGCCCCCAGTACTCACCGTACACCCTGGTGAGTGATTCCAGGCCTTTGAAGAAGATCTCCACGAAGGAAACGTAGAGCATCACGCCGGCCGAGAAACCGGTCGCTACCGAGAGGAAGCGGTAGTCCGTCCGCTTTGCAAAGAAGGCGATGGCGCTGCCGATGCCGGTGGCCATGCCGGCGACGACAGTCAAACCCAGTGCTATCCAGACATTGTTCATAGCAATCTCTTTCGCGGCGGCCGGGGAATAAAAAAGAGGCCGGAGGGCATTTCGCTCCGCCGGCCTTTTCCCCTTCCCAGCACCTTCAATAATCTACTTTCAGCCGATACCCGACCCCCGGCTCGGTCAGGATGTAGCGCGGCCGGGACGGGTCAGCCTCGATCTTGTGGCGCAGGTTGCTGATGTTCACCCGCAGCACGTGGGGCTGTTCGATATAGCCGACCCCCCAGATCTGCCGGAGGATCTGGCCGTGGGTCAGGACCTTCCCGGCGTGGGTCACCAGCAGGCGGAGGAGCTCGTACTCGGTCGGGGTGAGCTGCACCTCCCCGCCCCGGACCAACACCCGGCGGCGGGCCAGGTCGACCTCCAGCCCATCGACCCGGAAGACCGGTTCCGGCACCTGCTGCAGGGAACGGCGGAGCGCCACCCTGATCCGCGCCAGCAGCTCGGCAACGCCGAACGGCTTGGTCAGGTAGTCGTCAGCGCCGGCATCCAGCGCCTTTACCTTGTCATCCTCCCTCTCCCGCACCGACAGGACGATGATCGGGACCTGCGACCACTCCCGGATCCGCCTGATCACCTCGACCCCGTCCATGTCCGGCAGCCCCAAGTCGAGGAGGATGATGTCCGGCCTGGCTGCCACTGCTGCCGCCAGGGCTGCATGGCCGTTCTCCGCCTGGTGGAGGGAGAACTCACCGGTATCGAGGGCGGTCCGGAGGAAACGCTGGATCGCCGCCTCGTCGTCAACTACGAGGATGCGCGGCAGGTTGGTGCTGGTTTTCTCATTCGTCATGTAAATATCCTATAGGTAGAGACGAAGCATGCTACGTCTCTACGACAAATTATCAGCATTATCAGCGCCTTGTCATCGGCAACGTCACAATCACCCGCAACCCCCCGCCGGCGCGGTTCTCGGCCCGGATCTTCCCCCCGTGCGCCTCGACGATCCCCTTGCAGATGGCAAGCCCCAGCCCGGTCCCGCCGGCCCCCTCCGGCACAGGAATCCGGTAGAACTTGTCGAAGACCCTGTGCAGGTCGGCTTCGGGGACCCCCGGGCCGCGGTCGGCAACCTCCAGCGTCAGCACGGTGCCCTCCACCCTGGCGGCGAGCCTAATGCTGCTCTCGGGGGGGGAATATTTCAAGGCGTTATCCAGCAGGTTCACCAGCACCTGGGTCATCAGGGCCAGGTCCATCCTGACGAACGGCAGGTCGCGTTCCAGGTGCAGCTCGATCTTCCTCGCGCCAAGCCGCTGCTCGATGGCTGCCAGGGCGCAGCCGACCAGGTCCTGGATGTCGCACGGCTCTTCCTTCAGCTTGACCCCCCCCGCCTCCAGACGGGTCATGTCGAGGAGATTGCCGACGAACCGGTTCAACCGTTCCGCCTCTTCCCAGGCGGTGTCCAGCAGTTCCCGCCGGGCTTCGTCAGCCAGCGTATGGACCTTGTCCCGCAGGTTGTCCAGGACGCCGATTATCGATACCAGGGGGGTCCGCAGGTCATGGGAGACGGAATTGAGGAGTGCCCGCTCCAGGCTCTCCCGGGCCTGGAGGATCTGGGCCTGCTCCGCCTGCTTGGCCAGACGGACCCGTTCTATGGCGAGGGTCGCCTGCGAGGCAAAGGCCTCCAGGAGCCTGCGGCTCAGCGGGTTTGCATAATCGGCCTCATCCTTGAGCTTTACCCCCACCACCCCCAGCATGCTCGCCGTTGTCAGCAGCGGCAGGTAGAGGAGAGCGGCCGAGACCAGGGTTTCCGTCCCGCGCCCCGCTGGCTGGCGGTTGCGGAATGCCCAGTCGGCAACTGCCAGCTCTTTCGTGTCCAGGTGCAGGTCCCGGCTGGCAGCCTTGATTTCCAGGCGTTCTCCCTCCGGGAGAAGAATCGCCAGGCGGCCGTTGAAACTTTCGTCGAAGTTCCTGACAATGGCGTCCAGGATTGCCTCGATGTCGGCGGCTGCGGCCAGATCACGACTGAGATAGTAAAGACTGTCGGTATGGACCTCGCGCTCCCGGATGGTCTCGGCCCGTTCTCCGGCAGTCGCGACCAGTTTGCTGATGACCACCCCGACGATGAACAGGGCCGCGAAGGTGATCAGGTATTCGGTGTCGGCCACGGCAAAGGTGATACGCGGCGGGACGAAGAAGAAGTCAAAGGCGAGCACCCCCAGAAACGCCGTGAGAATTGCAGGCTTCAGGCCGAGCCGGACCGCCGCCAGAACAACCGCCAAAAGATAAGCCATGACCATGTTGGTCGGCGCCAGATAGGGGCGGACCAGCTCGCAGGCCATGGTCACCGTGGCAACCAGGGCCAGGCTTTTCAGGTAGCCGGTCAGGGAAATCGCCCTTTTCGGTTTGGCGACGGCAGCTCCCGGTTTCGGCTCGGCAGACTCGATGCTGACCACGTAGACATCGATCACCCCGCTCAGGCGGATGATCTGGTCCACCAGGGGCTGGCGGAGGAATTCCCGCCAGCGCGGCTTGGAAGGCTTCCCCACCACGATCTTGGTGACGTTGTGCTTGACGGCATAGTCGATGACCGCTGCGGCCACCGACGTGGCGGTCACGGTCGCCACCTGGGACCCCAGGCTTTCCGCGAGCCGCATGTCCTTCCAGACCCGCTCCCGGTTTTCCTGCAAATGCCTGCCGCCGCCGGGGGTCTCGATGTAGACCGTGAACCAGGGAATGTTCAGTTCATCGGCGAGGCGGCGGGTGGTGCGGATCAGTTTCTCGCTGTAGGGGCTGCCGCTGACGCAGACCATGAGCCGTTCGGCCACCGGCCATGGGCCGGGAATGGCGCGTGACTCCATGTAGGCCCGCATCTCGTCGTCCACCCGGGCCGCGGTCCGGCGCAGCGACAGCTCCCGCAGAGCCATCAGGTTGCCCGGCTTGAAGAACCTGTCCGCGGCCCAGGCCGCCTGCTCCGGGATGTACACCTTTCCCTCGCGCAGCCGCTGCAACAGCTCATCCGGCGGGATATCGACCAGCCTGATCTCGGCGGCCCGGTCGAGCAGCCGGTCGGGGACGGTTTCCCGCACCACGACGCCGGTGATCTGCGCCACGATGTCGTTCAGGCTTTCGAAATGCTGGATGTTGACCGTGGTGTAGACGTCGATCCCGGCCGCCAGGAGCTCTTCCACGTCCTGCCACCGCTTCATGTGGCGCGAGCCGGGGGCGTTGGAGTGGGCCAGCTCGTCCACCAGGGCGATCTGGGGCTTGCGGGCCAACACCGCGTCGAGGTCCATCTCCGGGAGCATCACCCCCATGTACTCGACCTGGGTCTTGGGGATGATCTCCAGCCCCGACAGGAGCGAATCGGTCTCGAACCGGCCGTGGGATTCCACGTAGGCCGCCACCACGTCCCGTTCGTCCAGTTTCCGCTGCCACGCCGCCTCCAGCATGGCAAAGGTCTTCCCCACCCCGGCGGCGTAGCCGAGGAAGATCTTCAGCTTGCCCCGCCCGGCTTCGGTCTCCTCCGCCCGGGCCAGCTTCAGCATCGCCTCCGGGGTGGGGCGTTTGTCTTCGTCGTTTTCGGTCATGGCGCCAGTTTATCCAGATCCAGGTTCAATGCAAGCACATTCACCCGAGGCTCCCCCAGAAAGCCCAACTGGCGGCCTTCGATGTGGGCGGCAACGAGCTTTTGTACCGCCTCTTCCGTCGTCCCGCGCGCCCGGGCGACCCGGGGGATCTGCACCTTCGCCGCCTCCGGTGAGATGTGCGGATCGAGACCGCTGGCCGAGGCCTGGACCAGCTCGGCCGGGATCTTGCCGGATATCCCCGCCTCATGCAGCGCCTTCACCCGCTCCCCCACCTGGCTGATGTAATTGGGGTTGGTCGGGCCGAGGTTGGAACCGCCGGAAGCAGCCGGGTTGCAGCCGAACTCGGCGGTGGCAGAGGGGCGGGGCCAGAAATAGCGCGGGGCGGAGAATGGCTGGCCGATCAGGGTGGAACCTATCTCCTTCCCGCTTTTGTCGGTGACGAGGCTCCCCTTCGCCTGTTTCGGGAAGGCGACCGAAGCGACGCCGGTCACGGCCACCGGGTAGATGCCGCCGCAGAGGACGGTGAAGGCGAGCAAGAGCAGGATGGCGGTTTTTAGCTCTTTCATTGTTTTTCCTCTTTTCTCAATCCGACAGATCGGTCGGATCGGACCGATCTTGTCAGATGAACTGCCCCAAAAACAGATCGATCCCCTTGATCCCGACAAACGGCACGATGATCCCCCCCAACCCGTAGACTAGGAGGTTGTAGACCAGCAGTTTCTGCGCCGGCATCGGGCGGTACCTGGTCCCCCGTAGCGCCAGCGGCACCAGCAGCGGAATGATGATTGCGTTGAAGATGACCGCCGACAGGATGGCGCTGTGGGGGGAGGCGAGGCGCATGATGTTTAGCGCATTCAGCTGCGGGTAGATGGAGATGAGTGCCGCCGGGATGATGGCGAAGTACTTGGCCACGTCGTTGGAGATGCTGAATGTGGTGAGGTTGCCCCGGGTCATCAGGATCTGCTTGCCGATCTCCACTATGTCGAGGAGCTTGGTCGGGTTGCTGTCCAGATCGATGATGTTGGCCGCCTCCCGAGCCGGCTGGGTGCCGGTGTTCATCGCCACCGCCACGTCCGCCTGGGCCAGGGCCGGGGCGTCGTTGGTGCCGTCGCCGGTCATCGCCACCATGTAGCCGGCTTCCTGGTTCTCCCGGATCAGCCGCAGCTTCTCCTCCGGCTTGGCCTGGGCGAGGAAATCGTCCACCTGGGCCTCGGCGGCGATGGCCGCGGCGGTCAGGGGGTTGTCGCCGGTAATCATCACGGTCCTGATCCCCATCTGCCTCAGCTGCTGGAACCGTTCCTGTATCCCCCCCTTGACGATGTCCTTCAGGTTGATGACCCCGAGGATCTCGGCGTCGCGGCAGACCACCAGGGGGGTAGCCCCGGCCCGGGCGATCCTGTCGACCACCCCCGCCAGGTCGGCCGGAATCGCCTTTCCGCCCAGATCCCGGACAAAGGCGGTGACGGAGTCGGCCGCCCCCTTGCGGTACTTTTTACCCCACACGTTGACTCCGGAGAGGCGGGTATCGGCGCTGAAGGGTACGTTCTCCGCATCGGCGGGATGGGCCTCCGGCTTCAGGCCGTATTTCTCCTTCGCCAGCGCCACCACGCTGCGCCCTTCCGGGGTTTCGTCGGTTAAAGAGGCCGTCAGGGCCGCCTCGGCCAGTTCCTGTTCGCCATGCTCTCCCACCGGCACGAAGGCCACCGCCTCCCGGTTCCCCAGGGTGATGGTGCCGGTCTTGTCGAGGAGCAGCACGTTGACGTCGCCGGCCGCCTCGATGGCCCTGCCCGACAGGGCGATCACGTTCTTCTGGAAGAGCCGGTCCATCCCGGCGATGCCGATGGCGGGAAGGAGCGCGGCGATGGTGGTCGGCGCCAGGCAGACGAACAGGGCCACCAGGATGGTGAGCGACACCGGCGTCCCCTGGCCGCTGGCCTTTACGCTGTAAACGGAGAGCGGACTCATGTTTGCCACCACCAGGAGGAAGACGAAGGTGAGGGCAATCAGGAGGACCTCCAGGGCGACCTCGTTGGGGGTCTTGCGCCGCTTCGCCCCCTCGATCAGGGAGATCATCCGGTCGATGAAGGTCTCTCCCGGATTGGTGCTGATCCGGACGATGATCGAGTTGGCGATCACCTTGGTGCCGCCGGTGACTGCGCTCCGGTCCCCCCCCGATTCGCGCACCACCGGGGCCGACTCGCCGGTCACGGCCGCCTCGTTCACCAGGGCCGCCCCGGCAACGACGTCGCCGTCGCCGGCGATCAGTTCGCCCGCCTCCACCAGGATACAGTCACCCTTGCGGAGCTCTGTCGCCGAGACGACCTCGCAGGGGCTTCCGAACTCCGGCTTGTTCAGACGCCTGGCCGTGACCTCGGTGCGGCTCTTCCGCAGGCTTGCCGCCCGTGCCTTGCCGCGCCCCTCGGCCAGTGCCTCGGCAAAGGTGGAGAAGATGACGGTCAGCCAGAGCCAGAGCGAGACGAGGCCGGTGAACCAGGCCGGCTCCCTGCTCGCGCCGGTGAGCGACATGACGAAGGTGATCAGGGTTATGAAGCTGCTGATCTCAACCGCGAGCATGACCGGATTGCGCCACAGGGCGCGCGGGTCGAGCTTCCTGAAGGCATCGACCAGGGCGGGCCGCATGATCCGCGGGTCAAAGATCGATATCGGTTGCGGTGCATGTTTGGACATTATTGTATCCTCGTCTAACCCCATCCCCCTCCCGACCTCCCCCTTGAAGGGGGAGGAGGCTGAAGTTCCCTCCCCTTCAAGGGGAGGGCCAGGGTGGGGATGGGGTTTTGTTTGTTATAAATCTACCGCATCATCTGCAACTGCTCGGCGATCGGTCCCATGGCCAGGGCGGGGAAAAAGGTGAGTGCACCCACGATCAGGATGACCAGCGCCAGCCAGAGGGCGAACGGCGCCTGGTCGGTGGGGAGGGTCCCGAGGCTCGCGGGAACGTACTTCTTCTCCGCCAGCGACCCGGCCATGGCAAGCACCGCCAGCGCCGGGACGAAGCGCCCGAGCAACATTGCCACCGCCCCGGCCAGGTTGTAGAAGAGCGTGTTGCCGGAAAGCCCCGCGAAGGCGCTGCCGTTGTTGTTGGCCATGGAGGCGAAGGCATAGAGCACCTCGGAGAGGCCGTGGGCGCCCGGGTTATTCATTGAGGAGACCCCGGCCGGGAGGATCATCGCCGCGGCCGAGAAGACCAGGACCAGGACGCCGGAGGCCATGACGGTGACGATCGACACCCACATCTCGGTTACCTCGATCTTCTTGCCGAGGTACTCCGGGGTCCGCCCGATCATCAGCCCCGCAACGAAGACCGCGATCACCACGAAGGCGAGCATGGTGTAGAGCCCGGTGCCGACCCCGCCGAAGATCACCTCGGAGAGGAGGATCAGGGAGAGCGGCACCATCCCGCCGATCGGGGTAAGGGAGTCGTGCATGGTGTTGACCGCGCCGCAGGAGGTGCCGCTGGTGGCGACGGCGAAAAGTGCGCTCCCGGCAAGGCCGAAGCGGGTCTCCTTCCCCTCCATGTTGGCACCCTCCACGCCGAGCCTGGCCACCAGCGGGTTGCCGGCACTTTCCGCCCGGTAGAGGGCGCCGAACGAAAAAAGCAGGATGGCGAGCATGACCGCCAGGAGCGCCCACCCCTGGCGGGGATTTCCCGCCATCCGGCCGAAGGTATGGGTGAATCCTCCGGAGATGAGGAGGATCAGCAGGATCTCCACCATGTTGGAAAGGGGGGTCGGGTTTTCGAAGGGGTGGGCCGAGTTGGCGTTGAAGAAGCCGCCGCCGTTGGTGCCGAGCTCCTTGATCGCCTCCTGGGAGGCAACCGGCCCCATCGGGATGGTGACCTCCCTGACCGTCACGCTCCCGGTGACGGTCTTCCCGGCGGCGTCCTTCACTGGGCTCCCGGTGTCGTCCAGCTCAGGCTTGTCATGGCTCGCCGCCTGCACGAGCGGCACCGTCCTGTAGGGGGAGAAGTTCTGGATCACCCCCTGGGAGACCAGGAAAACCGCAAAAACAAGCGACAGCGGCAACAGGATGTAGAGGGTGCCGCGGGTCATGTCCACCCAGAAATTGCCGATTGTCCTGCTCTTGCGCCGCGTGAGGCCGCGGATCATGGCGATGGCGATCGCCATGCCGGTGGCGGAGGAGAGGAAATTCTGCACCGCAAAGCCGAGCATCTGGCTGAAATAGCTGGCGGCCAGCTCGCCGCCGTAGTTCTGCCAGTTGGTGTTGGTGGTGAAGCTCATGGCCGTGTTGAGCGCCA
>JAMPXD010000275.1 GCA_023701365.1 Geobacteraceae bacterium
CCCCGTCGTTGGGGGGGACCAGCCGGTGGGTATGGACCTGGAAACCGTCGCCGCTCAGCAGGGCGTGGAGCCGCTCGCTCAGCAGCTTGTTCTGGAACACGCCGCCCGACAGGACCACCCGCGCCGCGCCGCTCTCCCGACGGATCCTGGCGCAGCCATCGGCCGCGGCAGCCGCCATGGTGTTGTGGAAGCGCCGGGCCATCTCCGGCGCCGGCTCCCCGGCTGCGAGGTCCTGGAGAATGGCGCCGATCGTCAGCCGGAAATCGACCGCGAAGCCGCTCCTTCCCCCCTGGATCACATAGGGATAGTTCCAGCCCGCCCCCCCCCGCTCGGCCAGCCCCTCCAGCTCCATGGCCGCCTGCCCTTCCTAGGCGCTCCTGTTCCTCAGGCCGATGAGCGCCGCGACCGCATCGAACAGCCTGCCGCAGCTGGAGGTGAGGGGGGTGTTGATCCCCTGCGCCAGCATCCGCAGAAACAGCTTGCGCTCCAGGCCGGACACCCCCGCCAGGCAGGGGAGGGAGAGCTCGAACAGCCGCTCCCCGTGCAGCTGGTGGAGCCAGGAGATCGCCATCCGCAGCGGTTCCCGGGCCGCCGCGTCCCCCCCCGGCATCGCCACGTAGCGGAACCAGCCGCGCCGCTGAAACGTCCGGTAACCGCCGAGGAGGAACTCCCCGCCCCAGATGTTGCCGTCCAGGCCAAAACCGGCGCCGTCGAAGATCACCCCGATCACCTCCCCCTCCAGGCGGTTCTCCGCCATGCAGGAGGCGAGGTGGGCGTGGTGGTGCTGCACCGCTATGCGCGGCACCCCGTCGATCTCGCCGGCAAAGCCGGTGGAGAGGTAATCGGGGTGGAGGTCATGGGCCACGGCGGCCGGCGTGATCCCGAGGACCCTGGTCAGGTGCGCCACGCTCTCTTCCAGGGAGTTCCGGGTGGCGCTGTTGCCCAGGTCGCCGATATGCGGGGAGAGGAAACCCCGCTCCCCCCTGGTCAGGCAGATCGCGTTCTTCAGCTCCCCCCCCACCGCCAGCACGCTCTCCTGGGGGGCGGGCAGGGGGATGGCGCGCGGCACGTAGCCCCGGGAGCGGCGCAGGAACAGCGGGTTCCCCTGGAATACCCGGATCACCGAGTCGTCGGAGCGGGCATGGATCTCCCGGTCGTGGCAGAGAAAGAAGTCGGCGACCCGCGCCAGCCGCTCGAACGCCTCCCGGTCCCGGAACAGGACCGGCTCCCCGGAGAGATTGCCGCTGGTCATCACCAGGGCGGAGAAGTTGTCCCGCAGCAGCAGGTGGTGGAGCGGGGTGGCGGGGAGCATCATCCCGAGATAGCGGTTGCCCGGGGCAACCCGGGGGGAGACCGGCGAGCCGTACCGCCCGGGGAGGATCACGATGGGGCGCTCGGGGCCGGTGAGGAGCCGTTTTTCCAGGTCGAGGCAGACGGCGTGCCGCTCGATCCCGGGAAGATCGGGGGCCATCAGGGCAAAGGGCTTTTCGTCCCGCCCCTTGCGCCGCCTCAGCTCCTGGACCGCCCCGTCATTGCACGGGTCAACCGCCAGGTGATAGCCGCCGGTCCCCTTGATGGCCAGAATCCGCCCCTGGCGCAGGAGAGCGACGGCGCTTTGCAGGGACGCGGCGCCATCCGTCTCCAGCTCGCGGCCCGCCCCGTCGGTCAGCCGCAGGCGCGGCCCGCAGGCGGGACAGGCGTTCGGCTGGGCATGGAAGCGGCGGTCCGCCGGGTCTTCGTACTCGGCGCGGCATGGGCCGCACATGGTGAAACCCGCCATGGTGGTGAGCGACCGGTCATACGGGATGCCGGTGATGATGGAGTAGCGGGGGCCGCAGTTGGTGCAGTTGATGAAGGGGTAGCGATGGCGCCGGTTGGCGGGGTCGAACAGCTCCTCCAGGCACTCGCCGCAGACGTCCCCGTCCGGGGCGATCTGGATCTGGTTCTCGCCCGGCGCGCTCGGCAGGATCAGAAAGCCCCGCTCGCCGACGGGAGGAATCGCCCTTTGCTCGATCGAGCTTATCGCGGCCAGGGGAGGGGGCTCCCGTTCGATCTCCCGCAGAAATGCGGAGAGGTTCGCCTGCGCCCCCTCCGCCTCCAGCAGCACCCCGCCAGCGCTGTTGCGGACCCAGCCGCTCACCCCGTGCCGGCCGGCCAGCCGGAAGACGAAGGGACGGAAGCCGACCCCCTGGACGATCCCCTCGATTTCTATTCTGCACCGTTTGATCAGGTCCACACGATACCCGTACAAATGCAAAATGCAAAATGCAAATTGCAAATTTAAATTTTTCACTTTTCACTTTGCATTTTTCACATTCTTCCCCAGCCACCCGTACCAGCCGGCCAGCCCCTCCCCGCTCCTGGCGGAGACCTCGAAGATGGCGATCTCCGGGCTGACCCGGCGGGCCGCCTCCTTGCACTTTTCCAGGTCGAACTCCAGGTAGGGGAGGAGGTCGGTCTTGTTGAGGAGCAGCACATCGGCGGCGCGGAACATCTGGGGATACTTGAGCGGCTTGTCCTCCCCCTCGGTCACGGAGAGGACCACCACCTTGTGGTGCTCCCCCAGGTCGAACAGGGCGGGGCAGACCAGGTTGCCGACGTTCTCGATGAAGAGGAGGTCGAGGCTCCCCAGGTCGAATCGCTCGGCGGCGTGGCTGACCATGTGGGCGTCCAGGTGGCAGCCGGCGCCGGTGTTCACTTGAACGGCCGGGACACCGGTGGCGGCGATCCGCACCGCGTCGTGGTCGGTCTGCTGGTCCCCCTCGATCACCGCGCAGCGGAATTTCCCGCCGAGGTCGCGCAGGGTCCGCTCCAGGATGGCGGTCTTCCCCGAGCCGGGGGAGCTGACCAGGTTCAGGGCGAAGA
>JAMPXD010000276.1 GCA_023701365.1 Geobacteraceae bacterium
ATCGCCTTCGTCTTCTCCGGCGGGGTCGGGATATTCTTCGGCTTCTACCCGGCGCAGAAGGCTTCCCGCCTCAATCCCATCGACGCGCTTCGCTACGAGTAGGGTCACTACCCTCCCTCCCGCGCAAAGCTCCAGATTCACCCCGCAACCAACATTACACAGGTTCCATCCACGCCGGCCGAGAGGCGGCGCTCACTCTCCGGCTGACCGGACCCGCCCCAGCAGTGCCGGGATCTCCGCCGGATAGCGCCGGCCGTTGAGAACGGCGCCGAGCCAGGTGGGACGGACGCACAGGTCATAGACCGCGAACAGGGTGCCGCCCAGGACAAGATTGAGCAGCGGCAGCTTGAGCCACCAGGGGAGCGGCCAGTAGGCCATGGCGATTTGCAGCGGCATGAGCAGGGGGACGTGCGCCAGATAGATCCAGTACGACGAATCGGCGACGTATCGGGCCAGCCGGTGGGGGTGGCTCAGGTAGCGCATGAAAAAGCCGACGGCGGCCAGGGTCAGGCTCCAGCTCAACAGGGCGGTGATGAGCCGCATCCCCAGGAAGATCGGCGGCGGAGGGGGCTGCCCGGCGCCACCCCGTTGGCCCTGTGCCGGCGGTTGCGCAAGATCGACCCGAGCAGCGGCACCATTGCCGGCAAGGGAAGGCGGGGCAGGCGCCACCTCTCCCCGGCCCGCCGTTGCAACAGTCCCCTTCCCTTCCCGCAACTGGCCTACCGACATCCCCACCGAAAAAACCACCGTAACTGCAAAGAGCACCATGCCAATAGCGAAATAGGCGGCCCAGTTGCCGGCCAACGCCTCCAGCAGCGTCTGCCGCCGGTAGAGCGCCCAGCCAAAAGCAAAGAACAGGCCGTAAAACAGGACCAGCCCCGGTTCCGGCATGAAGCTCCGCCCCTCCTCGGCCAGCTGGGGACTCCTGGTCAAGAGGAGAATGATGAAGGTGGGTGCCGCCAGATGGGCCGGCGCCCACTTCGAGCGGCACAGCCGGCCCATGAGGCGGTCGGCATGGCTGCCGAGCGGCCCCCAAAACCCCAGGGAGGCGAGCGCCGGCCTGAGGATCAGCAACACCACATAGAAGACGAGCAGGTAAAGGAGGAACCAGAGGTAGTGCGGGTTAAACTCGTGGAGGAAGTCGCCGGACAGGAAATGACGGCCGATGGCGTCCCAGGGAATGCCGGCGGCAGACGCCTCGGCCCGGGCGCGCCCCCAGAGGCGGATGGCCGTGACCAGGGGGATCAGCAAGGCGATCCCCGCCAGGAACGGCACCAGTATCCGCACGGCCCTGTTCCTGACCATGGCCATGGCGCCGCGATTGTAGAGGAGATGGGCGAAAAAGCCCGCCACCAGAAAAAAGGCGTGCATCCGGAAGGCGTGGAAGAAACTGAAAACCTGCTCGAGGAGAATTGCCGAGACAGGGGTGGCGGAACTATCCCTGATCCCGGCCCAGAACTGCCATTCAAAGCCCTCTACCGACAGCATGAAGAGCCCGAACGAATGGGTCGAATGGAGGAAAACGCCGAGGAGCATCGCAGCGGCCCGTAGGGCATCGAGCGAATGGAGGCGTTTTGGGGACTCTCCGGAATCATTGTGACCGTGCATGTCGTTACCCCTGGAATGCTTTCCCAGGCCCGCCCGCGGGCCGGCAAATACCGCAGGAGCATATCACCGGCGATTTGCACGTGTCAATGCAATTGATCCCATATAGTTTGCGACTTATTATGTCATACCTGTCTGTTTAAATGAAAAGAAAACAGGAGGTGCGCCATGATTTATCTCACTAACGATGCGCTCGACCAGGGGGTCTATTTCGAGCTCCGCAAGCGGGAGCCGCTCAGGAGGGGGGGCGGGAGCGAAGAACGTTTCTACGGACTGCTGGGGAACGGTGTGACCGAGCTGCCGGTGACCATCAGGAGTTGGCGTGACCGCATTGAAATGGCGTTCGGCAGGGGGGAATTGTTCAACTTCGTGGAAGAGCGGACCATCCGGAGGATGCTCGGAGAAGTGGTCCGGGAGATGGTGCTCCACTGACAGGCCGGACCTTTGCAGCGCCGACAGTTCAGAGGAACCAGCTGATAGGCCAACAGCAGCGTTCCAGCAGCCGGACGAAGAAGCCGCGCCGCTCATGCTCCTCGAGCACGATCCGGCGGGACATGACCAGGTCCTCCGCAAACATCTGCGCCACCTGCCTGCCGAACTCGCGGCTGTCGACGATGACGTTCACCTCATAGTTGCGGTGGAAGCTCCTATGGTCCAGGTTGGCGGAGCCGATCACCGCCCAGTAGTCGTCGATCAGCATCACCTTGGCGTGGAGCACCGTCCCCTGGCGCTCGAAAATCTCGACTCCCCCCCGCAGCAGGGGTGCGAAATAGCTCCGGCTGATGAGCCTCACCAGCGGCACGTCGCTCTTGGCGGGGAGCACCAGCTGGACCCGCACCCCCCGCCCGGCGGCCCGCAGCAGGGAGCGGACGACCCGCGGCCCGGGGAGGAAATAGGGGTTGAGGACCTTTACGCCCTCCGAAGCCCCCGCGATGGCCATTCTGAAGGCGCCCCTGATGAAGGACCGGTTCTGGTGCGGCCCGCCGCTGACGATCAGCACATCTGCGCCGTCACCATGCTCGACCGGTTCCCGATCTTCCCGCCACTCCGCAGCATCGGCCGCTCCCCCTTCCCCCAGCCAGCTGTCGCGAAAAACCCTCAGCAAACCCGCCGCGGCCGGACCGTCAATCCGCACTCCCATGTCCCGCCACCGCTCCGGGCTGTCCCCGTACCCGGCATATTCGTCACCGATGTTGAGCCCGCCGACAAAGGCGGTCCTGCCGTCGATGACGGCCATCTTTCGATGATCC
>JAMPXD010000089.1 GCA_023701365.1 Geobacteraceae bacterium
CCAGTTCGTCCATCCGGTCGACATCGGCACCGAGATCGTCAAGAGCAACTGCGCCGACTGCCACGGGGTCATCCCGAAGGAGGAGCCGGGCAAAGAGGGGCACGGCAAGCATTAAAGCTGAACAGATCTGACAGCATAAAAAAATCCCCTGGGAGAGTGTCTCCCGGGGGATTTTTTTAACCAGGGGTGCGCTGATTCACACCCGGGTGATCGTCACGACATGCTCCACCTGAGGGAATTCCGGATCGCCGGTCTCAAGGCCGGCGGAGTGCTCCATGGCCGAGGCGGCAGCCCTCTTGAGCGCCTCCATGAAATGCCTTGCGGCAGCGAGCATCTGCTTGGCGGGCCGCCGCTAAAGCTCCTCCAGGACCTCCTCTTCCCCCTCACCGTCTTCCTCATCCGGCTCGAACTCGTCATCCATCACCCGGGCGAGGAACTTCTCGTTGTCCGCGATGATCCGCCGGATCTCCCTCCCCAGCTCGTCCAGCTCGTTCTTCTCATCGGTCATGCATCAGCCCCTCCTCTTTTCTATTCCGCGGCGGTAGAGCTCTTCATATCTAAGCGCCGAATGGCGCCAGGAGAAATCGGTCCCCATCCCCCGGCGGACCATCGTCTCCCACCCCTCCCTGTCCCGCCAAGCCAGTATAGCGCGCCTGACGGCTCCCCACAGGGCGTGGGAGGAGTAGGCGCCGAAGGAAAAGCCGGTCGGCTCCGGGGACTCCCGCGGGTCGAGGACGGTGTCGGCCAGGCCGCCGGTCTTCCTGACCACCGGCACGGTGCCGTAGCGGAGCGCGATCAGTTGGCCGAGCCCGCACGGCTCGTAATGGGACGGCATCAGGAAGATGTCGCAGCCGGCGTAGATCTTGTGGGCCAGGGCGGGGTCGAACCCGAAATTGAACGAGACATGGCCGGCATTTTGGCCGGCGACGCCGCTCAGGAGCCGGACGAATTTCTCCTCGCCGCTGCCGAGGATCGCAAGTTGCAGCCCCTCCGCGGCGAACCGTGGCAGCAGCCTGGCGACCAGGTCGAACCCCTTCTGGGCCGACAGTCGCGAGACGATCCCGAGCAGCGGGGTCTGCGCCGACTGTTCCAGCCCGAGCAGGCGCTGCAGCCCCTTCTTGTTGGCCCTCTTCCCCTCCAGGCTGGCGGCGCTGTAACTGCTGAAGAGCTCCCGGTCGCCGGCCGGGTCCCATTCCGAGTAGTCCAGTCCGTTGACAATGCCGGAGAGGTCGCCCCGGCGCTCCCTGAGCACCCCGTCCAGGCCGCACCCCTGCTCGGGGGTCTGGATCTCCCGGCAGTAGCTCTCCGAGACGGTGTTGATCAGGTCGGCGCTCAGGATGGCCCCCTTCATCAGGTTGATCCCGCCGTAGTATTCCAGGCGGTCGAGGGCGAGGTAGGAACGGTCGAGCCCCATCCCGGTGAGGGCATCCGGCGGGAAAACGCCCTGGTAGGCGAGGTTGTGGATGGTGTAGAGGACCGCTGTGTTGCGGAACAGGGGGTCGTCGCCATGTTCATGCTTGATGAGGATCGGCACCAGTGCGGTTTGCCAGTCGTGACAGTGGAGGATGTCGGGGCGGAAATCGAGACGCCCGAGGAGTTCCAGCACCCACCGGCAGAAAAAGGCGAAGCGCCGGGGATTGTCGGGGTAATCGCCGGTCGGGGTGCCGTACAGGAAGTCGCGGCCGAAAAGACGGTCGTTTTCCAGGAGATAGACCGGGATGCCGTCCAGGGCGGTCTGGCGGAGCACCCCCTGTTCCGGGGAGCCGCCCAGCCGCACCTCGATCTCGTGTGTCCCGCCGCTGACGGCGAAGCCACCCTCTGCCACGGTCTTGTAGAAGGGGAGGATGATCCGGACGTCATGGCCGAGCCGCTTCAGCTCCTTCGGCAGCGAACCGGCGACATCGGCCAGTCCGCCGGTCTTGGCGAAGGGGGCGGCCTCGGAGGCGACGAACAGGATATTCATTGAAACACCTTTTAAAGTGAAAAATGCAAAATGCAAAGTGCAAAATTATACCAGAGCTCCTTTCAATTTGCACTTTGAACTTTGCAATTTGCATTTTGCATTGCTTTTCAGATTTCCGCTTCCCTGAGAAAGGCAGCTGCATCTTCGGGGGAGGTGGGGTTGATGTAGAAGCCGGTGCCCCACTCGAAGCCGGCGATCTGGGTCAGCCGCGGCACCAGCTCGATATGCCAGTGGTAGTCATATTCGATGGAGCTCCAGTATTCCGGCTTGCCGAGCCTCTGCTGCTGCGGCGGGGCGGTATGGAGGATGAAGTTGAAGGGAGGGTCCTTCAGGACCGTCTTCAGCCGGAGCAGCATCTCCTTCAGGGCGACCGCCAGTTCCGCCAGCTGGGCGTCGTCCAACTGGGCGAAGTCATGGGCGTGCCGTTTCGGGTAGAGCCGCAGTTCAAAGGGAAAGCAGGAGGCGTACGGGGTGAGGATCACGAAGTTGGTGAACTCCCTGACCACCCGGTCGCCGCTGGCCAGCTCGAACGCGATCAGGTCGCAGACGATGCAGCGCTCCTTGTTGGCGTAATATTCGCGGCAGATCTTCAGCTCCGTGGCCGCCACCGGGGGGGTGAGGGGGACTGCGATCAGCTGGCTGTGGGCATGGGCAAGGGTGGCGCCGGCCCGGGAGCCGTGGTTCTTGAACAGCACCATGTAGCGGAACCGCATGTCCCGGCGCAGGTCGAGGAACCTGGTGCGGTAGGCGACCAGCACATCGGTTATCTCGGCAGGGGTGAGGTCCGCCATCTCCCGGTGGTGATCCGGGGTTTCGACGATCACCTCATGGGCGCCGATGCCGTTCATCACGTCGTACAGGCCGTAGCCGCGGCTGTCCAGCCCCCCCTCGATGCGGAGCGCCGGGTATTTGTTGGGGATGACCCGGACCCGCCAGTTGGGGGAGTTGGGGGGACCGGCCGGCCTGATGGCGAAGATCTCCCCCGGCGTCTTGTCTTCGTTGCCATAGCAGAAGGGGCAGCTGGTCACCTCGCCGGTTTCCGGCTCGACCTGGAAATCCCGCGGGCGGCGGCCCCGCTCGGTGGCAATGATCACCCAGTGCAGTTTCAACGGGTCCCAGCGCAGTTCGGACATTTAACCTCCCACTCGAATGCGGAATGCGGAATTCGGGATGCGGAGTGTGAACAAATTTTCAATTATGATTCCGCGTTTAAATCGTTTTTTATTCCGCACTCCGCATTCCCCATTCCGCACTCAAATAAGCCAGTTTTCCAGCTCGATATCCGGCCCCGCGTAGCTGAGGAGGAGCGGCGCGTCGGTGGGCCACCTGCCGATCTCGTCAGCGGCGCGGGTCAGGGTGAGGTAGCCGAATATCTTGCTCCCGGGCTCGGGGGCGACCGCTTCCAGTGGTATGCGGAGCTCGCAGATGCGGCGGATCTTCCAGCGGCAGCTGATCTCAAGGGGGTGCCAGTCACCCCCGGTCTTCGCCTCCAGAGGTCCTTCCTCCCCATCGAGCGCCATGACCAGCCGGTATTCCCGGTCAAGGATCAGGTGGAGCGCCAGCCGGTCAGCGCCGGTCAGGCTCTTGTCCAGCGACTTCACCCCGTCGATCCTGAAATAGAGGGCCTTCCGGTCAAAGCCGTAAAAGAAGGACTGGAGCAGGCTTTCGGCGGCGTGCATGGCGGAGGCCTGCTTGGACAGGTCGTAGAGTCCTGCGGCGAGCCATTCGAAATAGTCGCTGATCTGCCCGTTGATGGTGGGGGTGATGAGGGCCGCAGGTTCCCGGATCAGCCCGGCGACACTCCTTTTCTTGATCGGCTCGAACAGCTCGCGGGGAATATCCAGGCCGAGGAGCCGGTAGACATTGATCAGGTGGTTGCGGAACAGTGCGTCGAACCTGTCGCTGTGGGGCGAGAAGTGGTCGTCCCCGTACCACCAGAACCAGTCGCTCCCCTCCGCGGCATAGAGTGACTTGCAGATCAGCCGGGCGGTCTCGTCGCCGGCGGCGGGGGCGTCCCCCTGCCGGGAGAGCATGGCCGCCACACCGGGGCTGCGGCTGGCGGCGGCCTGGCGCGCCCGCTGCAGGTAGTCCCACCCCAGGTTCTCTTCCGGGTGCCCCACCCAGATCCCGTAATTGGCGTTTATCCAGGAGCCCGGGTGGATGTGGTCGAGTGTCCGCTGCGCCGGCCCCCTGGCCAGCACCTCGGAAAAGGTGGCGGGCTCCAGCCCCGGGGCATCGGCGAGCGCCGCGTAGAGCTGGCTGAGGAACTGATAGCCGTTGTCCGGATAGTACTCCCAGGCGTTTTCCCCGTCAAGGATGATCGGCACGACCCGGCTCCGGGGGGCGTGGTGCCTCACCTCCTTCAGGCGGGCGATGAAATCGCGTACCGCCCGCTCCGGGCTCCACTGGGAATAGGTGAAGCCGATCAGGTCGGAGAGGGCGTGCTCGCGGAAGAACAGGGTGAGCTCCCGTTCGCCCGAGCGGAACAGGTGGGGATGGTAGAGCGCCTCTTTGCCGTGGCCGAGTCCACCATGGATGCTCCGCGCCAGCACCGCGTCATCGCTCGCCCCCCAGCGGAGGCCGCAGTCGGCCATGATGGCGAGCGCCTCATCGCTGACCGACCCTTCGGAGGGCCACATCCCCGCCGGGGCAAAGCCGAAGGTCTCCCTGAAATAGGCGATCCCCTGCTCCACCTGGCTGCGGGCGTCTTCGGGATGCCTGAACCCGGCCGCCGGCAGGGTGGCCCGGGGCATGGCCACCTGGGCGCTCTTGATGTCGCACAACAGCGGCAGGATCGGGTGGTAGTAGGGGGAGACCGCCAGTTCCGCCTTCCCCTCCAGATGGAGGCGCCGGTACAGGGGGATGATCTGCCTGAGGATCTCCCGGTGGGTGTCGAACAGGAGCGCTTTGTCCTCCGGGGTGAAATTCCTCCCTTTCCTGATCAGCTCCTGCAGCCCGGGATAGTGGCGCCTGGCGACCTCTCCGGTCCAGGTGAGGAAGAACCAGACCTGGAGATCGAGCAGGTCCTGCTCCTTGAAATGGCGGAGCCGCTCGCCGGTCTTGCTCCGGTCGCCGTCTCCCGCCAGGTAGAGGAGCTCGAGGTAGCGCTTGTGGGGCTCGATCATCCGCTGCCGGTTGGCGGAGAAAAAATTCTCCAGGACGAACAGCCGGTCGTCGTCCCCCATGTCGGACGGCGCCATCTCCCCCCGGACCAGGAACGGGTCGCGGGCACTCCCCGCGGCATAATCGCCGATCTGCTCCAGCAGCGACGGCACCAGGTTGAACACCGCCTTGGCGCCGTAGGTTTCCGCCACGATGGCGGCCATGTCGTAATAGTCCTTGACGGCATGGAGGTAGGTCCAGGGGAGGGCATACTCCCCCTTGAGCGGGTCCTTGTAGTAGGGCTGGTGCATGTGCCAGAGGATTGTAATGTAGAGGGGTTCGCTCATCGGATGCCCGCTTCATGGAATTCGGAGTGCGGAGTGCGGAGTGCGGAATAGAATCTGATGGTACTTTGATCTGCATTCCGCACTCCGCATTCCCCATTCCGCACTTTCATTGCAGCTCCTTCTTCCACTTCTCCACCTTCTGCCGGTATTCATCGAGGAGACGCTGGGCGGTCTTCTGATGTTTGGCCTCGACGAAGATGTGGACCAGCGGCCGGTACTGGTCCGGGAGCACCAGCACCCAGTCCTCCCCGAAGTGGACCTTGATCCCGTCGACGAAGGTCGCCTCCTGGTCCAGGCTGTCCTCGCTCATCTTCCGCATGATCCCCCCCTTCAGCTCCCAGACGCACGACACCCTGGTCTGGAGGAAGGTCCGGCGGGGGACCTCCTCCAGGACTTTGGAGAAGGGGATGCCGGTGGTGGCGAGGAGTTCCAGGGTCTTGGCGATGGTGAACATGCCGTCAAAGGCCGCCTGGAATTTCGGGAAGGCAAACCTGCCGTCCATGGAGCCGGCCATGATCACCTCGGGGGAGATGGCCGTCTCGATCATGGCCCGCTCCGAGCTCTTGGTGCGGCGCACCGAGCACCCCTTCTCGTGGGCGGTGAGCTCGATGACCGACGGGGCTGACACCGGTACCGCAAAGACCCCCTTGTTCCCGGCCCTGAGGAGGAGGTTCACCATCAGCGTCAGCAGGTCGGCGCCTTCGTAGAGCCTGCCCCCCTCATCAACCAGGACCACCTCTTCCACGGTGGGGTCGAGCCAGAAGCCCGCCTGCGCCTCCAGGGTGGCAACGATCTTGGCGAGCTGGGTGAGGCTCTGCGCCTTGTCCTCGGCCTTTTTCGGGCCGTGCTGTTCGTCGATGTAGGCGTTCAGCCCGATCACCTCGCAGCCGAGCTCGTTCAGGATGGGGGGGAGGATCTGGCCGGCGGGGGAGTTGCTGAAGTCGATCACCACCTTGAAATTGCCGTTTTTCAGCTTGTCCCGGTCGATGGCGCGGAAGAAGCCGTCCCGGTAGAAATCGAGCACCTGGGGGAGCTCGCTGATACCCCCCGGCTCCTTGTGGTGGGCACGGCGGAAGTTTTCCTTGTAGAAGATCCGCTCCACGTTCTTCCCCATGGCGCTGGAGAAATCGAGGCCGTCGGCGTCGAGGAAGACGATGTCGGTCGATGCCGGGTCGTCCAGGGACTGGCGGAAATGGGCGCCGCCGACCTCGCCGAAGGTCTTCAGCTTGTAGCGGAGCACCGGCAGGGGGATCATCTTCAGGTCCCGGACATTGACCCCGGCGGAGAGGATCCCGCCGAGGAAGCTCCTCTTCAGCATCCGCGACGACAGGGTGGCGTCCCGGCCGGAGAGGACCATGCTCCCCTTGGGGAGGGAGGTGCCATAGGCGCACCCCAGCTTCGCCACGAATTCCGGGGTGAGCTCGATGTTGGTGAGCCCCTTGATCATCGCCCCCTCGAACAGGGACTTCTTCCACTTTTCGCCCCAGATCATGTTGGCGGTCACGGTCGCGCCCGGCTCGATCACCTTTTTCGGCCAGATCTTGACGTCGCTCTTGATGTAGACCTCTTCGCCAATGGCAGTGTCATCCGCAACGATAACCCCCTCTTCCATGACGACCCCCTGGCCGACGCTGACGTTGTTGCAGATCACGCTGTCGGTGAGCTTCGCCCCCTTCTTGACGTAGACGTTGTCCCAGATCACGCAGCGGTACAGCTTTACCCCCGACTCGATGGTGCAGTTGCGGCCGATCACCGAATCCTTGATCTGGGCGCTCCCGAGGATCTGGGAGTTGTCACCGATCACCACGGTTCCCTCGACCGAGGTCGTGTCATTGAGGTTTGCATCGGCGCCGATCCGCAGGTCCTTTCCCACCAGGTCCCGTTTCGGTTCGTCGATCCGGACGTTGATCCGGCCGCGGAAGATGTCGTGGTGGGCCTCCCGGTAGGAATCGGTATTGCCGATGTCGCGCCAGTAACCCTTCACCGGATAGCCGAAGAGCGGCTCCCCTTTTTTCAGCAGGAGCGGGAAGAGGTCCTGGGAAAAGTCGAAGTTTTCCCCCTCCGGGATATAGCCGAAGATTTCCGGCTCCAGCACGTAGATGCCGGTATTGATGGTGTCCGAGATCACCTCGCCCCACCCCGGTTTTTCCAGGAACTGGCTGATCCTCCTGCTCTTGTCGGTCACCACCACTCCGAACTGGAGCGGGTCCTTGACCGAGGTGAGGGTGATGGTGGCGAGCGCCTTGTTGTCCTCATGGAAGTCGATGACCTTCTTCAGGTTGAAGTCGGTGAGGAGATCGCCGCTGATCAGGAGGAAGCGTTCATCCAGATATTTCTCGGCGCACTTCACCGCGCCGGCGGTCCCCATATCCTCAAGGGGGGTGACGTAGGTGATCCGGACTCCGAAATCCGCGCCGTCGCGAAAAAAGTTCTTGATCGCCATCGGCTGGTGATAGAGGAGCATCACCAGGTCGGTAATGTGGTGCTTCTTGAGGAGCTCCACGATATGGAGCATGATCGGGCGATTGACCAGGGGGATCATCGGCTTCGGCATATTGCAGGTGAGCGGCTGGATCCGGGTCCCGAACCCCCCTGCCATGATTACAGCTTTCATAACAATTTTACTCCTTTGTCGTAAAATTAGGTAAAGATGGAAAAACAGGTAAAGGTAAAGGTAGAGGTAAAGAAAAGGCCTTTTACTTTACCTTTACCTGTGAGCGAAGCGAACGCATACCTTTACCTGCTCTTCCTCGCCAGCACCCGCTTTATCTCGTCCTTCAGCTCGGTCAGGTCGCTCGACTTGACCACGTAACCATCGGCCAGCCAGGTGGAGAAATCGTCCTTGTAGCAGGAGTAAGCGGTGCAGAGGATGACCGGCATCTCGTGGCGCTCCTTGACGATCTGCTGCAACAGGTCCAGACCGCTCTCGTTCTTCAGCTTTATGTCGAGCACCACCAGATCGTAGGCGTCACCCGCCAGCAATTCGACCGCCTCGGCTGCCGAGGCGGCGGTGGCTACCTCATGCCCTTCCTCGGCCAGTTCCTCCCCGTAGAGGAGCCTGATGCTCTCTTCATCATCCACGACCAGTATCCGCGCCATTTGAATCTCCCTCCTTCCTTATCGGCAGCCTGATGGTATATTTTGTCCCCCTGTCGGGAAGCGCCTCGATGACAAAGGGGTTGCCGTACTTTTCGATAATGGCCCTGCAGAGCGGAAGCCCCAGGTTCCTCCCCAGCTCCTGGGCCACGGAGGCGGGGGCGCCCGGCTCTTCGCCGTATTCCCGGGGAGGGGCGGTGCCGTTGTCCCGGATCTCGATGACGACGTCATCGCCGGCCAGCCAGGTCGTCAGGCCGATCCGGTCAACGCCGGGGGTCTCCATGATGGTGTTGAGGATGGTTCTGAAGCAGAACGCCACCTGCTTGTAGTCGATGAAGACCATCGGCAATGCCGCGGCAGGGGCGAGTACGCAGCTGATCTCCTTCTGCACCAGCCGTTCCCTGAACTTGTCGAAGACGCCGGTGACCAGCTGATTGATATCCCAGGTATCCATGGCGGGGTAGAGTGAATCGGCATAGCTCAGGACCTCCTCCAGGACGTCCTCGAGCTGTTTCGCCTCCCGCACGATCGACTCCAGGTATTGCCGGTTCCGGTCACTCTCAGCGATGGTTTTCAGCAGGGAGCGGGCGAACCCGCCGATGATCATCAGCGGGTTCCTGATGGAATGGGCGATGCTGGAGGTGATCCGCCCGACCAGGGCCATCTTTTCCATCTTGACGATCAGTTCCTGCTGCTCCTTCAGCTTGGCGTTGGCGGCGGTCAGCTTTTCGACCTCTTCATGGAGCCGTTCATAGAGCGAAGCCCGCTCCAGGGCGAAGGCGACCGGGAAGGCGAAGGTCTCCATCAGCTGAATGTCGTGGGTGGTGATCGGTTTGTGGGTGATGCAGTTGTCGGCGAGGATCAGGCCGACCCGGCGGTTTCTGGAGATCAGGGGCATGATGAGAAAGGAATCGACCCCGAGCAGTCCGGCCAGCTCCGGATCGACTTCCGGGTTGTGGAAGGCGTCCCTGACGAGGACCGCCTTTCTTTCCCTGAGGGTCCGGCTGAAGATATGCTTGTGGTTGGCGAGGGGGATGCTCAGCTGCTCGAGGATGTCGTGAAACTTGATCTTTTCGGAGGCCAGCTTGGTTTTCTGGAAGTTTCGCGCCATCTCCCGCAGGGTCAGATCGTTCTGGCCGATCTCGCGCCAGATCTGGCAGGCCTCGTCATAATTGCGCGGGCCGACCCCCAGATAGCCTCTGAGGAACTGCCGTTCCTTGTCGGCCATCAGGAGGAAGGCGCGGTTCATGCCGAACCCCTTGCCGGCAGTTATCGCGGTCATTGCCACCGAAAGGATTTCATCGAGGTCGAGCGAGGTTTGCAGGACCAGGTTCAGCTCGTGGAGAAAGCGGATCTCCCTGGTCTTGCTGGTGAGAAAGCTCCCCATGGACTGGAGGCGGGCCTTCTGGTCGACGAATTCGTCGGCGATGAACGGCAACACGTCGGCCAGGGGGTGGCCCTGTTCCCGGAGCCGCAGCAGGTCGGTTCTGAACCTCGGGCATTCCAGGCACTTTTCCACGACCCTCCTCTTGATGGTACTGTACAGCTCTTCTTCCCCTTCGGCAATATAGGGGCACTCCCCGGGAGCTATCTCATTTTTGGCCCAGCAGCACTCCCACTCCACGCAAACCTCCGCCGGCATTCGCAAAGCCCCCCGTAACTCCCGTGAACGGCCAAATTATAACAGCCCGCGGCACTTTTTCAAGGTAAATAACGCCAGAGAGGGGCAATGATCTCACGGTTTGAAAAGTTCCGGCAAAGGTGTAAGCTTGCAGTAAGCCGACCGAGAATTCTGCACTGTCCGGGGAAAGGTGTTTGATGAGACTTTGCGCTGGTGAGACAGAAGGTCCGAGGATTCTCTACGTCGAAGATGATGACGTTACCAGAAAAATGATAATGCTCATGATCGGCGCGCGCTTTCCCTCTCTCGCCGTGACCGTGGCGGCCAACGGCGAGCAGGGGCTGGAGCTGTTCCGGAGCTGGAGACCGGAGATCGTTCTGACCGACGTCAGAATGCCGGTGATGGACGGCATCAGGATGGCGCGGGAAATCAGGAAGCTGAGCAGGGAAACCAGGATCATCGTCATCACGGCGGACAGCGACATCAACAGGTTGCTGGAGGCGATCGACATCGGCGTCAACCACTACGTGCTGAAGCCGATCAACAAGGTAAAGCTCGTCGCGGCGCTGGAAGAGTGCCTGAACGTCATCCGCCAGGAGAGGCAGGTCCGGGAGCAGGGTGAATTCATCCGCAAGCTGTCCCGGGTCGTCGAGCAGAGCCCGGTCGCCATCATGATCACCGATACCGCCGGCCTGATTGAATACGTGAACCCGCGATTTACCCGGCTGACCGGCTGGTCCATGGAGGAGGCGGTCGGCGGGACCCCGCGGAAACTGAAGTCCGGCGAGACAACCCCGGAAAAATACCGCCAGCTCTGGGAGACCATCGGCCGGGGCGAGGAGTGGCGGGGGGAGTTGCGGAACCGGAACAGGAACGGCGAGCTCTTCTGGGTCTCCGCCACCGTCTCTCCCATTACCGATGGCGAGGGGAGGATCACCCATTTCATCTCGTTTCAGGAGGAGATCACCGAGCGTAAGGAGGCGGAAGAGACCATCAGGCGGATGGCCTATTTCGACTCCCTGACCGGCCTTCCCAACCGGTTCCTCTTTCGTGAGCTGCTGCAGAAGGCGCTGGCCCAGGCCCAGCGCCACAGACACCTGCTGGGGGTGCTGTTCCTCGACCTCGACCGGTTCAAGAACATCAACGATACCCTCGGCCACTCGGTCGGCGACCAGCTCCTCCAGGCTGTGGCGCAGCGGCTGAAAGGGTGCTGCCGGCGCGAAGGGGAGACGGTTGCCCGCTGCGGCGGGGACGAGTTCGTGATTCTCCTCCCCGAACTGGATGACGTCCAGGAGACCGCCCGGGTGGCCCGCAACATCATCGACGCATTTGTGGTTCCCTTCGTCCTCCCCGACCACCAGCTGTTCATCAGCACCTGCATCGGGATCAGCATCTTTCCCGATGACGGCGGCGACGCGGAGACCCTGATCAAGAAAGCCGACATGGCCATGTACCGCGCCAAGGAGGAGGGGAAGGGGATGTACCATCTCTACATCCCCTCCATGGACAACCGGGCGTTCGAACGGATGGCACTGGAAAACGGACTGCGCCTGGCCCTGGAGCGGGAGGAGTTCATCCTCTACTACCAGCCCAAGGTCAACATCAAGAGCGGCCGGATCATTTCCGTGGAGGCGCTGGCCCGCTGGCTCCACCCCGACTACGGGCTGGTCCCGCCGCCGCAGTTCATCCCCCTTGCCGAGGAAACCGGCCTGATCCTTCCCCTCGGGGAATGGGTGCTGCGCACCGCCTGCGCCCAGAACAAGTCATGGCAGGCGGCGGGCTATTCCCCGGTCCGGGTGGCGGTCAATTTCTCGCTCCGCCAGTTGCGGCAGCTGAGCCTGGCGGAGCTGGTGGAAAGGGCGCTCCATGACTCCGGCCTCGCTCCCTGCTGGCTGGAGCTGGAGATCAAGGAGAACATCATGCTGCAGGACGAGGAGGTGACCATCGCCGCGCTCCGGAGGCTGAGAAAGCTGGGGGTCCATATTGCCGTCGATGATTTCGGCACCGGCTGCGTCAACATCAACCACCTCAGGAAGCTCCCGATAGATACGCTGAAAATTGGCCAGTCCCTGATCAGGGCCGTTGACTCCAATCATGACGAAGAGGTGATCACCGAAGGGCTGATCAGGATGGCCCGCGGCCTCCATATGCACGTCACCGCGGAGGGGGTGGAAACCGAGGGGCAGCAGGAAATGCTGAAATCCCTCGACTGCGAGGAGATGCAGGGATACCTCTTCAGCAGGCCGCTCCCCCCGGAGGAGCTTGAAAAGCTCCTGGAAAAAGAGCGGTAAAGGGGCGGGCCGGAGTTGCGTTCCTTGAGCCGGTTGATGATCCCCCTCCCTGGCGGGTGGGGGGACGGGGCGGGGAAAAAACAGAGTAACGGGGAAAGGAGGGGCTAGCTCTCCTTCTTGGTATCGTCTTCCTTCTTAGGCGTGATCTCGATCTCGTCCTTCCCTTCCGAAGCCCTCTTGAAATTCCTGATGCTCTTGCCGAAGGCGCCCCCTATTTCCGGGAGCTTGCCGGCGCCGAATACCACCAGCACGATAACGAGAATGACTATCAGTTCAGGCATGCCGAATCCGAACATGTAAACCTCCAGATGTTTTTCGTAAAGTATGGCATTCCTGCCGGGAAAAATCAAGCAGTTCAGCAATGCGAGCGATAGCCGGCAGGATCGCCCTGTCTTTCGATCATCATGGCGAATCCGTCGATATCGGCGCCGAGCCATGCCAACCACTGTTGCAAGTAAAGAATATGGAAGCTGTATACAAAATGTTTTGACATTATCGTGACGGTATTTGATAATTGGGTTTCCATAGTTACCGGCACTGTTTTGCCCCGCCTTGGCAACGCAAATACCACAGCAGTTACGAGGTCAGCGCCTTTGTGCGACATCAGCCACAGCCCGAAATCCCCCGGCCCCGTTCGGCCAGCCGCCACGCCCCAGTCCGTCTCCCACGCCGCTCCCGACCTCTATTTTCTGATGGATGCCGACGGGGCCATTCTCGACTATCATGCCGGGGACCCGGCAGACCTCCATGCAGCGCCGGAGTCGTTCCTCGGCAGGCAGGTGCAGGACATTCTCCCGCCGGCCGCGGCAGGTGAAATCCTCCAGGCCGCCTCCAGGGTGCTGAAGACGGGAAAGATGGTTTCCCTGGACTACTCCCTGCCGCTGGGAAGCGGGGAGCAGACCTTCGAGGCGCGGTTGCTTCCCCTGTTCGCCCGCCAGCTGATCGTCATGGTCAGGAACATCACCCGGCACAGGCGGACCGAGGAGGCGCTGCGCCAGGTGGAAGAGAGGTTCCGCTCGATCTTCCGGAACATTTCCGCCGGGATGGTCCTTCTTAATCCCGACGGCAGCTTCATCGAGGCGAATGCCGCCTTCTGCGCATTCCTCGGCTATGACTGCCGCGAACTGCTGAAGCTGAACGTCATGGATATCACCCACCCCGATGACCGTGAAGGGGCTCTGCGCCGGCTCCATGAAGCCCGGGGGGGGAGCCGCCAGACTTACAACAGCGGCAAGCGCTATCTCCGCAAGGATGGCACCACGGTC
>JAMPXD010000090.1 GCA_023701365.1 Geobacteraceae bacterium
CTCCTTCTCGGAGGGGGGACGCTGCCGGTCGGAGAGCCTTTTCTCGAGCAGGGCGAGCCGCTCCCCCAGGTCGGCGAACAGCGCCTGCAACAGCAGCCGCCGATCGATGATCCCGGCGAGCCGTTTCTGCTCGGCGCTGTACTCCCTTACCTTCTCCCTGAGCTCCTCCGTAAGCTCCCTTTCCTTTTCCGCCATCGCCCCGAAGCGCCCCGCCCACGGTTCGCCGTCGGCCGAAGGCGAGGCGGAAAGCTCCGCCAGCTCCCAGTCGAACTCATCCTCCTGCTCCCCGAGCCAGTCGAGGTAGCGGTAATACCAGTCGAGCAGGTCCCGGAAATCCTCTTCCCGGCGCGGCGATTCGAGTAGGGTTATTGCGTCCGTCTGCCGTTCCAGTTCCCCGATATCCCGTTCCGCCAGCTTCCGCTCAAGCCGCAGGTCATCGAGGGTCCGCTGGAGCAAGCGCCTTTCCCGCTCCACCACCAACTCCCTCCCGGCAGCCCGGCCGGCCGTTGCGGCCGGCCGCTCCGGGCGCGCCTCGGCCCGGGCAAAATGGTGCGGCAGGAAGAGCAGGGCAACCATGCATGTCAGCATAAATCTCGTCATTTTGCGGCGATCACCTTTCGCGCTTTTCTCGAAGAATTAACCTGGAAAAATCTTGAACACGCTTGCGCGCCGAAGCGCTCCAGCGCGCAGGCACGGATAAAATCTGATTTGTACGGATTTACACGGATTTAAACCATTGTGACCAGTAACCCAAAAGGTTGTGGTACTAAAGCAGGACATGTCGTCGATTTATCTGTGTTAATCCGCTTTTTCCGTGTAAATCCGTGTCCAATTGCCGTTTGTAGAAGGATTAACAGCGCCGCAGCGCCATCGCCATCGCCCCCCCGCCGCCGAGACAGAGGGTGGCGAGACCGAGCCGTCCCCCCCTCTGCCGCAGGGCATGGATCAGGGTCACGACAATCCGAGCCCCGCTCGCGCCGATCGGGTGGCCGAGGGCAATGGCGCCGCCGTGGACATTGACCCTGGCGGGGTCGAGGCCGAGCCCCCTGATCACCGCCAGGGCCTGGGCCGCAAAGGCCTCGTTCTCCTCCACCAGGTCGAAGTCGGCAAGCCTGAGCCCGCTCCTTTTCAGGAGCCTGCGCACCGCCTCGACCGGGGCGAGGGGGTACCATCCGGGATCGACATGGGCAGCGGCCCAGCCGACAATCTCGGCGAGCGGCTCCAGTTTCAGCCGGGCCGCCCCGGCCTTTGACATGACCAGCAGGGCGGCCGCGCCGTCATTGAGCCCCGGCGAATTGCCGGCGGTGATGGTGCCGTTCACCAGGAACGCCGGCCTGAGCCCGGCGAGCTTCTCCAGGCTGGTGTCCCGGCGGATGGTCTCGTCCCGGTCGACGATGATCTCCCCTTCCCCTTTTCCCACCCTGACCGGCGCCAGTTCCGCCGCGAACAGCCCCCCGTCGGCAGCGGCCGCCGCCTTTTCATGGCTGGCAAGGGCGAAGCGGTCCTGGTCCTCCCGGCCAATCCGCTCCCTTTTCGCCGTCGCTTCGCAGAGTGTCCCCATGTGGGCCTGGTTGTAGCAGTCCCACAGGCCGTCATGGATCATGGCGTCCACCGCTGCCGCATCGCCGTAGCTCTTCCCCCGGCGCAGCGCCGCCAGCAGATGAGGGGAGTTGCTCATGCTCTCCATGCCGCCGGCCACCACCACCTCCGCCTCCCCGAGCATGATCGCCTGCGCCGCCATGGCCAGGGCCTTCATCCCCGAGGCGCAGACCTTGTTGACGGTGACGGCGGCCGTCCCTTCCGGGAGCCCGGCCAGCAGGGCCGCCTGGCGGGCCGGGTTCTGGCCGACCCCAGCGGAGATGACATTCCCCATGATCACCTCGTCCACCCGGGACGGCTTGACGCCGCACTGCCCGACAACCGCGGCGATTACCTGGGCCGCGATCCCGGGGGCGCTCAGCGGAGAGAGCTGCCCGAGAAGCCGTCCCACCGGCGACCTCAGGGCACCGACGATTACCACCTGTTCCATGCACCACCTCCTGAGACCCACCCTTGCCCTATTAAATGTACCGCAATTCGACCGGGGCGCCAGACGAAATTCCGGGAAAAGCCGTTGGCCAGGCTGGCGTGCATCCACCTTGCGGGAATTGCGGACCCTTGCAACCATCCGGTTTCCTACTATAGTGTACTTGATATCGGTGAGGTAAAGCGGTCGGGGGGGTAAAAGAGGTAGATCATGGAGGATCAGGCATGGAACTGACAGATAAAAAAAACGCCACCCTGCCGGAGGCAAAGGGGCGGCGCCTGCTTCTGCCGGTGCTGGGGATAGCCCTGGCAGTTGCTGCCCTGCTGGTCCTGGCAGCGAGCGGGACCGGCAGCCGGCTGGGACTGTGGCACTTCCGCACCGGCTTCGCCCTGCTCAAGTATGGCGCCTGGTGCGGTCTGGCCGCGGCCCTGGTGTCTCTGGGGGGAGCCGTTGCGTCCGCCGGAAGGAGACAGTTCCTCGGTGTCGTTCTCTCGCTGGCCGGGGTCGTGGCCGGCGCAGCCGCTTTCTCGGTCCCTCTCCACTGGAAGATGACCGCCCAGCGCGTGCCGCGAATCCACGACATCAGCACCGACACCGTCAATCCCCCGCCGTTTGTGGCGGTACTGCCGTTGCGCAGTGGCGCACCCAATCCGGCCGAGTACGGGGGGGCAGAAATAGCGGTCAGGCAGCTTCAGGCCTATCCCGACCTGAAAACGACGGTACTGGATCTCCCGTCCCCCCGAGCCTTTGAGCTGGCACTCGAAACGGCGCGCCGCATGGGGTGGCGGATCGTCGCCGCCGCCCCCGGGGAGGGGCGGATAGAGGCGAGCGACACCACCTTCTGGTTCGGGTTCACCGATGACATAGTGGTCCGCATCACCCCGGCCGGCAACCGTTCCCTGGTCGATGTCCGCTCGCTATCCCGGGTCGGCATAAGCGATGCGGGGACCAATGCCCGCAGGATCCGCGCCTACCTGGGCAAACTGGCAGGCAACGGCTGAGAGGGGGGAATGAAAGAGTTTCAGGGCTGCAGGCCGGCCCGCTTCATCCAGCGCCGCCGGAAGCTCCCCTCCTCCACCATGGTTTCCAGATTCCGGTTGGTGGCGGCGATGAACCGGACATCTGCCCTCTTCGCCTGCATGTCGCCCAAGGGCTGATACTCCCGGTTTTCCAGGACCCGCAAGAGCTTCACCTGGAGCGAAAGGGGGAGGTCGCCGATCTCGTCGAGGAACAGGGTCCCCCCCTGCGCCATATCCATCCGCCCCGGCCGGGTTTCCACCGCCCCCGTGTAAGCGCCCCGCCGCACCCCGAAAATCTCCGATTCCAGGAGGTGCTCCGGGAACGCCCCGCAGTTTACCACCACCAGGGGGCCGCCGTTGCGATGGCTCAGGTTGTGGACCGCCCGGGCAAAGAGCTCCTTCCCCGTGCCGCTATCACCGCAGAGGAGAACCGTGGCCTCGCTTTCGGCGACGTCGGGAAGGATATCTAAAATCCCCCGCATGGCGGCATTCCTGCTGACCATATCGTGAAAGGAGTATTTTTCGGAGATTTTCTTGCGCAGCTGGAAGAATTGCGACAGGTCGCGCAGGGTCTCCACCCCGCCGAGCACTTCCCCGTTTTCTCCCCGCAGGATGCAGGTGTTGATGGAAACCGAAACCTTTCCTGTTCTCCGTGTCGATGATTTCGGCTTCCCTGTCAAAGGTGGGGACTCCCGTTTCCAGCGTTTCGTGCAGGGGGCAGCCGTTCATGCAGATGTTGCCGCTGAAAATTTCGCTGCATTTGCGGCCGATCGCCTCTTCCGGGGCGATCCCGGTGATCTCGCTCGCCCTCCTGTTGAAGGAGGTGATCATCCGCCTCTGGTCAACCGTAAAGATCCCCTCGTTGATGGAGTCGAAAATGGTCGCGAGGTAGTTGCCATTCGCTGATCCGTTATCAGCCGTTTCCATGCCGTCCAGAGCAATTGGCGAGACTTTTCGTAGACTATTTTTCATTTACTATTCAACCGTTTTTGCTGGTTTTTGCTGATTACTAGAGAAAAAATCTGACAGAATTGCAAAAATTGTCAATAATTTTAATAGCGTATACACTCATCGCCGAGCCGTCACTTAACATGTCGCTTTATTAAGTATTTATTGTTCAATATATGCGGTGACAACGGTGCGGAATGCCGCTGATTCCGTTGAATGCCGTAACATTACGTTGTATGGCGAAACCTTCGCCCTCCAATAATTCGTGATGGCTGCCTGAATTGACCCCGAAAAATATTCGGGCGAATATTGGAAAGAACTGAAAAACGGACGTTGGCCAATCATATGAATTTTGACATGTTTTTTTGCGATGCAAATACGAAACACCATGTTCAACATATTAGCTTTCAAAAAGGCTGCCAATTTGAGACAAATTAATGAACAAATCTTCCCCCTTGCATCTTTCCGCCTGAACGTATAAACTCCGGTTAAATTTTTCCATATATGTAGAGTTAGGCATGAGCAAAGCTTTTCCCGCACGCAAGACCACTGGCAAAGAACCGGCTGACACTGCCACCGCACAGCCGGTTTCCGCTGCTCCGAAGCCTCTTCTCGCAAGCCCTCCCTTCCACCTCCTTATCCTGGTGCTGGTCGCCATCGTCGCCTACTCCAACACCTTCCACGTGCCGTTCGTCTTCGACGACGAATCCTCCATAGTCAACAACCCGGTCATCAAGGACCTCCCCGCCTTCCTCTCCGGCGCCGGCTACGCCTTCCTCCCCCGCCGCGTCGTCGGCTACCTCTCCTTCGCCCTCAACTACAGGCTGGGAGGCCTCGACGTCACCGGCTACCACGCGGTCAACCTGGCGATCCACGTTTGCAACGCCTGGCTCGTCTATGCCCTGGTCAGGCTGACGCTGCAAACCCCGTTCTTCGAAGGAGGGAACGAGGAACGAGGAACGAGGAACGAGGACATTCCTTTCCTCGGACCTCGGACCTCGGACCTCGTTCCTCTTTTCGCGGCACTCCTGTTCGTCGCCCACCCGGTCCAGACCCAGGCGGTGACCTATATCGTCCAGCGGCTCGCCTCGCTCGCCACCATGTTCTATCTCCTGGCGCTGGTCCTCTACGTGAAGGGGCGGCTCGGGTTTCCGGTTTCCAATTCAAACCAGAAACAAGAAACCAGATACCAGAAACCTTTAACCCCGTTCTTATTCCTTGCGCTCTCCTTCGTCTGCGCCCTGCTCGCCATGCGGACCAAGGAGATCGCCGCCACCCTGCCGCTGGTGGTGGTCCTCTACGAGTTTTCCTTCTTCGGGGCGAGCGCCCGAAAGAAGTTAGTTTTCCTGATACCGGCCCTCCTCACCCTCCTGATCATCCCTGCTGGGATGATCCATGAAGGGAAGCCACTCGGCGAGCTCCTCTCGGACGTGAGCGAGATGGCCAGTGAGTCGCGGGTGATCTCCAGGGGTGACTACCTCCTCACCCAGTTCAGCGTGATCGTGACCTACATAAGGCTTCTTATTTTCCCGGTTAACCAAAACCTGGACTACGACTATCCCATCTATGACTCCCTGTTCACCCCAAGGGTCTTCCTCTCTTTCATCTTCCTGCTCGCTCTTCTCGGGCTGGCGGTCTGGCTCTATTACCTTTCGGGGAGCCGGAAACGAGGTTCGGAAAACCTGGATTCCACCTCGCGCCTCGATCCTCGAACCTCGCGCCTGATTTCTTTCGGCATCCTCTGGTTTTTCATCACCCTGGCGGTGGAGTCGAGCGTGATCCCGATCTCGGACGTGATCTTCGAGCACCGCCTCTACCTCCCATCGGTGGGTGCATTCATCGTCCTCACGGCCGGCGCCGCGCTTCTCTTCAGAAGATACCCGCCCCTGACCCTGGGGCTCGCTGCCGCCATCGTGGTCATCGCCCTGACCGTCACCACCTGGCAGAGGAACCGTGCTTGGGGGGATGTCCTGACCTTCTGGATGGACAACGTAGAGAAGGCGCCGAACAAGAATCGCCCCCACCACAACCTGGGAAAGGCGCTCATGGAGAGGGGGCGGCCCGCCGAGGCGATCAGGGAGTTTGAGACGGCAGTAAGGTTGAAGCCTGATGACCCGTATTCCTGCTACAACCTGGGGACCGCCTTTGACAAGATGGGGTTGGCCGACCAGGCGATCAAACAGTTCCAGACGGCCATCAGTCTCAAGGAGGACTACGCCGACGCCCATGACAACCTGGGAGTTGCCTACGGCAAAAAGGGGTGGCTCGATCAGGCTATCGAGGAATTCCGGATTGCCCTGCAGATCAACCCCGCCTATGCCGAGACCCATTACAACCTGGGACTCGCCTACCGGTCAATGGGAATGCTCGATAAGGCCGTCACCGAATACCAGGCAGCCCTCAGGCTGGAACCCGGCAACGCTGATGTCCATAACAACCTGGGGGCCGCCTACTGGCAGATGGGACTGGCCGACCGGGCAATCGAGGAGATGGAAACTGCCGTACGGTTGAAGCCGGACGACCAGGGATACCGCGCAAATCTCAACACCATGCGGCGAATAACAGAAACGCGGCAGTAGCAGTCTGCCGGCTATCCCAAGAGTAATCACCAAGAATCCCGCCAATCGCTTCCAAGAAGCGCCCCTTCGTCCTGCCCCTTACCCTACCTCCCGTTGACGCCCGCCTTTCCCGTGCTAAGCTTATTTCATGCCCGTAAATGTCATCGAATCATTGACTGTGAAGCGCCTCGAAATCCTCGACCCCCAGGGCAATGCGGACGAAGGGCTCCTCCCTCCCCTCCCGGAGGAAGAAATCATGCGGATGTACGAGCTCCTCGTGCTGTCGCGCGCCTTCGACGAGCGGGCCCTTTCCCTGCAGCGGGAAGGGAGGATCGGCACCTACCCCTCCATTCTCGGTCAGGAGGCGTCCCAGGTGGGGAGCGCCCTTGCCATCGCCAGGGGGGACCGGGTTTTTCCCTCCTTCAGGGAGACCGGGGTGCAGATCGCCCTCGGCTATCCGATCCACCTCCTCCTCCAGTACTGGGGGGGGGATGAGCGGGGACTCAGGACACCGGACGGATTGAACATCTTTCCCATCTGCGTTTCCGTGGGGACCCACCTCCCCCACGCGGTCGGCGCCGCCCTGGCCGCCAGGATCAGGCGGGAGCAATGCGCCGTGATCGCCTATTTCGGCGACGGCGCCACCTCCAAGGGGGATTTTCACGAGGGGTTCAACATGGCCGGGGTGTTCGGGCTGCCGGTAGTCTTCATCTGCCAGAACAACCAGTGGGCCATCTCCGTGCCGGTGGAGCGGCAGACCGCAGCCGGAACACTCGCCCGCAAGGCCTGGGCCTACGGCTTCGAGGGGGTCCAGGTGGACGGCAACGACGTCTTCGCCGTCTATCGCGCCACCAGCGAGGCGCTGGCCAAGGCGCGGCAAGGGGGGGGACCGACCTTCATCGAATGCCACACCTATCGCGTTGCCGACCATACCACCGCCGACGACGCCAGCCGCTACCGTTCGGCGGCCGAGGTGGCGGAGTGGCGGAAAAGGGACCCGCTCCTGCGCCTGCGGCTCTTCATGGAACGTAAGGGGCTCTGGACGGAGGAGGACGAAAAAAACGCGTGGCAGCGGGCGCGGACAACCGTCGACGACGCCGTGAAGGAGGCGGAGAGCGCCCCGCCCCCCGAGCCGGAGGAGCTGTTCCAGTACGCCCGTGCCACCCTCTCCCCCCGGCAGCAACGGCAACTGAAGGAAATTGCGGAGCGCGGAGTGCGGAATGCGGAATGAAAAGCTTTTTTACGAGATATTTTTTCACATTCCGCATTCCGCATTCCGAATTCCGCACTCAATAAGGTTTCTCCCATGCCCATAATGAACATGGTACAGGCAATCAACCTGGCACTGAAGGAGGAGATGGCACTAGACGACCGGGTGGTCCTCCTCGGCGAGGACGTGGCCAGGGACGGCGGGGTGTTCCGGGTCTCCGAAGGGCTCCTCGATGCCTTCGGTCCGGAGCGGGTAATCGACACCCCCCTCTCGGAGTCGGCCATCGTCGGCGCGGCCGTCGGCATGGCCGCGTACGGGCTGCTGCCGGTGGCGGAGATCCAGTTCATGGGGTTCATCTACCCGGCGCTGGACCAGATCTTCGCCAACGCGGCCCGGCTCCGCAGCCGCTCGCGGGGTCGCTACAGCGCCCCGCTGGTGGTGCGCACCCCCTATGGCGCCGGGATCAAGGCGCCGGAGCTCCACGAGGAGAGCACCGAGGCCCTCTTCTGCCAGATGCCGGGAATCAAGGTGGTGGTCCCTTCCGGGCCATACCAGGCCAAGGGGCTGCTCCTCTCCGCCATCAGGGACCCGGACCCGGTCATCTTCCTGGAGCCGACCAGGCTCTACCGGATGATCCGGGAAGAGGTGCCGGAAGGGGAATACACCGTCCCCCTGGGCAAGGCGCGCCTCGCCCGGGAGGGAAAAGCCGTGACCGTGATCGCCTGGGGCAGCATGCTGGAACGGACCCTGAAGGCGGTGGAAGGGTACGATGCCGAGGTGATCGATCTGCTGACCCTCTCCCCCTTTGACGAGGAGACGCTCCTCGCCTCGGTGCGCAAGACCGGCCGGGCGGTGATCGTCCAGGAGGCCCCGCTCACCTGCGGCCTCGGCGCCGAGCTCTCCGCCACTCTCGCCGAGCAGGCGATCCTGCATCTGAAGGGGCCGATTCTCCGGGTGGCGGCCCCCGACGTGCCGATCCCCCTGGCAAGGCTGGTGGACCATTACCTGCCGTCGGTGGAGAGGATAAGGGAGGCGCTGGAGGAGATATTGAAGTACTGAACAGGACTTGATAGGACTCATGGGACAAATAGGACAAATGGGGCACAGAGAACGACATAGGTCCCATAGGTCCCATAAGTCCTACTTGTCCCATCCAGCTAAAGGAGCCCTCAATGCCATACGACTTCAAGCTCCCCGACCTCGGCGAAGGGATCACCGACGCGGAGCTGCGCAAATGGCTGGTCCGCGAAGGGGAGTTGGTCGCCGAGCACCAGGGGGTGGCGGAGGTGGAAACCGACAAGGCTGTGGTAGAGCTACCCTCCCCCCGCCGGGGGAGGGTAGTGCGGCTCCACCAGGCGGAAGGGGCAATCGTCCGGGTAGGAGAGACGCTCATCACCATCGCCGAGGAGGGGGAGACCCTGCCTGAGGAGCGGCCCCGTCCCGCCGGGATCGTCGGCACCCTCCCCGAGCCGGAAGATGCCGAGACCCGCAGAGAACCGCTCGCCACCCCGCAGGTGCGGGCGCTGGCCCGGGAGATGGGGATCGCCCTGGAGGGGATCAGGGGGAGCGGCCCGCGCGGGAGCATCACCCGGGACGATCTCCTGGCCACGGCCCCCACCGCGAAAACGGCAGCCGATGACTACGGGGAGTTGGAGCGCCAACCGCTGCGCGGCATGCGTCGCACCATCGCCCGCAACCTGATCCAGTCCCGGCGGCTTACCGCCTTCGTCACCGCCATGGAGGAGGCGGACGTCACCGAGCTGTGGGAGCTCAAGCACCGGGAAGAGCGCGAGCTGCTCCAGAAAGGGGTCCATCTCACCTTTCTCCCCTTCATCATCAAGGCGGTGCAGCACGCCCTCGCCGGACATCCCCTGCTGAACGCCACGGTGGACGAGGAGGGGGGCGAGATCATCCTCAAGAAATACTGCAACATCGGCATCGCGGTCGATACGCCGGAGGGGCTGATGGTGCCGGTGGTGCGGGATGTGGCGAAAAAGTCGGTCCTCGACCTCGCCGAGGAACTGCAGAAACTGGGGGAACGGGCGCGGACGCGCGCCGTCACCCTCCAGGAGCTGAAGGGGAGCAGCTTCACCATCACCAACTACGGCCACTTCGGCGGCACCTACTCCACCCCGATCATCAACTACCCTGACGTCGCCATCCTCGGCTGCGGCAGGATCGCCGACCGGCCATGGGTGGTGGCCGGCGAGATACAGATCCGCAAGATCATTCACCTCTCCCTCACCTTCGACCACCGGGTAACGGACGGCGTGGACGCAGCGCGCTTCCTCGTCAAGGTGGCACGTTATCTGGAAGATCCCGCCTTGTTGTTCATCGAGAGCGTGTGAATAAACAGCGGTAAGACAACTTTACCCCTTGCCCGCCAAATACAGGAGTTGCCATGAACATCCACGAGTATCAGGCCAAGGAGATCTTGAGCGCGTTCGGCATTCCCGTGCCGCGGGGCCGGGTGGCCCTCACCTCCGATCAGGTGGAGCGGGCCGCCAAGGAGATGGGGGGGCGCTGCGTGGTGAAGGCCCAGATCTATGCCGGCGGCCGCGGCAAGGGGGGAGGCGTAAAGCTGGTGCACCATCCCGAGCAGGCCCAGGAGCTGGCAAAGGAGCTGTTCGGCAGGAAGCTGGTCACCCCGCAGACCGGCCCCGAGGGGCTAAGGGTGCGGCGCATCCTGGTGGAGGAGGCGGTGGAGATCGCCCGGGAGTTTTACCTCTCCATCACCCTCGACCGGGAGAGCTCCCGCTACTGCCTGATCGCCTCGGCCGAGGGGGGGGTGGAGATCGAGGAGGTGGCGCAGAAGTCGCCGGAGAAGATCCACGTCCTCTCCATCGACCCGTTCACCGGGCTCCGCCCCTACCAGGCGCGCAAGATCGCCCTGGCCCTGGGGCTCAAGGGGAGCGTCTGCGAGGACTGCGTCGAACTGATCCTCAACCTCTACCGGGCCTGCCTGGAAAAGGACTGCTTCCTGGTGGAGATCAACCCGCTGGTGGTGACCAAGACGGGGTGGCTGATGGCGATGGACGCCAAGATCAATTTCGACGACAACGCCATGTTCCGCCACCGCGAATACCCTGACATGCTCGACTACTCCCAGCTCGACACCCTGGAGATCAATGCCGGCAAGTACGACCTCTCCTACATCAAGCTGCAGGGGAACATCGGCTGCATGGTGAACGGCGCCGGGCTCGCCATGGCGACCCTCGACGTCCTCCATGAGTTCGGCGGGGAGCCCGCCAACTTCCTCGACGTGGGGGGGGGAGCCACCCGGGAGAAGGTGGCCGAGGCGTTCAAGATCATCCTCCAGGACGGCGACGTCAAGGGGGTCTTTGTCAACATCTTCGGCGGCATCATGCGCTGCGACGTCATCGCCCAGGGAATCATCGAGGCGGCTGGCGAGGTCCACTGCACCCTGCCGATCGTGGTGAGGATGGACGGCAGCAAGGTGGAAGAGGGAAAACAGCTCCTCCTGGAATCGGGGCTCAATGTCCAGATCGGCGAAAACCTCGGGGACGGGGCGGAGCGGATCGTGAAGATGCTGGGGTAAGATAGCCGTGTAGGGGCGATCCTTGTGATCGCCCACATTCCGGGCAAACACAAGGTTTGCCCCTACACATTCGGAGATGAATCGATGTCCATTCTATTAAACAAGGATTCGAAAGTGCTGGTCCAGGGGATCACCGGCCGCAGCGGCCTGTTCCATACCCAGCAGTGCCGGGATTACGGCGCGCGAATCGTGGCGGGGGTCACCCCCGGCAAGGGGGGGGTCCACATCGAAGGGATCCCGGTCTTCAATACGGTCGAGGAGGCGGTCCATTACACCGGCGCCAATGTCTCCATGATCTTCGTCCCCCCCCCCGCGGCGGCGGATGCCATCCTTGAGGCAGCAGACGCCGGCCTCGAACTGGCGGTCTGCATCACCGAAGGGATCCCGGTGCGCGACATGGTGCTGGCCAGGCGCATCCTGGATGGGAAGAAGATGCGACTGGTCGGCCCCAACTGCCCGGGGGTGATCACCCCCGGCGCCTGCAAGGTGGGGATCATGCCTGGCTACATCCACATGCCGGGGAAGATCGGGGTGGTATCCCGCAGCGGCACCCTCACCTACGAGGCGGTCAAGCAGCTCACCGAGGTCGGCCTCGGCCAGTCCACCTGCGTCGGCATCGGTGGCGACCCGATCATCGGCATGAAATTCATCGACGTGCTCGCGCTCTTCAACGAGGACCCGAAGACCGAAGCGGTCTTCATGATCGGCGAGATCGGCGGCGGCGCAGAAGAAGAGGCGGCCCGCTGGATCAGGGACAACATGAAAAAACCGGTCGCCGCCTTTATCGCCGGGGTGACCGCACCGCCCGGGAGACGGATGGGACATGCCGGGGCGATCATCACCGGCGGCAAGGGAAGGGCCGAGGACAAGATCAGGGTCCTCACCGAATGCGGGGTCCACGTTGCCCCCAGCCCCACCAGGATGGGCGCGACCATGCTGGCGGCGCTGCAAAAGTAGATGCAAAATCGATCTCTCGCAGAGCCCGCAGAGAACACAGAGAAATTCCCAAAAAACAAGCAATGCTCTTCTCTGTGAGCTCTGCGTGCTCAAGCGAACGGAGTGAGCGGGCGAGAAAAATGTTTCAAGAATTACGAGAGTAATGCAAGACCTCATTGATAATGGGACAGGTTCCCGATGAAAAAGGTTGACATTCTCATCCGCAGTAAGTTAATAAGGATTTAATTGCAATTACCCAATCCTTATGGTGCTGCTTTTCCTCCGGATGGGAGGGGAGAATGGCGACAACGAGAAACCCGGCCGGCATCTTTCCATTGCTCTGCCTCCTTGCATTCTGCCTGGTCACGTCCGTGGCCGGAGGGGTCGAGAGGGATGAACTGGGCAAGGTCATCCGGACGATCCCCCCCAACGGCCCGCCCGAACGGTACGGCGATGTGGTCCTGCGCAAGAAAAGCAAGAAAGCTGGGATGCCGCCGGTTGTCTTTCCCCACTGGGCGCATCGCGCCCGCTACACCTGCCGGGTCTGCCATTTCGAGCTGCAGTTCAGCGCCCGCCGGGACGACACCGGGATCACCCGCTCCGCCTATCTTGCCGGCCGGTACTGCGGAGCCTGCCACGACGGCAACACCGCCTTCACAGTCAGAGACAAAGAGCCGCGCCAGTGCGAACGCTGCCACCTGAAGAGCCGGGAGAGCCTCGACGACCGGTTCGCCGCCTTCGCGGCAGGGCTTCCCGGCGCCGATTTCGGCAACGGCATCGACTGGGCCGGGGCGCTCAACTCCGGCGCCATCAGGCCGATCAACACCCTGTCCGGCAATTACACCCCCCTGCCGCTCCCGGACAACCTGAAAAAGCCCCTGAAGCTGGGCACCACCTCCCCGAACAGCGACGTCACCTTTTCCCACGAAGAGCATTACGCGGAACTCGACTGCTCCAGTTGCCATCCCGAGGTGTTCAACATCAAGAAGAAGGGGACCGAGGCGTTCTCCATGGACAGCAACATCTTCGGGAGGTTCTGCGGCACCTGCCACATGCGGGTAGCCTTCCCCATGAACGACTGCCACCGCTGCCACCCGGGGATCAGCAGCAGCTTCGGCCGTTGAACCCCGGCCGCTGGCCGCTAGCCGCTAGCCGCTGGTGGCCAGCTACCAGCTACCAGCTACCAGCTACCAGCTACCAGCTACCAGCTACCAGCTACCAGCTACCAGCTACCAGCTACCAGCCACCAGCCACCAGCCACCAGCCACCAGCAAAGCCCCCCCCACAGCCACACCTCTCAAAATAATCCGCCTTCCATTAGCATCCCTTATGAGTCCATTAGAAATATTCGTTTTACCGAATATACAAACAATGTTAATGTCGTTACGAA
>JAMPXD010000091.1 GCA_023701365.1 Geobacteraceae bacterium
CCACTCTCAGGGGAAGGGGGTCGGTAAAGCGGTCATCGCCGAAATCGAGCGGCTGCTTAAAAAGAAAGAGATCGGTACTTTGAGGACCCAGGTTGTCTGGGCGGATTGCCGGATGATCAGTTTCTTTTCTTCCGCCAGGTTCAATCTGGCGTCCCTGCAGATCATTGAGCGCGATACCTCGCCGTTGCCCGAGGAGGTGGCCGTTTTGCATCCCATCCACATGGACGGCAGATGGCAGGTCCATAGCGGCAACGGCGGCAACCACTGGGATGTCCATAGCGGCAACGGCGGCAACCACTGGGATGTCCATAGCGGCAACGGCGGCAACTATGAAAAACTGTCCCGCGACCGGGTCATGGTCCGTTCTCTCAAGAAGGAAGACCTGGCCGCTATCGTGCGTATCGATGCCAAGCTTACGGCTCGTGACCGTTCCGACTATTACCAAACCAAGTTCCGGGAAATGCTGATCGAATCCGGGATCAGGATCTCCCTGGTGGCCGAGGATGGCGGTATCGTCAACGGCTTTGTCATGGCGCGGGTCGACTTTGGCGAATTCAGCAAAGTCGACAGGACGGCCGTGCTCGACACCATCGGCATCCACCCCGCCTACAAGGGGTCCGGCGTCGGGCATGCCCTCCTCTCCCAGTTGCTGCTCAACCTTTCGGCCCTGCAGGTCGAGACGGTGCGGACCCAGGTGTCGTGGAAGAACTTCGGGCTCCAGCGCTTTCTGCACGGGTGTGGTTTCGGCCCCTCCCAACGGCTGGTTCTCACCAAGGTCGTCAGCTAAACGTCACCGATACCTTTTTGCAGGGATGACATGTAATTGATAAAGGAGCCCTTTAGTGGAAGCGACACGCTTTTTTCCCGATCCTGAATATTGCCGGATTCTGCGCCGCAGCAATATTCTTTGCGACTGCCTGGCTGAAGATGCGGCCATCTGTCCTTATGCCACGGCCTCCAATTTTGGCTTTTTCTGCCAGCATCCCGAGCGCAGTGAATTTACTTCACTGGAAGCTCCCCTGGCTGAGCCATAAAAACCAGCGGACCATCTCCGAAATATTGGATAATTGGACAGTACGGCAGGTTTTTCTTCTTGACAGCAAAACGGTATTATGGTACCTGTTTACTAAAAAACAATCGAGACCACTTCTCAGGGCTAAAAAAGGAGGGCCATATGGCTACAACAGACGAGATAATTTCGAGGACCGCCCCACCCAGACTGATCGACCACAACCTGATCGACCGGGAAGTGGAGAGCCTGTGCGACGGCATGGTCCGTTACGAGAAGCGTCCGGCACGGCGCCACGACGGCAGTGTGGCGGAAGGGCTCTACAATGCCTGGATCATCTTCAACAATCCCAAGCAGTACAACTCCTATACGACCGACATGGTGAAGGCGACCATCCTCGCCTTCCGCAGAGCTTCCGCCGATCGTCAGGTAAACGCCGTCGTCTTCACCGGCGTGGGCGACAAGGCATTCTGCACCGGCGGCAACACCAAGGAATATGCCGAGTACTACGCCGGCAATCCACAGGAGTACCGGCAGTACATGCGGCTGTTTAACGACATGGTCTCCGCCATTCTCGGCTGCGACAGGCCGGTGGTCTGCCGGGTGAACGGCATGCGCATCGGCGGCGGCCAGGAAATCGGCATGGCCTGCGACTTCAGTATCGCCCAGGACCTGGCCAACTTCGGCCAGGCCGGCCCCAAGCACGGCTCCGCCGCCATCGGCGGAGCGACCGACTTCCTGCCGCTGATGATCGGCTGTGAGCAGGCCATGGTCTCCGGTACTCTCTGCGAGCCGTTCTCCGCCCACAAGGCGGCAAGGCTCGGCATCATTGCCGATGTGGTTCCCGCCCTCAAGGTTGGAGGCAAATTGATCGCCAACCCGACCGTCGTCACCGACCGGTTCCTCGATGAATACGGCCGGGTCGTCCATGGCGAGTTCAAGAGCGGCGCCGCCTTCAAGGAAGGGCAGGCCCAGATCAGGGAAGGGGAGATCGATCTCAGTCTGCTGGACCAGAAGGTCGAGGAGCTGTGCGCCAAGCTGCTGGACACCTTCCCCGAGTGCATGACCAAGAGCCTGGAAGAGCTGCGCAAGCCGAAGCTCCAGGCGTGGAACCTGAACAAGGAAAACTCCCGCGCCTGGCTGGCGCTGAACATGATGAACGAGGCGCGCACCGGCTTCAGGGCCTTCAACGAGGGGACCAAGGAGACCGGTCGGGAGATCGACTTTGTCAAGCTGCGCCAGGGCCTGGCCAAGGGAACGCCCTGGACGGAAGAGCTGATCGAGAGCCTGATGCCGGCTGTGAAAAAGTAGCAGTCACCTAACGGTTCATAACCATGGCCTGGCAAACTGGCCCCCTCTTCAGTTAAGAGGGGGCCAGTTTGCGTTGAAAGAGTCAGGAACAGCGTTGTCCGGTTAGAAAATTGCATCTTAGTGTCAGAGGTTGAAACTACTGTCTTGCACCCTCCCCCAGCCCCTCCCATCGAAGGGAGGGGAGCTTAAAATCCCCTCTCCCCTGGTGGGAGAGGGCTAGGGAGAGGGGGGGAAACCCGAGGCTGTCCGTTGTCCCGGCAAAAAGCAAAAAATGAAATGATGTTTCATTGTATGAAAAGTATGCTGTCCAGTGCCAAAATAAGCGCCACAGCTGCCGTTTCGAGATCACAGCAGGTATGATCCTCCTCAGTTTGCCATCGTCTCCTCCCCTCCACACACGCGATAAAAAAACAACGTTCTACTCAAAAAAGCTTGACTGTAAGAATAAAAATGGTATTATGGTACCACGATACTGCATTATGGTTGTTCAGTGGTTGAACTTGTGGTGAAGGGTGGTTGTGTCTACGAATTGTTTGACAACGAATTATTAAAATGGTATTCTGGTACCAATATAACATAATTGGTATTCGCTGTTACGGGCGCGCTGGGTTGAGGTTCGAGTCGGTCCTGCTGGCCGACATCAAGAATTAAGGTGATCTGGAAGGGGAGAGCGAATGAGGTACGCAGAGACTGGATTCAATTTAGAGATCGATCTGACCAAGGGAAGCATAGAGAGGGTGGCAACCGATCCGAGAGACACCGAGCTCTATCTCGGGGGGCTGGGGACAAATGCCAAACTGCTGTGGGACAGGGTCCCCCCTGAAGTTGATCCTTTTTCACCCGACAATCTGCTGATATTCGCTGCCGGCCTGTTGTGCGGCACGCCGGCAACCGGCTGCAACCGTACCATCGTCTCCACCATTTCCCCGCAGACCAGGCTGATGGCGTTTTCGATGATGGGTGGCTTCTGGGCCCCGGAATTGAAGTATGCCGGTTATGACAAGGTGATCCTGCGCGGCAAGTCGCCCGAGCTGGTCTATCTCTGGATCAACAACGACAAGGTGGAGATCCGTGACGCCTCCCACCTGAAGGGGAAGGGGGCGATCGAAACCGCGGAGCTCATCAAGAAGGAGCTGGATGAGCCGCGGGCCCAGGTGGCGGCCATCGGTCTGGCCGGTGAAAACCGGGTCTTCTATGCCTCCATCGAGCAGGGGAGATCCAGCGCCAGCCGGGGCGGCATCGGCGCGGTCATGGGGGACAAGGGGGTCAAGGCGGTCGTGGTGCGCGGCACCAAGGATCTCTGCGTCGCCAAGCCGCAGGAGTACATCGACCTCTGCAACGAGGTGCTCGGCTACATCAGACACCGGGAGGACAATCCGATCCCCGATGTCATGCCCATCCTGGCCGGACTGGGGTCGCCCCAGGAGATGAAGGTCCATGATGAGAAGTGGCACACCGAGAACTTCAACTGGGGGAACGCCCGCACCCGCCGCAAGGATTTCTGGACCGAGGAGGTCGACAAGGCGTGGGCGGAGACGATGGAGAAGGCCCGGACCCGGCTGATCAGCTGCTACAACTGTCCGATGAAGTGCGGGGCGACCATTTCCCTGGAGGGGCTGCCGACCTACATGATGAAATGCTTCACCAAGCTCACCTATACCATGGGCGCCTATTCGGACCTGGATTTCGGCCTGAGGATCGCCCAGCGCGCCACGGAGTACGGCCTGGACGGTTTCTCCGCGCCGCAGGTGATGGCCTTTGCCCTGGAACTTCTCGACAAGGGGATCCTGACCGACGCCGACTTCCCGGGAATGCCGGCAGACAACGAGGGGAGATTCTTCTATCTGCTCGACAAGATCGTCCGCCGGGAGGGGATCGGCGATCTGCTGGCCAACGGCACCTACTGGGCGGCGCAGGAGATCGGCAACGGCGCCGAAGAGTATGCCCACAACAACATCAAGAAGCATGAGCAGCTGCCGCTCAAGCTCTCCATGCTGAACCCGATCTACTACCTGATGTATTGCACCGGGGAGAAGATAAACATCACCCAGATCGAAGGGCAGTTCCCCCAGGCGCCGTATCCCACGAGGGAGCAGCGGGAGGCGTTCGTCAAGGACTGGTTCCAGGTGCCGGATGAGAAGTTCAAGCAGATCTTCCTGGACTGGGAGCCGCGCGGTGAAAAGTCCATGCCGCACTACCCGACAGTGGACATGTGCTGTGACATCGTCGACTGGCAGGAGATGATGCATTACATCGATGACGCCCTGGGTCAGTGTGCCGGCCTGTCGTCATTCCCCCTGAAGCCCCCCTACCACATCCACAACTATCCGAAGTTCATCTCGGCGGGGGCCGGGATCGACATGGACAAGGAGAAGCTGACCCAGGCGGCCAGGAGATACCGCACCCTGGTCCGGGCCATCAACATCAGAAGGGGTATGAGAAGGGTCGATGAGCAGCCGCCGGCGAACCACTGGAAAAACAGGTTCCCCGAGTTGGAGAAGGAGCTTCTCGATTCGTACTACCAGCTCAAGGGGTGGAACGAAGACGGCATCCCTACCAGGGAAACCCTGGATCAACTGGGCCTGGGCTACGTGAGCGAGGAATTCCTCAAGCGCGGGATTCTGCCGGCCAGCTGAAAAGGGCCGGCTCCAAACAGGCTTTCGCGGCAACAGAGATACTCTAGAGTGGAGGGCGTGAACCTTGAACAGTGATACCAAGAAGAGAACAGTAAAAACCATAAATATCGATGCCGACAAATGCAACGGTTGCCGGGCCTGCGAGGTAATCTGCTCCGCCTTCCACGCCATGCCGAAATACAGCAGCAACAATCCGGCCCGCTCCCGGATCCGGGTGGTGCGTGACCCGCTCAGAGACATCTATGTCCCCCTGTATGCCGGGGAGTACACCGAGTCCGAATGTATCGGCAGGGACAAGTACATCATCGACGGCAAGGAATACGACGAATGCGGCTTCTGCCGGGCCTCCTGCCCGTCCAGGGACCTGTTCCGGGAACCCGATTCCGGCCTCCCGCTCAAATGCGACCTCTGTGACGGCGAAGATGAGCCCCTCTGTGTCAAGTGGTGTCTGGTCGGGGCGCTGAGCGTCACGGAGAGGGAAGTGGCAACAGCAGAAGCAGAGGTGAAGCAGGGCGAGATGGAAATCGGCCTGGAATCGCTGATAACCAGGTTTGGCCTGGACAAGGTTGTCGATACGGTTGCGCAGCTATCCAAGAAACGCTGACGAGAGGCAGGATGCTCAGGCTGAAGGCTGAGGGCCATTCACGAACAGGACAGGTGATACCGTGGAAACCGTTACTCCATACAAAGAGATCATAGACGTCATAAAAGAGAAGGGTGGCGATTCGCTCAAGTACTGCTACCAGTGCGGCTTGTGCGATGCGGTCTGCCCCTGGAACCGGGTGCGCAAGTTCAGCATGCGCAAGATCGTCCGCCAGGGAACGTTCGGCCTTACCGAGATAGAGCAGGAAGATATCTGGCGCTGCAGTACCTGCGGCACCTGCCCCAGCCGCTGCCCCAGGGGGGTGAACCAGATCGAGGCCGGGGTTGCCATGCGCAGGATCGGCGCGGAGTACGATGTCTATCCCGGCCATGTGGGGACGGTCCGCAACGTGGTGGCGAGCCTTACCTCCGAGGGGAACTCCATCGGCGGGGAGAGGGCCAAGCGTGGCGACTGGGCCAAGGATCTGCCGGTGAAGGCGTACAGCGAGGGGATGGAACTCCTCTATTTCACCGGTTGCTACCTGAGCTACGACCCGAGAATGAGAAAGGTGGCTGCGGCGACGGCGACGATCCTCAACAAGGCCGGGGTGGCGTTCGGCATCCTCGGCTCCAGGGAGAGCTGCTGCGGGGAAAGCATCCGCAAGACCGGCAACGAGGAGCTGTTCAAGCGGCTCGCCAAGGAGAACATCAAGGCCTTCATCGACAACGGGGTGAAGAAGGTGCTGGTTTCCTCTCCCCACTGCTACCACACCTTCAAGAACGAGTATCCCGAGTTCATGGTGAATTTCGAGGTGGTCTTCATCTCCCAGTACATCGGCCAGCTCATCAATGAGGGGCGGCTGCGGATCAGCGGGGAGTATGCGAAGACGGTCACCTATCACGACCCCTGCTACCTGGGGCGCCATAACGGGATCTACGACGAGCCCCGGGAGGTGCTGCGCAAGGTCCCCGGCCTGGAGCTGCGGGAGATGGTCGATTCGCGGGAAGCGAGCCTCTGCTGCGGCGGCGGTGGCGGCAGGATCTGGATGGAGACGCCGAAGGAAGAGCGATTCGCCGACCTGAGGCTCAGGCAGGCGGTCGATGTGGGGGCCGAGGTCCTGGCCACCTCCTGCCCCTACTGCATCACCAACTTTACGGACAGCAGCCTGGATCTGGCGGAGCACGAGAAGGTCGAGGTCAGGGACCTCACGGAAATCATCCTCGAAGTGATCTAGGCACAGGGTCGGGGTAACGGCGGAAGGGCATTACAGCACTCAAGGCGAAGGACAAACTTCTATGAATACAGCAGACAGAAATATTGGTGACGTACTGATTGTCGGTGGAGGGATCAGCGGTATCCAGGCCGCTCTCGACCTCGCCAATTCGGGGTTCCGGGTCTTTCTGGTCGACAAATCGCCGGCCCTTGGCGGCAAGATGTCCCAGCTGGACAAGACCTTCCCCACCAATGACTGTTCCATGTGCATCGAGTCTCCCAAGTTCATCGAGTGCGCCAGGAACCCCAACATCGAGATCATCACCTATACCGAGGTGGATCGGGTCGAGGGCGAGGCGGGCGACTTCAGGGTGACGGTGACCAAGAAGCCCCGCTACATCTCGGAGGAGAAGTGCACCGGCTGCAACATCTGCGTGGACTACTGCCCGGTGAAGGTCCCCGATCCGTTCAACCAGAATCTCTCCGAGAACAAGGCGGTCCACATCTACTTCTCCCAGGCGGTGCCGCTGGTCACCTATGTGGACCCGGAAACCTGCCTCTACCTCAAAGAGGGGAAATGCCAGATCTGCGTCGGCGCCTGCAAGACCAACGCCATCGATCTCCACCAGAAGCCGGAGACCATGGTGCTGGAGGTGGGGGCGATCATTCTCTCCCCCGGCTACGAGACCTTCAACCCCAAGCTGCGGGGGGACTTCGGCTACGGCCGGATGGAGAACGTCGTCACCAGCCTCGATTTCGAACGGATCCTCTGCGCCACCGGCCCTTACGAGGGGGAGATCCTGCGCCCCTCCGACAAGAAGCACCCCCACAAGATCGCCTGGATTCAGTGCGTCGGCTCACGGCAGGTGAATCCCGAGGGGGGGAACAGCTACTGCTCGGCGGTCTGCTGCGCCTATACCCAGAAGCAGGTGATCCTGGCCAAGGACCACGACGCCGGACTCAATGCCACGGTGTTCCATAACGACATCCGCGCCTATGGCAAGGATTTCGAGCGCTTCTACCAGCGGGCGGAACGACTCTCCGACGTGCGCTTCATCCGCAGCTACGTCACGGTGGGGAGAGAGATCGAAAGCAGCAAGAACGTCACCATCAGGTACTCCACCATTGACGACGGGGTGAAGGAAGAGGAATTCGACCTGGTCGTGCTGTCGGTCGGTCTCAATCCTCCCAAGGATGTGGCGGCGCTGGCCAGGAAATTCGACATCGAACTGAACCAGCAGGGGTTCTGCAAGAGCAACCCCTACAATCCCATCGAGACCTCACGCAAGGGGATTTTTGTCAGCGGCGCCTTCCAGGGGCCACTGGACATACCCGAGTCGGTCGTCACCGCCAGCGGCGCCGATGCCCTCTGCGGCCAGCTCCTCTCCTACCGGCGCGGCAGGCTGGAGCGGGAAAGGGTCTATCCGCCGGAGCGGGACGTCTCCCAGGAGGAGCTGAAGATCGGGGTTGTCGTCTGCTACTGCGGCGCCAACATCGGCAGGGTCGTTGACATCCCTGCCGTGATCGAATACGCGGCCACGCTCCCCAATGTTTCCTGGGCCGGTGAAAACCTGTTCGCCTGCTCCACCGAAAACGCCAAGCAGATATCCGATGCCATCGTCGCAAAAGGGCTGAACCGGGTGGTGCTGGCAGCCTGCACCCCGAGGACCCATGAGCCGCTGTTCCGGGATACCTGCCGGGAAGCGGGGCTCAATCAGTATTTCTTCGAATTCGCCAATATCCGCGAGCATTGCTCCTGGGTCCACTCCCGCGAAAAGGAGAGCGCCACCCAGAAGGCAAAGGAGATCGTCAGGATGTCCGTGGCCCGGGCCGCCCACCTGGAGCCGCTGCAGGAATTCCAGCTGCCGGTCGACCACACCGGGCTGGTGGTCGGCGGCGGAGTGGCCGGGATGACCGCCGCCCTCAACATGGCCGAGCAGGGTTTCGAGGTCTACCTGATCGAGAGGGACGACGATCTGGGGGGGATGGCCAGAAGGCTCCATTACACCCTGGAGGGGATGGATGTCCAGACGTACCTGAAGGAACTGGTCAAGAAGGTGTACCGGCACCCGGCAATACACGTCTGGACCGATGCGACCATCACCGAGGTTTCCGGTTATGTGGGGAACTTCACCACCAGGGTGACATCCCAGGGACGGGTCAGGGAGGTAAAGCACGGGGTGGCCGTGCTCGCCACCGGCGCCCGGGAATACAAGCCCACGGAATACCTCTACGGCGAGAGCGACCGGGTGCTGACCCAGCTGGAGCTGGAAGGGGAGATCGTCGCCAACAGTGACAAGGTGCAGAGCGCCCAGAGCGTGGTGATGATCCAGTGCGTCGGCTGCCGGCAGGCAGACCGCAACTACTGCAGCCGCGTCTGCTGCAGCCAGGCCATCAAGAACGCCCACAAGCTCAAGGAGATCAATCCGGAGATGGAGATCCAGATCATCTTCCGGGACATGCGCACCTACGGCCTCAAGGAGACCTATTACCGCGAGGCATCGGAGAAGAACGTCAAGTTCATCCGCTACGAGGCGGACAACAAGCCGGTGGTGGCGGCCAGCGGCGCCGGTTTCACGGTAACGGTGCCCGACCCGGTCCTCGGCCAGATGATGGAGCTGGAAGCCGACCTGGTCGTCCTGGCTGCCGCGGTCATTCCCGCCGAATCCAGTCAGGAGGCGGGCAAGTTCTTCAAGGTCTCCAACAACCCTGACGGCTTCTTCCAGGAGGCCCACGTGAAGCTCAGGCCGGTCGACTTTGCCGCCGACGGGGTCTTCCTCTGCGGGACCGCCCACTATCCGAAGCATCTCACTGAGACGATCAGCCAGGCCTACGGAGCCGCGGGCCGCGCCGTGGGGATTCTCTCCAGGGAGACGGTCACCGCCTCCGGGGCAGTATGCGATGTGACCGAGCATGACTGCGTATCCTGCGGGGCCTGCATCACGGCCTGCAAGTACGGCGCCATAAGCTTCCACGACACACCGCAGGGGAAAAAGGCCAGGGTCGAGCCGATTCTCTGCAAGGGGGATGGCCTCTGCAACGCGAAGTGCCCGACCGGGGCCATTTATCTGAAGCACTACACGGATGACGAGATATTCGCCCAGATTGATGCGGCCCTTCCGGCCCGTCAGGAAGACCACTAATGAACAAGGCAGGGATAACTGCCTGGGAAGGAGGAAACCATGGCTACCGGACTTGAGCATAAACCCAGAGTTGTCGGCTTTCTGTGTACTTGGTGAGCGTACGGCGCTGCCGACCTGGCTGGAGTTTCCAGACTGCAATATACAACTGAAACAAAGATTATCCGGGTAATGTGCACCGGCAGAGTCGATCTGGCATTCGTGCTCCGGGCCTTCTCCAAGGGAGCGGACGGGGTGTTCATCGGCGGCTGCTGGCCCGGCGAGTGTCATTATGTCACCGAGGGGAACTTCGATGTCCTGAAGAACGTGCATATCGCCAGGAAGCTGCTGGAACAGATCGGGGTGAATCCCGACAGACTGAGGCTTGAATGGATTTCCGCCTCGGAAGGGATGCGCTACGCCGAGGTGATGAACGACTTCGGCAGGAGGCTGAAGGAGCTGGGACCGCTGGGCCAGGGGGAAGGAATAGCGGAAAATACCCTGAAGCTCAAACTGGAAGCGGCCACCAAGCTGGTCCCGTACGTGAAGCTGGTGGAACGGGAGAGACTGCGGGAGCGCTTCAAGACCGAGGAAGAGTACAGCAGATTCTTCGCCAGCGCGGAACTGAAAAAGCTTTTTGCCGACCTGGTGGTGGACAAGCTGGAGCTGAGCCAGATCATGCTGCTCCTGCGCAATAATCCGCTCACCACCGCCGAAATCGGGTCAGCCCTGAACCTCACCCCGACCGAGGTGTCGAAACATCTGAAGAACTCGAGCAGGCGGGGCCTGGTAAAGTACGACGAGGAGCTGAAACGCTACGCGCTTGCCTGAGGGTGGGATCAACCGAAGGAAATTGAGGACGGCTACCATGTGCATGGACATTGCGAAAATAGACCAGATCATCGACAACCATAACGGGGAAGCGAGCTCGCTGATCCAGATCCTGCTGGATATCCAGGCCGAACATCACTGGCTGCCAAAGCAGGCTCTGGACCGGGTCAGCGAGAGGCTGGAGGTGCCGATGAGCCGCATCCAGCATATCACCACCTTTTACAAGGCGTTCAGCCAGGTCCCCAAGGGACGCCACGAGATTCACGTCTGCATGGGTACCGCCTGCCACGTCCGCGGTGCGCAGCGGGTTCTCGACACGATCCAGGATGCGACCGGGATCAAGCCCGGCGAAACGGATGCGGACCTCAAATTCAGCCTGGAGACCGTGAACTGCCTGGGGTGCTGCGCTTTGGGACCGGTCATGGTGGTCGATGGTGAATACCATGGCAATGTGGCGCCGGCCCAGTCGGCGGAAGTGCTGAAAAACTACGAGTAAAGAGGGTCAAGGGATTCTTATGGCAAGGATAAATTCGCCCGCAGAATTGGAAGAGTTCAGGAAAGGCATCCTGTCGAAAAGGGATCAGAACAAGCCCTGCATTACCCTCTGCTCCGGCAGCGCCTGCCATGCCACCGGCAGCGAGAAGGTTGCCGCTGCCGTCCTGCAGGAACTGGAAAACCACGGACTCAAGGCCGAGGTGGACTTCAGGAGAACCGGCTGTCACGGTTTCTGCGAGCAGGGTCCCATCGTCGTCATCTACCCGGAGGGGATCTGTTACCTCAAGGTGAAGCCGGAAGACATCTGCGAGATCATCTCCCATACCTTCAAGGAGAAGAAGGTCGTCGATCGTCTGCTCTATGTCGATCCGACCACGGGCGAAAAATCAACCCTTGAGCACGACATTCCCTTTTACAAGAATCAGGAGCGACTCGTCCTCGGCCTGAACAGAAAGATCGACCCGAAAAGCCTGGAGGATTATCTTGCCGTCGGCGGCTATCAGGCCTTGGCCAAGGCGCTCTTCGAGATGACGCCGGAGCAGGTGATCGGCGAAGTGAAGGGGGCCCATCTGCGGGGGCGTGGTGGCGCGGGGTTCCCGTCGGGCACGAAGTGGGAGTTTGCCCGCAATGCACCGGGGGACCAGAAGTACGTCATCGTCAACTGCGACGAGGGTGACCCGGGGGCCTACATGGACCGGTCGCTCATGGAGGGAAATCCCTTCACCGTCCTCGAGGGGCTGCTGATCGGGGCCTACGCCATCGGCGCAACCGAGGGGTACGTCTACGTCCGCCAGGAGTACCCCCTTGCGGTGGCGAACCTGGGCGTCGCCATCAGGGAGGCGGAGAAGCACGGACTGCTGGGCAAGAACATCCTCGGCTCAGGGTTCGACTTCAGCGTCAAGGTGCACCGGGGCGCGGGGGCCTTCATCTGCGGCGAGGAGACCTCGCTCTTGATGTCGCTGGAGGGGAAGCCGGGCGAGCCGAAGCCGAGACCGCCGTTTCCGGCCAGCAAAGGGCTCTGGGGCAAGCCGACCAACATCAACAACGTGGAAACCTGGGCCAACATCCCCCTGATCATCAACAAGGGGGCGGCGTTCTTCAGTGCGATCGGCACCGAGGGGAGCAAGGGAACCAAGATCTTTTCCCTGGTGGGCAAGGTGAACAACACCGGCCTGGTCGAGGTGCCGATGGGGATATCGCTTCGCGACATCGTCTACAAGATAGGGGGCGGGGTCCCCAACGGCAAGAAGTTCAAGGCGGTGCAGACCGGCGGTCCTTCAGGCGGCTGCATTCCTGAGGCGAACCTCGACATCAGGGTGGACTTCGACGAGCTGATGAAGATCGGCGCCATGATGGGTTCCGGCGGGATGATCGTCATGGATGAGGACACCTGCTTGGTGGACATCGCCCGCTACTTCCTCGAATTCCTGAGCGACGAGTCCTGCGGCAAGTGCGTCCCCTGCCGGGAGGGAATCCGGCAGATGCTCAAGGTCATGACCAATATCACCAACGGCAAGGGGAAGGAAGGGGACATCGAACTTCTGCAGGACATGGCGATGGCCACCCAGGGGGCCGCGCTCTGCGCCCTCGGGAAAACCGCGCCGAACCCGGTACTGAGCACGCTCAAGTATTTCCGGGAAGAGTACGAGGCGCACATCAGGGACAAGAAATGTCCCGCCCTCTCCTGCAAGGAGCTGATCGCCTTCCATATTGTTCCGGAGAAGTGCAGGGGGTGCGGCTCCTGTTTCAGGAAATGTCCCGCGGAAGCGATCGAAGGGGGCAAGAAGCGGATTCACATCATCGATCAGGAGAAATGCACCAAGTGCGGAACCTGCATCGACGCCTGCCCGACAGCATTCAATGCGGTGAGAAAGATATCAGGCGAGCCGGTACCGGCACCGATCCCTGAAGAAGCACGAGCCATTGCGTAAGCTGATTTGAAAGTGATCTCCTGCCCTGGCGTCCCTCCCCCTTCAAGGGGGAGGACAGGAGGGGGATGGGGATCGGGATCACTTCCCGGCCAGTACCCATCCCCACCCCGACCCTCCCCTTGAAGGGGAGGGAGGTTGACCCCCTCCCGTGAAGAGTGGGGAAATGGCAACTTGAACGCATCACAGCTTGAAAAGGTACCCATATGAGTGATATCGTCTTGAAAATCGATGGAAAAGAGGTTGTCGCCGAGGAAGGGATGACCATAGTGGAGGCGGCCAAGACGGTGGGTATCTCCATCCCGACGCTGTGCCATCACGAGAAGCTGGAGCCGTACGGGGCGTGCCGGATCTGCACGGTTGAGGCGGAATCCCGCGGCAGGAGCAGTCTCGTCGCGGCCTGTCTCTATCCGGTGGAACAAGACATGGTGGTGACGACCAGAACCGAAAAGCTGGACAAGATCCGCAAGGTGCTCCTGGAGCAGATGCTGGCACACGCACCCGACTCGCCGCAACTGG
>JAMPXD010000277.1 GCA_023701365.1 Geobacteraceae bacterium
GGGGGGGGGGGGAAGAGCTCCATCACCGACGAGCTGGTGCGCCGTCTGGCCCGCGACTTCCCCGGGAAAAGCGTCGCCATCCTGGCCGTTGACCCATCCAGGCAGCGGACCGGCGGCGCTCTTCTCGGGGACAGGATCAGGATGAACTCGATCAACACCGACCGGGTCTACATGCGCTCGCTCGCCACCCGCGACTCCCGTTCCGAGCTGTCCGCCGCCATCCGGGACGCCATCGACGTGGTGCGGGCGGCCGGCTTCGACCTGGTGATCGTCGAGACCTCCGGCATCGGCCAGGGGGACGCCGGCGTGGTGGAGATCAGCAACGTCTCGCTCTACGTCATGACCTGCGAGTTCGGGGCGCCGACCCAGCTGGAAAAGATCGACATGCTCGACTTCGCCGATCTCGTCGCCCTCAACAAGTTCGAGCGCAAGGGGGCGGAGGACGCGCTGCGCAACGTCCGCAAGCAGTACCGGCGAAACCGCAATCTGTTCGAGGTCGCGGACGAGGAGTTGCCGGTGTTCGGCACCATCGCCTCCCAGTTCAACGACCCCGGCACCAACGTCCTCTACCGGGCGGTGCTCGATCAGCTGAACGCCAGGAAGGGGCTGGACTGGCAGTCGTCTTTGCAGATCACCGAGCGGGAAAGCCTGAAGAAATACATCATTCCGCCCGACCGGGTCCACTACCTGGGAGAGATCGTCCAGGCGGCGCGCGGCTACCGCAAGACCGTCGCGGCGCAGGCGAAAATCGCCCGGGCACTGTACCAGCTCAAGGGGACCAGGGCCATGCTGGAAGCCGCCGCCGCTCCCGTGGCGGACGTGGACCGGCTCATTGCCGGCCACGAGACGCGGCTCGACGAGGAGCCGCGCCGGATCATCGAAACCTGGCCGGCGCTGAAGGCCTCCTATCGCCAGGACGCCCTGGTAACCAGGGTGCGCGACCGGGAGATACGGACCGAGCTGTACACCACGTCGCTCTCCGGCACCCGCATCGCCAGAGTCTCTCTCCCCGATTACGAGGAGTGGGGGGAGATCGTCACCTGGAGCATGAAGGAAAACCTGCCGGGCTCATTCCCCTACACCGCCGGGGTCTTCCCCTTCAAGCGGGCCGAGGAGGACCCGAAGCGGCAGTTTGCCGGCGAGGGGACCCCGGAGCGGACCAACCGCCGGTTCCACTACCTCTGCCAGGATGACGGCGCCAAGCGCCTCTCCACCGCCTTCGACAGCGTCACCCTGTACGGTGAGGACCCGGACTACCCCCCCGACGTCTACGGCAAGGTGGGGGAGAGCGGCGTCAGCATCTGCACCGTGGACGACGTGAAGAAGCTGTATGCCGGCTTCGACCTCTGCGCTCCCTCCACCAGCGTCTCGATCACCATCAACGGCCCGGCGCCGATGATGCTCGCCATGTTCTTCAATGCCGCCATCGACCAGCAGCTGGATCTTTTCCGCCGGCGGCAGGGGCGGGAGCCGGACGCGGCGGAGTACGACGAGGTCAGGAGCCGCACCATCCGGACCGTGCGCGGCACGGTCCAGGCCGACATCCTCAAGGAGGACCAGGGGCAGAACACCTGCATCTTCTCCACCGAGTTCGCCCTGCGGATGATGGGGGATATCCAGCAGTACTTCATCGACCAGCAGATCAAGAACTACTATTCGGTCTCCATCAGCGGCTACCACATCGCCGAGGCGGGGGCGAACCCGATCAGCCAGCTCGCCTTCACCCTCTCCAACGGCTTCACCTACGTGGAGTACTATCTCTCCCGCGGCATGCATATCGACGACTTCGCCGGAAACCTCTCCTTCTTCTTCTCCAACGGCCTCGATCCGGAGTACACGGTCATCGGCCGGGTGGCCCGGCGCATCTGGGCGGTGGTGCTGCGGGAGAGGTATGGCGCCAACGAGAAGAGTCAGAAACTGAAGTACCACATCCAGACGAGCGGACGCTCGCTCCATGCCCAGGAGATGGACTTCAACGACATCCGCACCACCCTCCAGGCGCTGATGGCGCTGTACGACAACTGCAACTCGCTGCACACCAACGCCTACGACGAGGCGGTCACCACCCCGTCCGAGGGATCGGTGCGCCGGGCCATGGCGGTGCAGATGATCATCACCAGGGAGCTCGGCCTGGCGAAAAACGAGAACCCGCTCCAGGGGGCGTTCATCATCGACGAGCTGACCGACCTGGTGGAAGAGGCGGTGCTGGCCGAGTTCGAGCGGATCGACCAGCGGGGCGGGGTGCTCGGCGCCATGGAAACCCAGTACCAGCGCTCGAAGATCCAGGACGAGTCGATGCTCTACGAGCACAAGAAGCACAGCGGTGAACTCCCGATCATCGGCGTCAACACCTTCCTCAATCCCCGCGCCGGGGAAGAGGGGTACCAGGTGCCGGGGGAGCTCGCCCGCGCCACCAGGGAGGAGAAGGAGCAGCAGATCCGAAACCTGCGCGCCTTCCAGGAGCGAAACAAGGTGGCGGCGCCGGCGGCCCTCGGGCGCCTCCAGGAGGTGGCCATCGCCGGCGGCAATATCTTTGCGGAGCTGATGGAGACGGTGACGGTGGCGTCGCTTGGGCAGATTACAAGAGCTCTGTACGAGGTGGGGGGAAAGTACAGAAGAAACATGTAAAGTCTTTCCTTTGCCCGGATTGCGGCTATACTCAATCAGTAATACCGTTTCACAGGAGCTGCACCATGACCCGACCCAGCGACACCTCCCGTTCCCTCGTCCTCCCCCTCGGGAGCGACCCGGACCTCCATCGCCGCTATATGGTGGTGAAC
>JAMPXD010000092.1 GCA_023701365.1 Geobacteraceae bacterium
CAAGATGGTAAAAACGAGCAACCTCAAGATCAAGAGCATCACCCCGATTATCGCCCCGGCCGACCTCAGGCAGGTGTTCCCCCTCTCCGCCGAGGGGAGCGCATTCGTCAGCGACAGCCGCGACCAGATCAAGAACATCCTGAAGGGGAGGGACCCGCGCCTGATGGTGGTGGTCGGCCCCTGCTCGATCCACGACCCGAAGGCCGCCCTCGACTACGCGGAGCGCCTGGCCAGGCTGTCGAAGCAGGTTTCCGACCAGCTCCTCCTGATCATGCGGGTCTACTTCGAGAAACCCCGCACCACCGTAGGATGGAAGGGGCTCATCAACGACCCGGACATGAACGCCACCCACCTGATCTCCAAGGGGCTCGGGGTCGCCCGCGGCCTCCTCTGCAAGATGACCGAGCTGCAACTCCCGGTGGCAACCGAGATGCTCGATCCGATCACCCCCGAATACCTGGCGGACATGCTCTGCTGGGGGGCGATCGGCGCCCGCACCACCGAATCCCAGACCCACCGCGAGCTGGCGAGCGGCCTCTCCTTCCCGATCGGCTTCAAGAACGGCACCGACGGCAATCTCCAGATCGCCATCGACGCCATGATCGCCGCCCAGCACCCCCACTCCTTCCTCGGCATCAACCGCGAAGGGCTCAGCTCCATCATCCAGACCACCGGCAACCCGGACGTCCATATCGTCCTGCGGGGGGGGAAGAAGCCGAACTATCACCCCGAGGACATCACCAGGACCGAGGAGATGCTGGGGAAGAACAAGCTCTTCCCGACCATAATGGTCGACTGCAGTCACGGCAACTCGGAGAAGAACCACGAGAATCAGCCGCTCGTCCTGGAAAACGTGATCAGCCAGATCGTCGCCGGAAACCGCTCCATTTCCGGGGTAATGATCGAGAGCTTCCTGGAGGCGGGCAACCAGCCGATCCCCAAGGACCTGTCCCAGCTGAAATACGGGGTGTCCATCACCGACAAGTGCATCGACTGGGAGACCACCGAGCGGACCCTCTGGGAGGCCCATGGCCGCCTGAAGGCGTGCGGCGGCAGACAGGTCGGCTAACGCTGGTGGCGTGAATGACGAAAGGCCCCTCCCGGAACGGAGGGGCCTTTTTTTTGCGGCGGCCCAGTGACGAGGAATTGCCCTGCGCGCGGGTTCATTTCTCCTCGCACCTGGTAAATCGCCGGACCTCGCGTCCCTCGACGGTTACCGTCCCGGAGAACATGGCCAGAGGCCGGACCCATAGGGAATAATCGCCATAGAGGCAGCGGTAGACGACCAGCTGTTCCTCGGTTTCGCTGTGCCGCGCAACGCCGATCACTTCATAGCAGTTCCCCTTGTAATGGCGGTAGCGCCCGGGCCTGACAGCTTCATTATCCGTTACCATAAACAGCCTCCGCATTCCGCATTCCGCATTCCGCATTCCGCATTCCGCATTCCGCATTCCGCATTCCGCATTCCGCATCTCCCCGCAAGATACCGGCCGCCCAAGCAGCTGTCAAGGAAAAGCCCGCCGGGAGCAAAGGGCTCGCCACCGTCTCTCTTCCCTGCTATACTTTCACTCCGCATGGCCAACGATTCCATTTCCATACGGGGCGCCCGGCAGAACAACCTGAAGGGGCTCGACCTCGACATTCCCCTCGGGGAGCTGACCGTGGTCACCGGGGTCTCCGGCTCCGGGAAGTCGTCGCTCGCCTTCGACACGGTCTACGCCGAGGGACAGCGCCGCTACGTGGAGACCTTCTCCCCCTATGCCCGCCAGTTCCTGGAGCGGATGGACCGCCCCAGGGCCGACCGGATCGAGGGGATTCCCCCCGCCATCGCCATCGATCAGACCAACCCGGTCCGCACCTCCCGTTCCACGGTCGGGACGATGACCGAGCTCGCCGACCACCTGAAGCTCCTGTTCGCCAGGGCGGCCCGCATCTACTGCAAGGGGTGCGGCAGGGAGGTCAGGCGCGACACCCCGGACTCGATCTTCGCTGAATTGCTGGCACGCCCTCACCCGGCCTTCGGCCACCCTCTCCCAGAGGGAGAGGGGAGCAGCTCTCCCCTCACTGTCCTGGTCACCTTCCCGGTCCAGATCCCGGCCAACTTCACCGGCGAGGAGGTGAAAGGCTTCCTCGCCGGCCAGGGGTACACCCGCATCCACCGGGAGGATGAGCGGCTCCTGGAGGTGGTCCAGGACCGGACCCTGCTGACCGCGGCAAACCGGCCACGGCTGGTGGAGGGTCTGGAGGCGGCTCTTTCGGCCGGCCGGGGGCGGCTCCTCGTCTACCCCCTGGACAGCGCCGGCGCGCCGGGAGAGCCGTGGCGCTTCTCCGGCGAGCTCCACTGCCCCGACTGCGACATCAGCTACGGCGACCCCCAGCCGAACCTGTTCTCCTTCAACTCCCCGGTCGGCGCCTGCGGGAACTGCCGCGGCTTCGGCCGGGTGATCGGCGTCGACTACGGCCTGGTGGTGCCGGACGACTCCAGGAGCCTGGCGGGAGGAGCTGTGCGCCCCTGGCAGAGCGAGAGCTACCGGGAGTGCCGGGACGACCTGCTCCGCTTCGCCGGGAAGCGGCAGGTCCCGACCGATGTCCCCTGGCGCGAGCTCTCCGACACGGAGCGGCAGTGGGTGCTGGAGGGGGAGGGACCGTGGGAGGACGGGCTCTGGTACGGGGTGCGCCGCTTCTTCGACTGGCTGGAGAGCAAGAGCTACAAGATGCACATCCGGGTCCTCCTCTCCAGGTACCGGGCCTACACCCCCTGCCCCGCCTGCCGGGGTGCGCGCCTCAAGCCCGATGCGCTCTTCTGGCGGCTCGGCACGAGAGAAGAGGCCGACCTCTGCCTTGCGCCGGCACGGCGCTTCCGCCCGGAGGGGGCTGAGTTCTCCGACCGGGTGCTGCGCTCCCTCCCCGGCCTCACCCTCCATGACGTCATGCTCCTCCCGATCGAGCGCTGCCGGGCCTTCTTCGAGGAGCTCACCCTCCCCGCCCCCCTCGACGAGGCGGCGCAGCTGCTGCTGCGGGAGCTCCGGACCCGGCTCGGCTACCTGGTGGAGGTGGGGCTTCCCTACCTCACCCTCGACCGCCAGTCCCGCACCCTGTCGGGGGGTGAGGTGCAGCGGATCAACCTGACCACCGCCCTCGGCACCTCGCTGGTGAACACCCTGTTCGTCCTGGACGAGCCCTCCATCGGCCTCCACCCCCGCGACATGGGGAAGGTGATCGGGGTCCTCAGGCGGCTGCGCGACGCCGGGAACACACTGCTGGTGGTGGAGCACGACCCCCAGGTGATGCTCGCCGCCGACCGGGTCCTCGACCTCGGCCCCGGTCCGGGCGAACGGGGGGGCGAGGTGGTCTTCTTCGGCACCCCGGCGGAGCTGCTGCGGGCGAAACGGTCGCTGACCGGGCAGTATCTTTCCGGGAAGAAGCGGGTGGATGCCGGCAGCAAGGGGAGTGAGGGCGAGGCATGCCTCGCCCCTACAAAAGACTATATCGAAATCCTCGGCGCCTCCGCCCACAACCTGCAGGGGATCGACGTCCGCATTCCCCTGAACCGGCTGGTCTGCATCACCGGCGTCTCCGGCTCGGGGAAATCGACCCTGGTCCAGGAGGTGCTCCACCGTGGGCTCCTCAAGCGTCTCGGCCGGCCGACCGAAGCGGCGGGTGAGCACCGGGCGATCCGGGGCAGCGAGCTGATCGGCGAGGTGATCCTGGTCGACCAGTCCCCGATCGGCCGGACCACCCGCTCCAACCCGGCCAGCTACGTGGGGGCGTTCGACGCCATCCGCAAGCTGTTTGCCGCCGAGCCGCTGGCAAAGGAGCGGGGGTACACGGCCGGCGCCTTCAGTTTCAACAGCGGCAGCGGCCGCTGCTCCACTTGCGGCGGCAACGGCTTCGAGCACGTGGAGATGCAGTTCCTGGCCGACGTCTACCTGCGCTGCCCCGACTGCGACGGCCGCCGCTACCGGGCCGAGCTGCTGGAGGTGACCCTGGTCCCCGCCGCCGGCGGTAAACCGGTCTCCATCGCCGACGTCCTGGAGATGACCGTCACCGAGGCGGTCGCCTTCTTTGCCGACCGGCCCGAGGTGCTCAGGGGGCTGGAGCCGCTGGAGGGGGTGGGGCTCGGCTACCTCCGGCTCGGCCAGCCAGTGCCGACCCTCTCCGGCGGCGAGGCGCAAAGGCTGAAGCTGGCCGGTCACCTGGCCAAGGCCAGGAAAGATAAAGGGGGTTCCCGGTCCCCGGTCCCTGGTCCCCAGTCCCTGTTTTTGTTCGACGAGCCGACCACCGGCCTCCACTTCGAGGATATCGCCCGGCTGCTGGCCGCCTTTTGCCGCCTGCTGGCCGCGGGTGACTCCCTGGTGGTGATCGAGCACAACCTGGACGTGATCCGGGCCGCCGACTGGCTGATCGACCTCGGCCCCGAGGGGGGCGACGGCGGCGGAAGGGTGGTCTGCACCGGCACCCCGGCCGCGGCGGTGGCCTGCCCGGAGAGCCACACCGGCCTGGCGCTGCGGGAGTACGAGGAGGAACTGCGCGCGATCAGAAAGATGGTGGGTAGGGGCGCATGGCATGCGCCCTCAACAGGGCGGACGCCGTCCGCCCCTGCGATATCCCCCCTTCCCGGCTGCGAGAACGCCATCTGCATCCTCAAGGCCCGGGAGCACAACCTGCAAAACGTGGACATCACCATCCCGCGCGACCGCTTCACGGTCATCACCGGCATCAGCGGAAGCGGCAAGAGCACGGTCGCCTTCGACATCCTGTTCGCCGAGGGGCAAAGGCGCTACCTGGAGTCCCTCAACGCCTACGCCCGCCAGTTCGTCCAGCCCGCGGCCCGCCCCGACGTGGACGCGGTCACCGGCATCCCGCCGACCGTGGCGATCGAGCAGCGGACCAGCCGGGGGGGACGCAAGAGCACCGTGGCGACCCTCACCGAGATCCACCACTTCCTCCGCCTCCTGTTCGTCAAGCTCGGGGTCCAGCACTGCCCCGACTGCGGCAGCCCCATCTCCCCCCAGAACCCGGACGCCATCGTCGCCCGGCTGCTCCGCGACCTGCGCGGCCGCACCGTCCTCCTCCTCGCCCCCCTGGTGGTCGCCCGCAAGGGGTACTACACCGACCTGGCGAAATGGGCGGCGGCCAAGGGGTTCGCAGAACTGCGGGTGGACGGGGTCATGACCCCCACCTCCCCCTGGCCGCGCCTCGACCGCTTCCGGGAGCACTCCATCGAGCTGCCGCTGGGGGAGATCGAGGTGACCCCGGAGAAGGAGCGGGAGCTGCGGGAGCTCCTCGACCGGGCGCTCGCCTTCGGCAAGGGGGTGGTCAAGGTCTTCGAGCGAGGCTCCTTCCTCCCTCCCCTTCAAGGGGAGGCTCGGGTTGGGGATGGGGGAAGACGGAGCAGCAAACCCCACCCCCATCCCGACCTTCCCCCTGAAGGGGAAGGGGTTCAGGGCAAGGAGATGCTATTCTCCACCCTCCGCGCCTGCGCATCGTGCGGCAAGAGCTTCCCGGAGCCGGACCCGCGCCTGTTCTCCTACAACTCGAAGCACGGCTGGTGCCCCCGCTGTTTCGGCACCGGCCTCCTCCTCCCCGGCTTCGACGAGGAGCAGACAGGCGAGGAGATCTGGTGGAACGCGTGGTGGGAGGGGGAGGAGCGGGTCTGCCCCGTCTGCGACGGCAGCCGCCTCAATCCCGAGGCCCTGGCGGTCCGCTTCCGGGAGCGGAACATCGCCGAGATCGGGGCGCTGCCGGTGACAGAGGCGGCGGCCTTCTTCCGGGGGCTTGCGCTCGCGGGGCGGGAGGGGGCCATCGCCCGCGACCTGAAAAGCGAGATCGAGGCCCGCCTCTCCTTTCTGGAGGAGGTGGGGCTCGGCTATCTCTCCCTGGACCGGGGCGCCCCTACCCTCTCCGGCGGCGAGGCCCAGCGGATCAGGCTGGCCGCCCAGCTCGGCTCCAACCTGCGGGGGGTCTGCTACATCCTGGACGAGCCGACCATCGGCCTCCACCCCCGGGACAACCGGATGCTCCTCGACACCCTGCGGAAGCTGGAGGGAAAGGGGAACACGGTGGTGGTCGTGGAGCACGACGAGGAGACGATCCGGCGCGCCGAGCACCTGATCGACCTCGGCCCCGGCGGCGGGGTGAACGGCGGCCGGGTGGTGGCCGCGGGGACCCTGGCAGAGGTGATGGCAAGCCCGGAATCGGTCACCGGCCACTTCCTGGCCCAGCCGCTGCGCCACCCCTTCATGGCGCGCCGCCCGGCGCCGGCCGGGGATGAACCGGCCATCGAGGTAAGCGGCGCATCCCTCCATAACCTCAAGGGAATTTCGGCCACCATTCCGCTCGGCCGGCTGGTCTGCGTCACCGGCGTCTCCGGCAGCGGCAAGAGCACCCTGGTCCGGGAAGTTATGCACGCAAATCTCCGGATGCTCCTTTCCGAAGGTCGCAATGCAGGGGCGCACGGCCGTGCGCCCTTGCGCGGCTGCCATGAAATCCACGGCTGGGAGAATATCGCCAGGGTGCTGGAGGTGGACCAGACCCCCATCGGCAAGACCCCCCGCTCCTGCCCCGCCACCTACGTCGGCTTCTGGGACGCGATCCGCCGGCTGTTCGCCCAGACCCCGGAGGCGCGGATGCGCGGCTACACCCCCTCCCGCTTCTCCTTCAACGTCAAGGGGGGACGCTGCCCGGAGTGCGAGGGGCAGGGGATCAAGACCATCGGGATGAGCTTCCTCCCCGACGTCAAGGTGGCCTGCGAGGCGTGCGGCGGCGCCCGCTTCACCCCGGAGACCCTGATGGTCCGCTTCAAGGGGCGGAGCATCGGCGAGCTCCTCGCCATGAGCGTCGATGAGGCGGTCGATTTCTTCGCCCAACACCGCCAGGTCCACCACCCCCTGCTCCTCCTCCGGGAAGTGGGGCTCGGCTACCTCACCCTTGGCCAGCAGAGCCCGACGCTGTCCGGCGGCGAGGCCCAGCGGATCAAGCTGGTCACCGAGTTGGCCAAGGCGCGGGAAGCACCCTCACCCCTCACCCCTCACTCCTCCCTGTATCTCCTCGACGAGCCGACCATCGGCCTCCACATGGCCGACGTGGAGCGGCTGGTCCGGGTGCTGCACCGCCTGGTGGCGGCGGGAAACAGCGTGGTGGTGATCGAGCACAACCTGGACGTGGTCGCCGAGGCCGACTGGATCATCGACCTCGGCCCCGAGGGGGGTGACGGCGGCGGCCGGATCGTCGCCGAAGGGACGCCGGAGCAGGTGGCGCGGGTGGGCAAGGGGTCGCATACCGGGATGATCCTGGCGGAGTTCCTGCGGGAGAGGGGAAAGGAGTAGGAAGAGCATGTGCCTGATCGTCTTTGCAACCGACTGCCACCCCCGCTACCGCCTGGTCCTGGCGGCGAACCGGGACGAGTATTTCAGCCGCCCCACCGCCCCCGCCGCTTTCTGGGAGGATGCGCCGCATGTCCTGGCGGGGCGCGACCTGCTGGCCGGGGGGACCTGGCTGGGGGTGACCCGGGAGAGGCGGCTGGCTGCGGTTACCTACTACCGGGAGCCGTCGAAGCCGGTTCATCAGCTCCCCTCACGGGGGATGCTGGCGGCGGATTTCCTCAAGGGGACGATGACGCCGGCGGAATACCGGGAGCAATTGCAGCGGGAAGAGGGAAAATACGGGGGGTTCAATCTCCTGTTCGGCGACGACTCCGGCCTCTGCTACCACGCCAACCGGGGGGAGGGCTCCAGCCGGGTCGCCGCCGGCATCCACGGCCTGAGCAACGGCCTGCTCGACACCCCCTGGCCGAAGGTGGTCGCCGCCAGAAAGCGGCTGGAGCATCTGCTGCGGGACGGGACGGTGGCGCCCGATGAGCTCTTCGCGCTCCTCGCCGACCGGGGTGCCTACCCCGATCCGCAGTTGCCCGACACCGGCTTCGGCATCGAGCGGGAACGAACCCTCTCCCCGATCTACGTGAGCGGCAACGAGTACGGCACCCGCTCCTCAACCGTGATCCTGATCGGCCGGGACAACCGGGTGGAGTTCCTGGAGCGGACCTTCGATCAACGGCAGGAGGTGGCCGGCGCTGCGTCGTTCACTATCGGGCCGTGATCAAAATCTGAAAGGCATTTCACGCGGATAAACTTCTGATCGAATCGGATCAGAATCTGATTAACAACCTGAGACAATGCAATTGACTTTAATCCGCCTTGATCAGAAGTTATCAGATTTGATCCGCGTGCAACGGATTTTGCCTCTATTTGGGTTATGATGCCATCCCCTTGAGGCTTTCCAGTTCCTCCCACCGTTGATAAGCTTCCGCCAGCTCCCTGTCCAGCTGCGCCAGCCGCCCGTTGATGCTGGCCACCTCGCCGCCCGCGCTCCGGTAGAACTCCGGGTCAGCGAGGCGCAGGTGCAGCGTTTCCTGCTCCCCCTCCAGCGCGCCGATCAACTCAGGCAAGCTCTCCAGCTCCCGCTCCTCCTTGAAGCTGAGCCTGCGGGGACGCTCCGCCCTGGCCTGCCGCTTCGCCTCCGCCGGCTTTGCCGGGGAAGGCGCTGCCGGCACAGCCGGGGCCTCGGCCGCCGCCTGGCGCAGCCAGTCGTCGTACCCCCCGACGTACTCCCGAACCTCCCCCTCCCCGTTGAGGACCAGGGTGCTGGTCACCACGTTGTTCAGGAACTCCCGGTCGTGGCTCACCAGCAGCAGGGTCCCGGAATAGTCGAGGAGCAACTCCTCCAGCAGATCCAGGGTCTCGGCGTCCAGGTCGTTGGTCGGCTCGTCCATTACCAGGACATTGGAGGGTCTTGTGAACAGCTTGGCCAGGAGGAGCCGGTTGCGCTCCCCGCCGGAGAGGATATGGACCGGGGTGCGGGCCCGCTCCGGGGTGAACAGGAAATCCTGGAGGTAGCCGATGATATGGCGGGGCTTGCCGCCCACGGTGATGGTGTCGTTCCCCTCCCCGACGTTCTCCTGGACGGTCTTCTCCTGGTCGAGCTGTTCCCGCAGCTGGTCGAAGTAGATCACCTCCAGCCGGCTGCCGGGCCGCACCTCCCCGGCTTGCGGCGCCAGCTCCCCGAGGAGGAGCCGGAGCAGGGTGGTCTTCCCCGAGCCGTTCGGGCCGATGATCCCGACCCGGTCGCCGCGGACGATGGTGGTGGTAAGATTGTTGATTACCGACCGGCCGTCGTAGCCGAATGACGCACCTTCCGCCTCCACCACCAGCCGGCCGGAGCGCTCCGCCTCCTGGAGCTGGATCTTCACCTGACCGACCCGCTCCCGCCGCTCCCGCCGCTCCTCGCGCATCTTTTTCAGCGCCCGCACCCGCCCCTCGTTCCGTGTCCGGCGCGCCTTGATCCCCTGGCGCACCCACACCTCCTCCTGGGCCAGCTTCTTGTCGAACAGGGCCTGGCGGGTAATCTCCGCCGCCAGCAGCTCCTCGCGCCGCTCCACGAAGGCGTCGTAGCCGCAGGCGAAGGCGTACAGCCGGCCCCGGTCCAGCTCGGCGATCCGGTTGGCGAGCCGGCGCGCGAAGGCCCGGTCGTGGGTGATGAACAGGAAGGTCCGGACATTCTTCAGGAGGAACTCCTCCAGCCAGACGATGGTGTCGATGTCCAGGTGGTTGGTCGGCTCGTCCAGGAGCAGGATGTCGGGGGCCGCCACCAGGGCGCGGGCCAGCAGCGCCCGGCGCTTGGTGCCGCCGGAGAGGGTGGCGAACTCCGCATCCGGGTCGAGCGCGAGCCGTGACAGGACCCGCTCCACCTCCTGGTGCAGCTGCCACCCCTCCTGCTCCTCCAGGGACTTCTGCAGGGACTCCAGGCGGGCGAGCCATTTTTCCCCGCCTTCCGTCGCCAGGAGATGGCTCACCTGGTGGTACTCAGTCAGGAGCGCGGCCGCATTTCCCATTCCCCCGGCCACCACGTCGAACACCGTCCCCGCGAGCCCCTGCGGGATCTCCTGGGAGACCAGCGCCACCCTTAACCCCTGCTGGCGGGAGATCTCCCCGCCGTCGGGGGTGTGCTCGCCGCTGATCAGCTTCATCAGGGTCGATTTCCCGGAACCGTTGCGCCCCATCAGGCAGAGCCGGTCGCCGGGCTCCAGTTGGAGGTTGATCCCGTCCAGAAGCGGCGGCCCGCCGAAGGCAAGGCTTATGTTTCTCAAACTGATCAGTGCCACAGAAAAACCTCGTTAATCAAAAAAGGTATTTAGGCTGTAGGCTGTAGGTAATAAGGTTTTTCCTTCCTTCAGCCTTCAGCCTGCCTTCTATCCCCCTGCCCGTTTCACCGTATAGCCCCGCTGGCTCAGCTCGGCGACCAGCAGGTCGCAGTGGTCCCCCTGGATCTCGATCACCCCGTCCTTCGCCGTCCCGCCGCTGCCGCAGCGGCGTTTCAGCTCGCCGGCAAGTGCGTTAAGGCTGCTATCATCACCCGCCACCCCGGTCACCACCGAGACCGTCTTCCCCCCCCGCCCCTTGCTCTCGCGCCTGACCCGGACGATCCCGTCGCCCACGTGACGCGCCTGCTGCCGCGCGCAGATGCAGGAGGCCGCGGCCTTGCCGCAGCCGGGGCAGACCCGCCCCAGCTCAGAGGACCAGACCAGCGGGGTGTCGGAGGAGCCGCGTTTCTTCATGCCTTCTCCCCCTTCACGCAGACCGCGTATTTGAGATAGCGCCCCTCGGGAAAGGTGACCGGATAGGGGAAATCCTCCGGCTGGCCGGCCAGGGAGATCACCCGCAGCTCGTTCCCAGCCTGGAGGGCGCCCCGGCGCAGCTCCTTCAGGTAGTCGGCCAGATCGACCTTCTGGTGGTTGGAGGAGGCGATCAGCACCCCCCCCGGCGGCAGCAGGGGGAGCGCCGCCGCCACCAGGTCGGAGGTGCCGCCGCGGGTGGTGAAGCGGCTCTTGGCCGTGGTAGAGAAGGATGGGGGGTCCATCAGGACGATGTCGTAGCTCTTACCCTGGCGCGCCAGCTCCCCCAGCACCGTCAGGCAATCGCCGACGATGAACTCGTGCCGCTTCGGATTGAGCCGGTTGGCGCCGAAGTTCGCCCTTCCCCAATCGGTATAGGTGGACGAGGCGTCGACACTGGTCACCAGGCTCGCCCCGGCAGCCGCGGCCGCCACCGAGAAGGCACAGGTATGGGAGAACAGGTTCAACACCCGCTTCCCCCTGGCGCGGGCCATCAGGTCGCGCCGGTTGTTGCGCTGGTCGAGGAACAGGCCGCTGTTCAGGCCGCGCTCCAGGCTCACCAGAAAATTGAGGCCGTTTTCCCGAACCTCCAGGGGGTCAGGCGCGGGACGGCCGGCCAGGAGCCGCCCGTACTTCTTCGTCTCGCTACCCCCCTCCAGCTCCCTGGTCCGCTGCGGCCGGGACTTCTCGTAGATCCCGGCCGGTTGCAACAGCTCCAGCAGCGCCTCGGTCACCATCTTCAGATGGGGCCGCCAACCGGCAGAGTAGAGCTGCACCAGCAGATATTCCCCGTAGCGGTCAACGGTCAGACCGGGGAGGCCGTCCCCCTCGCCGTTCACCAGCCGCCAGGCATTGGTGTCCCCCGGGTCGGCATGGGCCCGGCGCAGCTGGAGCGCCGCTTGTAGCCGTTTCGCCAGCCAGGCCCGGTCCAGCCGCAGCCGGTCCCGCCCCAGCACCCGGGCGACGATCCGGTCGGCCGGGTCGAGGAGCGCCGTGGCGAGAAAGCGCCCCTGCTGGTCGGTCAGCTCCACCAGGTCGCCGGCCGCGCCGGTGGGCCAGGCTTTCGTATAGGCGTCGGCAATGATCCATGGGTGCCCCAGCTCCAGCATCCGCACCGATTCTGGGCCGATTCTCCATTGTCCCGGCTGTTTCATGATATCCCTTGCGTCCAGGTATCCTATCTTGAACTGACGTAGGGTGGGTTAGGCGGATTCATCGCCGTAACCCACCATTGGCCGCCGATTGGTGGGTTACGCTATCGCTAACCCACCCTACATTGATCGCGAAGTAATGTGCCGTGATGTTAACAGGCCTCAGCGTGTGCCTTGCCCAGGTAATAGTCGTAGTTCCCCTCATAGGTCCGCATCTCGCCATGGTCGATCTCGATCACCCGGTCCACCAGGAGCCGGAGGAAGTGGCGGTCGTGACTGACCAGCACCACCGTGCCGGCGAAGTTTTTCAGCGCGTCAAGGAGAATCTCCCGCGACCTGATGTCCAGGTGGTTGGTCGGCTCGTCCAGCACCAGGAAGTTGACCGGCCGCGCCAGCAGGGTGGCCAGCACCACCCGGCTCTTCTCGCCGCCGGAGAGGTTCTCGATCCTCTTGTCCACCGCGTCACCCTGGAACAGGAACGCCCCGAGCAGATTCCTTAACACCCCGATGTTGGCCAGCGGCATCGCCTCCTGCACCGTCTCGAACACCGTCTTCCTGGGCTCCAGGAGCTCCATGGCGTGCTGGCTGAAGTAGCCGAGCTCGACGTTGGCCCCGAGAACAACGGTGCCGGCGGTGGGCTCGGTCTGGCCGGCCAGGGTCTTCAGGAAGGTCGATTTCCCCGCGCCGTTCACCCCGACCACCGCGATCTTGCTCTGCCGGCGGATGACCCCGGAAACCCCGCTGAAGACCGGATGCTCCCTGCCGTCGGGGGTCTGCCACGCCTTCCCCAGGTTCTCCAGCACCGCCACGTCCTCGCCGCTGCGGGGAGGGTCGCTGAACTCGAAGCGGACGGTCCTTTCCTCGGCGGGGATCTCGATCCGCTCGATCTTCTCCAGCTTCTTCACCCGCGACTGGACCTGGGCCGCGTGGGAGGCCCGGGCCGCGAAGCGGGCGATGAACTCCTCCTCCTTGGCGAGCATCTCCTGCTGGCGCTTGTGGCTCGCCAGCAGCTGGTCGCGGCGGACATCCCGCTCCCGCTCGTAGAAATCATAGTCGCCGCCGTAGGTGGTGACCGTCCGGTTGGCCACCTCGATGATCCGGGAGACCACCCGGTTCATGAAGTCCCGGTCATGGCTGGTCATCAGCAGCGCCCCGTCGAACTCGCCCGCCAGCCACTCCTCCAGCCAGATGATCGACTCCACGTCCAGGTGGTTGGTCGGCTCATCCAGAAGGAGCACGTCCGGCTTGAGGGTAAGTATCCCGGCCAGGGCGATCCGCATCTTCCAGCCGCCGCTGAACGACTCGACCGGGTGGTGGAAGCGGTCCGGGCCGATGCCGAGGCCGGTCAGCACGGTCTGGGCACGGCTCTCCAGGTCGTAGCCGCCCCGGTGCTCGAACTCCTCCATGACGGCGCCGTACCGCTCCAGGAGCTCCGCCATCTCCTGGTCCGGCATCGGCCGGGACATCGCCTCCTCCATCTCCTTCAGCTCGGCGCCCAGCCGGACCGTCTCCGCCGAGCCGGCCATCACCTCCTCCAGGGCCGAGCGCCCCGCCATCTCCCCCACGTCCTGGGAGAAGTAGCCGACAGTGGTCTTCCTGGCGCAGGTGATCTCC